>JANOBH010000463.1:0-11351 GCA_031411535.1 Chthoniobacter sp. | reverse complement strand
CCGCCAAACTCCAGCGTCAGCTTCCCGTCCCAATTCACCGCCTCCGTTTCCCGCTCGCGATCCTTCAGCTTCACATTCACACCCGGCGTGATCACCGGCGTGCGCACATTCACGATAAAGCTCCGCGTCTCAAACTTGCCGGCCGCCGTCTTCACATTCTCCAGCATCAGCCGGCGCATCTCCGCCTTCACCGTCGTCACCGAGTCGCCATCCGCCGCCCCGAGCGTCACCGTCACACGGTAGTTTCCCTCCGGCAGCGCCGCGGAGAAAAAGACTGGCGGCGTCCCCGGCTCGTAGCCGTAGCCCGTCTCCTCGGAGAAAAGCGTCGCCGGCAGCACTTGCCGCGCACCCGCCTGAACCTTCCCTTGGCGAAAGTCGAACTTCGCCGGCAGCGCCAGCTCCGCCGCATTCAGCACGGATGCGAGGAGGGTAAAAACGAGCGCGGAAACAATGCGGGGAGAGACACAATTCATGCGCTCACGCTACCGCGTCCGCATCGCGTGTCACCTCACCCGTTCGGGGTAGCAGCCCGTTTAAAAAAACCGTGTGAGCGCTGGGTGATGGCGTCGCTCGTCTTTCAACAGGCCGCCACTAGGCAGGAAGTCCGGGCGCGGGAGCGCCCGTGGTCGCGCTGGAGCGCTCGGCTCCGCGGGTGGTCCCTCGGAGCCCAGCGCTCCTGCGCGCAGTGCCCGGCGCTCCCGCGCCCGAGCCTCATCCTTCTTTCACAGGATCTGGGGCCGCTAGATCAGTTCCGCGATCTGCACCGCGTTGAGCGCCGCGCCTTTCAGGAGCTGGTCGCCCGCGACCCAAAACGCCAGCCCGTTGTCGAGCGCGCAGTCGAGCCGGAGCCGTCCCACCTGGCAGTTGTCGCGCTCGGCGGCGTAGAGCGGGAGGGGGTACTCGCACTTCGAGGGATCATCCACGACATCGAGACCGGGAGCCTTGGCGAGGACCGCCCGCGCGTCCATGAGCGAAATGGGACGCTCAAACTCGGCACTCACCGCCACGCTGTGCGCGCGGTACACCGGCACGCGCACGCAGGTCACCGACGCCTTGAAGGTCTGATGATGCATGATCCGGCGGCCCTCATTCTGCATCTTCATCTCCTCCTTGGTGTAGCCGGAGTCGAGGAAGCTATCGACATGGGGCAGGACGTTGAACGCGATCTGGTGCGGATAGACCTTCCTCTCCACAGGCCGTCCGGCGGCGATGGCCTCGACCTGCGCACGCAGCTCCTCGATCGCCTGCGCGCCCGTACCGCTAACCGCCTGATAGCTCGATGCAAAGATGCGCTTCACGCGGAATTCCTGATGCAGCGGATACAGCGCCATGAGCGTGATCGCCGTGGTGCAGTTCGGGTTCGCGATGATGCCTTTGTGCTTCTTCACGTCCGCGCCATTGATCTCGGGCACGACGAGCGGCACGTCCGACTCCATGCGAAATGCGCTCGAGTTATCCACTACCACAGCTCCCGCCTGCACCGCGATCGGCCCGTATTTTCTCGAAATGTCCCCGCCCGCGCTGAAAAGCGCGATGTCCACGCCGGCGAACGAGTCGTCGCGCAACTCCTCGATCACCACTTCTTCCCCGCGAAACGGCAGCGTCTTTCCCGCCGAACGCGCAGACGCCAGCAGCGTGAGCTGGCTTACGGGAAAATTCCTCTTTTCCAGCGTCTTGATCATCTCCACCCCGACAGCTCCAGTGGCCCCGACAATCGCGACGTGTAAGTTTTTGCTCATAAAAAAGGAGGCGGAAGCTAGAATGCCCAGCGCCTCGTGGCAAGTGCCACAGTCACGCCCCGCACCATGCAAATCCTCGTCCACGTCCCTTCGCAAACGCTCGACCTGACCGACGCCGCCGGTCTCGTCCGCCGCTACGTCATCTCCACCTCCCGCTTCGGCCTCGGCAGCGAGCCGGGCAGCAACAAGACGCCGACCGGCCGGTTCCGCATCGAGGAAAAGCACGGCGACGGCGCGGTGCCCGGCGAGATTTTCGTCAGCCGCGTGCCGACAGGTCGCATCGGGCAGGAAGGCGACGACCACGATCACGTCCAGACACGCATCCTCTGGCTCGCCGGCCTCGATGCCGGCAACGCGAACACCTACGAGCGCTACATCTACATCCACGGCACCAATGCCGAGTCCCGCCTCGGCACGCCCGCCAGCTTTGGCTGCGTGCGGATGGCCAATGAGGACATCATCGATCTCTACTCCCGCGTGCCGGTCGGCACGGAGGTGGAGATCCAGCCCTGAGCCGCGGCGGGATGCGTGGACTTTCACCCACTCCCCATGAAAAATTGGGGCCGCATCTCACCCGATGAAACTCGATTCCCACCAGCATTTCTGGAGTTACGACGCCGCGCAGTATCCGTGGATTCCGAAAGGCTCGCCGCTGCATCGCGACTGGCTCCCGCCGGACCTCGCGCCCCTGCTCGCCGCCGCCGGGCTCGACGGCTGCATCGCAGTGCAGGCGCGGCAGACCGTGGAGGAAAGCCGCTGGCTGCTCACGCTGGCGGATCATGCGCCGGTCATCAAAGGCGTGGTCGGGTGGGCCGACCTGCGCTCGCCAAAGGTCGGCGACGAACTCGCCGAGCTGGCGCAGCATCCGAGCTTCGTCGGGGTGCGCCACGTCGTGCAGGACGAGCCGGAGGATGACTTCATGCTCGGCGCGGATTTCCTGCGCGGCATCGGCATGCTCCGGGCGCATCGCCTGACCTACGACATCCTCATCCAGCCGCGCCAGCTTCCCTCGGCGATCGCCATCGCGCGCCGCTTTCCCGATCAGCGCTTCGTGCTCGATCACATCGCGAAGCCGCCGATCAAAGCCGGCACGCTCTCGCCGTGGCGGGAGCAGATCCGCGAGCTGGCGCAGTCGCCCAATGTGCTGTGCAAAGTCTCCGGCATGGTCACCGAGGCTGATATGAAAGCGTGGCAGACCGCCGACATCCGTCCCTACCTCGATGTGGTGTTCGCGGCCTTCGGCGAGGACCGGCTGATGTTTGGGAGCGACTGGCCGGTGTGCCTCCTCGCTGCGGATTACGCGCGGGTTTTCGCGCTCGTGCGGGACTACATCGCCCCGCTTTCCGCCGAGGCGCAGGCAAAGGTGCTCGGCGGAAACGCGGAGCGGTTCTATCTCGGCCGCACAAAGTAGCTTGGACTTCAGTCCAAACTCCGTGCGCCATTTGGGCTGAAGCCCAAGCTGCTTTCCTCAGCCGTAGCGCAGCGCCTCGATCGGATCGAGGCGGCTCGCCCGGAGCGCCGGGTAAAAGCCGCTCAGCACGCCGATCGCGACGGCGAAGCCAAAGCTGATCAAAATCGCGCCCGGCTCGACGATGGGCGTGTTCTCGCTCTCCGTGAGCTTGGCGATGAGCCGCAGCAGGCCAAACGCCGCGCCGAGTCCGAGCACCCCGCCGCAGACGCCGATGACGCTGCTTTCCACGATGATCTGGAGAAAAATATCGCGCCCTTTTGCGCCGATGGCGCGCCGCACGCCGATCTCGCGGATGCGCTCGGTGATCGAGGCGAGCATGATATTCGTGATGCCGATGCCGCCGACGATCAGGCTGATGCAGGCGATGAGGCCGCCGCTGATGCGCGTGCTTTTGATGCTGCGCTCCATGTTGTCGAACCACTCCTCGCGCGTGTTGAACGAAAAATCCTCGATGCCGCGATGCGTGGCGGTGAGCAGCGTGCGCGTCTGGTCGAGCGCCGCCTGAAAATGCGCGACGTCGTTCACCTGGAAAATGAGCTGGTCGAGCCGGTAGTTCGGCCCCTGGTCCACGCTGCCCACGACGTTCGCCGACTTGTAGTCGTAGAACATCGTGGTGATGGGGATCTGCACGGTCGTGTTCTTTCGGAAAAAGGGATCCCAGCCGCCCGAGCGCTTGTTGCCGCCGCGGCTGAACTGGCTCCCCTTCTGCGGTTCGCCGCGCTCGCGGCGGAGCCGGTCTTCCTCGCGTTCGTAGAAGTTGAAGACGCCGACGATGGTGAAGGGGCGGCCGCTGATGAGGATGGATTCCCCCACCGCGTTGTAGTCCTTCCGGCCAGGCCAGAGCTTTTCGACGATCGTGCGTCCGACGAGGCAGACGTGGCGCGCCTCGTCCAGGTCGATCTGGCTGAGGAGGCGGCCGGTGGCGATCTCATGCTTGTTGATGTGGGCGAAATCCGGCCAGCAGCCGTACACCTGCGCGCGAAACGTCTGGTTCCCACGGGTGAGGGCGGCGTTGCCGAGCTCGGATACGGGGGAGACGTAATTCACGAGGTCCGCGCGCTGCCGGATGATCTCCGCGTCGGCGACTGTGGCGCCGGGGGAAATCTCCGCAAAGGCGCTCTGCTCCTCGGGCGGATCCTGTTTGGTGACGTCGATCTTCTCGATGCCGCCGATCTGCGTCATGAAATCGCGCATGCCGTGGGCGATCCCCGCGGTCAGCGCGAAGGTCGTGAGCAGGCTGGCGACACCCAGGATGATGCCGAGCATCGTCAGGATGCTGCGGAATTTGTGCGCCCCGATTTCCTTCAGCCCCATGAGGAGAGAGAGCCAGAGCTTCATGGGGAGAAGGGAAAATTCGAAATCCGAATATCGAAATCCGAAATAAATTCGAAATGCCGGCAGGGAAGGAAAACGGAAATCCATCCAGCGATTCCGCCGTCGATTTTCAGATTTCGGATCATTCGGATTTGTTTCGGATTTCGGGTTTCGGATTTCGGATTTCCGCCGCCCCGGCCGCTCCAGTATCGCCGACGATCTTCCCGTCGCGCATCTCGATCCGGCGCGGCGTGTGCGCGGCGATTTCGCTGTCATGCGTCACCAGGACGATGGTGCGGCCCTGCGAGCTGAGCTCCTGGAAGAGCGCCAGGATGGATTCGCCGGTCGTCGAGTCGAGATTGCCGGTCGGCTCGTCGGCGAAAATGATGCGCGGGTCATTGACCAGCGCACGGGCGATGGCCACGCGCTGCATCTGGCCACCGCTGAGCTGGAGCGGCGTGTTCTTTATGCGGTTGGAAAGGCCGACGCGGTCGATGGCGGCGAGCGCGCGGCTCTTGCGTTCGCTCGCGCTGACATTGGCGTAGATCATCGGCAGCTCGACGTTTTGCAGGACGTTGAATTTCGGCAGCAGATTGAAGGACTGGAAGACGAAGCCGATCTTGGCGTTGCGCAGTTCGGAAAGGCGGTTGCCGCCGGCGCGGCTGGCGTCGATGCCGTCGATCGTCATGCGCCCGGTGGTCGGCGTATCGAGGCAGCCGAGGAGATGCATGAGCGTGGATTTTCCGCTGCCGCTCGGCCCGATGATCGCCGCGTACTCGCCCTGCGCGATGTCTAGGTCGATGCCGTCGAGCGCGACGATCTCCTGCTCGCCGACGCGATAGCGTTTGGTGACTTCGCGGAGTTCTATGAGCGCCATCGCGGGAAAAAAGTCAGGGTGGGCACAAGTGGAGTATCCGGGTGCGAAAGAGGTTCACTGACACCTGGCACCTGAGACCATTTCCTATGACCGTTTCGGCGCCTTGGCCGGCTCGATGAGCAGGATCTGCTCGCCCTCTTTGACACCGTTCAGGATCTCGGCGTGGTCGATGTTCGTGACGCCGACTTTGACCTCGCGCTTCTCGGTGCCGCCGCCGTTTCTGACATAGACGACCTTCTTGTTGCCCTCGCTTTTGAAAACAGCCGTCACCGGCACGCTGATCGCATCGTCGGAGCGGGCGATGGGGACATTCAGCGTCACCGTCATCCCTGGGCTCAGCCTCCGGTCCGGCTTGTCGATCAGCGCCTGCACCTGGAATCCCTTTACGCTGCTCTTCGTCGTGGCGATCGGCGCGATAAAGGAAATGCGCGCCTCCATTTCCTCGTCCTTGAGCGCCTCTGCGCGAATCTGAACCACCTTGTCGAGCGCGAGCTTTGCCTTGTCCACCTGGTTGATGTGCATCTCGATCAGCAGCTTTGAGAGGTTCGCGATCGTCATCAGCGTCGTGCCGTTGTTCACGCTCGCCGCGGCGATCACGACCTGCCCCTCGATGACGGGCGCCGTCAGGACGGTGCCGTCGGTGGGCGAAAGGACTTTCGTCTTCCGCAGGCGGTCCTCCACGAGTTGGAGCTTGCGCTGCGCTTTGACGAGACCGTTCTGCGCGATTTCATACTCCGCGGTCAGGTTGTCGAAGACCTCCCGGCTGACGAGCTTCTCCTCGAAAAGATCGCGCGAGCGCTCGAAGTTCTTCTTCGATTTTTCCATCGAGAGTTTCGCTCCCTCGATCTCCGTCAGCGCGCTCTCCTTTTCCGACAGCAGGTCCCGATCGTCGATTTCCACCAGCAGGTCGCCTTCCTTGACGGTCTGGCCGGGAACGACATGCATCCGCTTGAGCCTGCCGCCGACCTCGGACTTCACATCGAGCTGGAACGCGGGCGTCACGTCGCCGCTCACGTCGATGCTCGACTCGATGTCCCGCTTTTCCACGCGCGCGAGGAGCTTGGCGCCCACGGCATCGGCCGCCTCGGCCCTCGGTGTCCTGCCGCCAAAAAGGAACCAACCGCCCCCGGCGAGGGCGGCAAGGGCGAGGATGACGGCGGTCTTTTTCATGCGGGGAGCGAAGGGGAATCGGATTTGGAACGCGCACACATAAGCGGCGAATCGAACGCGCGCAAATGATACGTCTGCGTAGAAAATCAGTCGCGGAGGAATTGCTTAGGTCGGGATTCCAAAATGCGGACGGACATGCTCCCGCGTGCCCTCATCCCCGCGAGATCGGGGACGCGCAGGAGCGCGGCACTCCGCCGGGGGGCCGCTACGCGGGAAACCACGCGGCGAGCGTGGCGGGCTGCAACTCGTCGAGACCCGAGACCGCGATGTCGGCGGCGGTCAGTTCGCTGGCGGGATGCGTGGTGGCCACGCCGACGACGCGCATACCGCCGGCGCGGGCGGCGGCGATGCCCACATGCGCGTCCTCGAAGACAACGCAGCGCCCGGGCGGACGCGCGATGCGGGCGGCGGCGGTGAGGAAGACCTCGGGGTCGGGTTTGCCAAGCGAGACATCCTCGGCGGTGACGATCCCGGAGAAGAACTCCGCGAGCCCGATGAGGCCGAGCGAGAGGTCGATATTCGCGCGGTGCGTGGACGAGCCGATGGCGCACGGCACGCCGGCCACGCGCAAGCGCTCCAGCCAGGTGCGCACGCCGGGCAGCGCGCTGAGCCCGCGCCCGGCCACGACCTCGCGGTAGAGCGCCTCCTTGCGGAGCGAGATGACGCGGATCTCCTCCGCGTCCCGCGTCCAGCCGAGCAGTTCGGGGATGATGAACTCATTCTTCCGCCCGAAGCCTTTGGTGAAATGATCCCCGGGCAGCGGCTTCCCGATCTCGCGGGCCAGCCGCTCCCAGCTTTCCTCGTGATGCGAGGAGGAGTCGATGATGACGCCGTCCCAGTCGAAGATCGCGCCCCAGGCTGCCGTGGTCATTTATTCGAGCCGCTTGAGCGTCGGCAGCCGGTACTTTTGCATGATGGCCGCCTCGCTGGCCGCGACCTGCGCGGCGTCGAGGTAGATGACCGTCGGCTCGGAGTCGAATTCGATCTTGTGCAGGCCGTCCGCCGCCTTCGTCAGCGCGCCCGGCACGTCGGCGAGGCTTTGCAGTTCCACGCCATTGATCTTCTTCACCACGAGGTTCGACAGATCCTCGTAGCCCACCGTGAGGTCGGACGGCAGCACGCGGCTGAGGAAGACGATCTTCTTCGGCCCGTCCTTGAAAAGCTCCGTCTGCTGCCGGTCGAAATATACGAACTGCTCCGGCGCCTTCTTCTGCCAATCCGGGCCGAACTCCCGCAGGAACTGGCGTGACAGCTCCTCCAGCACCAGCCCGCCGAGCACGTAGAATTTCGGCGCGCGGTCGATCACGTAAGGCTCGATCACGTAACTCTCCACCGGCCGGTGCGCGAGCTTCACGTCGAGGTCTTTGGTCTGCCCCTTGCGGAAGATCGTGACCTTTACCGACTCGCCGTCGAAGTGCTTCGTCGAGAAAAGGTGCGAGATGCTGATCTTGCCGTACTCGGCGTCCTTGTAGTTGCCGTCCTGGTCCACCGCGTTGCCGTCGATCTTGAAAATGACATCGCCTTTCTCGATCCCCGCCGCAGCCGCAGGGCCGCCGGGCAGCACCTCGGTCACGTAGATGCCGCCGCTCGTCCCGCCATCGAGCCCGATGTAGTGGCGAAACTGCGGGTCGCGCGTCTGCGCGGACGTGATGCCCGAGCGGGGGAATCCCTTGTAGGGCGGCTTCGCGGCGTCGGTGAGGAAGTGCTGGATGATCGGCGCGGGGATGATGTCGGCGTTCTTCGTGTTCGTGTCGTAGCGCATCACGAGGCCGGCGAGCTTGCCGTCTTTCACCACGGGCAGGGTGAAGCTGGAGTCGCGAAACTGGAGCGGCGCGGTCAGGCGGTAGATGAGCAGCGGCGAGTCATCGACCGGATACCGCGTGACCTCGATGTTCGTCAGTGTCGCCTGCGTCGAGAGCAGGTTGCCGGTCGCTTCGAGTTGCCAGACGGCGAGGTTGTCGCCCACGGCGGCGGGCCCGATTTCGAGCGGCTTGATCGGCCTGAGGAATTCCGTGTCATCGGTTTTCAGCAGCGCGAGGTTTGCCTCATAGTCCACCACATCCACGCTCGCGGGCACCTTCCGGCCGCCCTCGACAGCCTCGAATTCCACGTAGTTCGCATTGGCCACCAGTTCCGCCGTCACGAGCACACGCCCGCCTGCCAGCACGGCGCCCACGGCGCGGCGCGAATAGGGCGGGCGCTTGCCCCACGGGTGCATGAAATTCCACTGCTGGTTGGTCACGTTCACCCGAATGATCGGGAGGACGTTCTCCGGCTTCGCGTCCTGGGCGTGGACGGTGGAGACAAAAATGAGGAGGAAAAAGGCGAGGCGGCGCATGGCGGAAAAGGGGTTCATTTTCTCAGAGCGCGGGCGTGGCATCCGGGGTCCCGAGGTTTTGCTCGCTGAGCACATTGTAGCGTCCCTTGATCCGCTCGCGCGCCGCCTCCACCGCCTTGCGCTCCAGCACCAGCGGACGGCCGTAGCCGATGAAATGGATCACGTAGAACTCCGCCGGCTTCGCCAGCGCCTCCGCCGCCTCCTTGAGCGAGCGGATTTTCTGCCCGTTGATCTCCTCCACGATCCCCTGCTGAAACTCCCCCAGATAAGTGTTCAGCGGGTCCGGCAGGATCGCGCTCAGCACCACGATCTCCGGGTATTCCTGGTAGATCTCTTTGCTGATGAAAAAGTCGTAGAAGTAATTGATCCGGTCGCTCGTGAACTGATACGTCGCGAGCAGATTGCGCGACAGCGGCTGGAAAAGCAGACCGCCAAAAAGCACATACGGCGGCTGGGTGTCGTACTGCGTCGCCAGCATGGTGAAAGGCCATGCGCGGTCGAATTTCACCGTCACCTCCATCGGCAGCTTCCCCCGCATCACGGAAAACTTCGCCGTGGCGCCGAGAAACTTCCGCTCCGCGATCTCGCTCATCAGCACGCGCTCGCCGTCCAGATCCAGCATCCCGTCGCTGTCGATTGCCCGCCCGTCGATGGCCAGCAGCACATCGCCCACCAGCAGCTTCCCAGCGCAAACGCCCGCCGACTGCACGCTGCTCACCATCACGCCGCGGTCGTCATCCGCCAGCCCCAGCGCCTTTCGCATCGAGGGATTGAGCGTGTTCGCGATGCCGATGGAGAGGTCCATGTATCGGTCGTAGTGCCCGTCCTTCACGTCATCGAGGAAGTGCTGAATGACCGGCGTCGGGATCATGTAGCCCACATTCTGCGCCACATCCCCGGAGAAGCCCTGAAACGCCACGCCGACGACCTTTCCGGCCTGCATCACGGGCCCGCCGCTGTTTCCCGGATTGATCGCCGCGTCGATCTGGATCGAGAGATGCGAGTCCACCACCGAGTGCGTGTAGGTGCGAAAATCCACCCGCGACACCACGCCCTGCGTCACGCTCATCCGGTCGCCGCCGATCGGGTAGCCAAAGACCGTCACCGTCGATTCCAGCTCCGGGATTCCCCCCAGCGCCAGCGGGATCGTCCCATTGAAAAACGCCGGGTCCTGCACTTTCAAAATCGCCAGATCGCAGTCATGCGCGATGTGCTCCACCGTCGCGATGTACTTCTTCGGATCGTTCTCCTTTTCCACCGTCAGGAAGCGCGCATTGCTCACCACGTGCGCATTCGTCAGCAGCCGGTCCGGCGCGATGACCCAGCCCGTCCCGCTCCCGCCGCTCATCCCTCCCGGCAGCCACGGCGTCCGGTAGTTCGCCTCCTGCGCAGTGTTGTTGATCCGGGCGATGCTCTTGCGGACTTCGCTCGGCTGCGCGAGCGCGGTGGTGGCTAGGAGGAGAAGGGCGCAGGCGAAGCGCGAGATGCGGGAGGTCATGCGGGGCGGAAGATGCCCACGCCCTTGCGGGGTGGCAACAGCATTGTCGGCGGGAAAAGGATCACGTCTGAACGGGGCGGGAGCGACTCCCGCGGCCCGCCGTGCTCAGCCGAGAAAGAGCTTGTCGGTGCGCTCGGCGAGGAATTTCAGCCTCGCGGCGTCGCCGCCGGGCACCTCGAGAATGCCCCATCCGTGGTAGCCGATGTCGTCGAGCGCACGCATGACGGCCGGCCACTCCACATCGCCCTCGCCCAACTCCGCGTTGAAGCCTTTCCACAGCCCCTCGGCGTCGCGCTTCTTCCGGCTGTATTCCTTGATGTGCAGATTCAGGACGCGCTGGCCGAGGATGCGGATCCACTGCTCCGGCCAGCCAAAGGTGACGATATTGCCGATGTCGAAATGCCAGCCGACCCACGGGCTGCCGATCTCATCCACGTAGCGCGCCGCTTCGAGCGGGCTGAGCAGGAATTGGTTCCAGACGTTTTCGATCGCGATGCGGCATTTCGCTTTCTCGGCGAAGGGGACGGCCCGCTTGATGAGTTCCTGCGAGCGCGTGTAGGCGTCGGCGTAGGAGATGTCCTTGTTCACCACCGCGGGCACGAGCAGGAGCCGCTCGCAGCCGAGTTCGCCGGATTCCTGAAGCGCGAGCTTGAGCCCGTTGAAGCCCTGCTCTCTCACTTTCGGATCATTGGAACTGAGCGGCTTCCCCCAATGCACGGAGTCGATGACGCCCGCGATGGCGAGGCCCGACGCGTCGCGCGCCTTGATGATCTCGTCGAGCGGGATGGCGTCGGGCCGGTTCAGCTCGATGCCGTCAAAACCCGCATCGCGGATCATCTTGAAGCGATCCGCCACGGATGCGCCGGGGGCGCTGCACATGCCGAGATTCACGGCCTTTTTCAGCGCGCGCTTTTTGGCAGGCGCTTCGTCGGCGGAGGATGCGA
>JANOBH010000462.1:0-9359 GCA_031411535.1 Chthoniobacter sp. | reverse complement strand
TTACCCAAGCTTGCTGGTGTAACGGATCGAATCTTCAGTGAGCCGGGCTAGTCGTTTTTCCCTTTGTTCCCGGCGTCACGAAGGTTCATTTCCCCTCGTTCCGAAGTTCCACTTCGGAACGGACCTGTCTCGGAAGCTTGGCTTCCCGTATGGCGCGCGAGGAGAAGCACAGCTTCCAAGAAATTGAACATTCCGAAGTAAAACTTCAGAACGAGGAACGAGGAGAAACGCGATTGTCTGTGAAGCTGAGCTTCCTCTACCGTCCCCGCCATGCGCAGCCGCTACCGCATTCATGAACCGCACGCCGCGCACTTCGTCACCTCCACGATCGTCGCATGGCTCCCGGTTTTCACCACGGCGGCGCGGTGCGATCTGCTCATTCAGTCATGGCTCCATTGCCGCGAGCACAAGGGGCTGCGCATCCACGGCTGGGTCATTCTCGACAACCACTTTCACGCCGTGCTTTCCGCACCCGATCTCATGCAGGTGATGCGGGATTTCAAACGCCACACGGCGCGGCAGATTCTTAACCACTTACAGGCGGAGAACTGCGAGTGGCTGCTGCATCAGTTCGAGCATTTCCACGCGGCGCATAAGGTGCAGAGCGAACGTCAGGTCTGGCAGGAGGGCTTTCATCCGGTGGCGATTACGGACGATGAGATGATGGTGCAGAAGCTGGAGTATGTGCATAATAACCCGGTGAAGCGTGGGTTGGTGGCTGCGCCGGAGCATTGGCGGTATTCGTCGGCGCATGCGTGGTGCGAGGGTGTGGAGCCGGTTTTGAGGTGTGATCCTTGGCGATGAAGCGGAGCTTCAAGAGAGGAGCGTTCCGAAGTGAAACTTCGGAACGAGGAGAAACTTCGGAACGAGGAGAACGAGGAGAGGGAGAGGAGGGGATTTCACCATCCACAAACTGAATTGGGGGTGTCGCGGGCTGCGGGGAACTGATGGGATCCCACCCACCTGCCCAGGCGGCTGTCCGTGAATCGGGTCGCTGGAGCTAACGCGCCGGCCAATCCGCCCCCTCTAGCCAAGCCATCTGACTTCCGCTACATCCTCGCGGATACACGCCCATGAATTCCCAGCCCTCTCCCATCCGCAAAGCCGTGCTCCTCGCCGCCGGCAAAGGCACGCGCATGCGCGAGCTGACCAATGAGCTGCCAAAGCCGATGATCGCCGTGCGCGGCAAGCCGATCCTGCTGCACATCGTGGAGGGTCTGCGCGCAGCGGGCGTTACCCATATCCAGATCGTGGTCGGCTGGCGCGCGGAGGTGGTGCAGGAGTTTTTCGGCGACGGGGGAAAGCACGGCGTCTCGGTGGAGTACGTGACGCAGGAGGTGCAGGACGGCACGGGCCGCGTGGTGGAGCTGGCGAAAGGCTTCGCCGGCGCGGACCCGTTCATCCTCAGCTACGGAGACATCCTCATCGATCCCGCGAACTACCGCCGCCTGGCGGATCTCGGCGATGCGGAGGCGCTGATCAGCGTGAAGCACAACCCCGGCGAGATCGCGAAAGGTGGCGCGGTTTTCGTGAACGAGCGCTTTGAGATGACCGACCTCCGCGAAAAGCCGCAGCCCGGCGAGCCGACGAGCCCGTGGTACAACGCGGGCGTCTATGCCTTTCGGCCAAGCATCTTCGAGTTCACGGCGCGGCTGGAGAAATCCCCTCGCGGCGAATACGAGCTGACCGACGCCATCCGCGCGCTCGCCATGAGCGGCCGGAAGGTGCAGGCGCTGGAGCTGTCCGGCGACTGGGCGGATGTGCGCGACCCCGAGGTGCTCGCGCAGTTGAACGGCTAGGCCGCGCTCAGCGGTCCCCGTCCAGCAGAGGCTCCTCGAATTTCTTTTGCGCGAGCTCCGCCCGGAGCAGCGCGACAGTGACGAGCTGCGTCTCGCGCTGGAGGACGACGAAGCCGTCGGCGATCTGGTGGACGCGCGTGCGAGCGGCAGCCGGAGCACCCGGCGCCATGCGCGGCGTTCTCAGAAATTCGCCTTCGCCGTAGGCGCGGCCATTGACCACGGCCAGCGATCCGCCACCGGTGCCGAGGAGAATACTGGTCACGCGAAAGTTCTTCGGCTCCAGGACCTCGCGCGGCGCTTCGTTCGTCGCGACCGCGGAGCCTGCCCCTTTGCGATGGACCCAGCCGATGGGCCAGAATGGGGCGCGGGCATCCTGGACTTCGCAGGCGAAGCTGGAGCGGTTTTTCAGTTGATACGGCTCCAGCACGGGCTCGGCCTTGGCCGGAGCGGCGTCTTCCGCGTGCAGTGTGGCGGCGCTCAGCAGGCCGGCTCCGAGGACGATGAGGAAAGGGAGTGGTTTCATTGTTTGACGATGTTGCTGACGGTGATCAGGGCGCGCTGCATCTCCACGTCTTCACGGCTGGTATCGAGCTGCAGGGCGTTGATTTCCAGCAGCGGCTCCTCGTTTTCGAGCGCGGCCACCGCAGTGGCAAAGGGGACATATCCCACCTTCGGCAGGTCGATGCCCCATGACAGCCGGCGGAAGCCTTTCATCTCCTTTTCCACGGTCTCGCTGTTCAGGCGGGTCGAGGTTTTGTCGAGGCCCTGCTTTTTGAAAAACTCACCCACCCGCGGCGGGAACCAGGCGACCGGCGAACCTTCCGGGATCATCGCGACCACCTGCTGCATGGTCTGCATGCTGGCCGGCGCGGCTTTCTCCAGATCCGCGGTCCGCGCGAGCTGCGCTTTGGCGGCGGCGATCTCCGGCCCGAGTGCGGTGACACTGATGCGCGTGGCCTCCTGGCGCTTCCCGAGCGGGCCGAGCAGCAGGCTGAAGTAGCTGTACACGACCCCGATCACGATCAGTCCGCCGAGAAAGATTTTCTGAATTTCGTCTTTTCCGAGTTTCATTGTTTTTTGCGGGCGGGTTGGGCGGCGACTGGCTCTTCGCCGGAGAAGAGTTCCACGTTGATCGCGAAGGTGGCGGTAGGCATTTGCTTGCCGTCGAGCGACACCATCTCGGTGCCGTCTTCGAGCGTCCGGAACTTCGAGCTCACGTTCTTGTATTTGGTGGAAAATTTCTCGGCGATCGAGGTGCGGAGGTCTTCCGCGACTTTGCGGGGATCGGGGCCTGCCGATAGGCCGTCGATGGAGAGCGAGCAGCGGCGCGTTCCTTCACCGGTGAGATCGCCCGCCATCCGGGTGACCTGCACCTCGCGCGGCACGACCTGCATGATCTGCTCCAGCAGGGGCGCCCAGTAGAAGCGGTTCTCGACCCGTTTCACCAGCAGGGAGCCGGCTTTCACCTGCGCCGTGAGCTCTGCTTCGCGAATCTTCGCCGCCTTGGCCAGCGGCTCGAGCTTGTCGAACTGCGCTTTGACGCTCGCCAGTTCGCTGCTGAGGCCGTGCATTTTCAGCAACTCCAGGGCGTAGTAGCTGGCGAAGCATGCGACGACGGCGGAAAGGCCGTACATCGAGAGCTTCAGCGGGTCGCGGCGCTTGAGCGCCTTCGCCTTGATGACTTCGTGGTAGAGGTTCAGGTGCAGTGCCATGGTGTCAGATCCCTTTCAAAAGTTCCGCCGCGGCTCCGCAGGCCACGTTCAGGTCGAGCGCCTCGCGGGCGAAACCCTCGGCCTGGCTCGCGGACAGGGACAGCTCGCACTTGCCGGCCGCGCTCCATGATTCGCAAGGCAGCGCCAGTTCCTCACCGAGCACCTTGAGCAAGGCGGCCGATTTCGCGGGTCCACCCGAGATGAAAATCTTGCTGATCGTCTCCTCGTGCCGGTGCTCCAGAAAGCCGATGGAGTTTTGGATCTCGCGGATCAGCGCGGAGAGCGCCACGCGGGTGTACTCGACGACCACCTCGTCCTCCTGATCGAGCGCCTGCAGGACCGCGTCGCGATCCTCTCCGCTCAGGCCGACCAGCGCCTCGACGAGTGCCTTTCCGCCAAAATCAATGGACCGGACGAGCATCAGCTCGCGTTTCGATCCGACCATCACGGTCGAATTCGTGTGACCGATATCGACGAGGAAAAACGCCTGCTCATTAAAGACCTCGGGGAATGCGAACTCGAACGCATTGAATGCGCAAATCGGAGCCAGTTGCAGCGCGCCGACATTTGTCCCGCTGTTCTGGATCGCCCCGCCGACCAGTGAGACCTGCGCCCTGGGCAGCCCGCCCACGAGGTATTTTTTCTTCCCGGAGGTCTCGGAATCACCGTTCGGCTGCGATGTCGGAATCTTGTCGCAATCGAGCACGAAATCTCTGCAGTCCTGATTGAGCAGGGCCATGCCATTGAGCCGCAGGGCGTCGCGCAGCAGATCGACGGGCGTCTCCGGCTGCTCGATGATGCGGATCAGTGCGTCCGGGCTGGAGATGCCGACGGCGCACGCTTTCGCGGAGCCGCCCATGCTTTTGAAGAGCGACTTGAGTTCCTGGCCGAGCGCGTCCGCGGACTCGACCGGGCTGCTGAGCACATGGGAGGCGTAGTTTGTGACCACGTAGCGGTTCCCGCCCTTGCGCTGGAGGAGCACGGACTTGAGCGCGTAGCGCCCGAGGTCCACGCCGATGACGGATGTGAGAGCTTTAGCCATTTCGGGATTGTGTTAAGCAGCCGATGTGCCGGAGTCCGCGGATTCTCAGAAATTCTCCGCCACGGTCTGCCCCGCGGGCCGCCGATCCCCGTGCTGAAGGTTGGAAACCATCTGCGAGAGCACCACGAACGCGATCCCCGCGCCGATGACGATGAAGAGCACGCCGCCGATGAGTATCGCCATCCGGTTCCGCCCCGCGTCGGCGCGCTGCGCACGCTGCATCGCCATGCGGGCATCCAGCATTTTCAAGAGTTGTTCTGGTGTTGCCCCGGCGGTTTCGGTTTCGTTCATCGCTCGCAAAAAAATTTGATTCTGAATGTTTGGCGCTACCCCTCACGAAAAAGCTTATCTCGCGCCGTTCCTCGGATTTCTTGCCGTCGCTCTGCTCGGCGAAATCGTCGGCCGACTTTTCCAAGGGCACACTTTCTGGATGGCCGCGGAGCCGCGCTACTGGGTGCTGCCTCTCCAGACGCTCTTTGCCGGCGCGCTCCTCTGGCGCTACTGGCGCTCCTACAGCCTGCGCCGCCCGGCCGGCGTCGGCTTCGCCACTCTCATCGGCGCGGTGGCGCTCGTGCTGTGGATCGCCCCTCAGGAGTGGCTCGGCGCTGCTCCCCGCCTCGATGGCTTCCACCCGGAGTTCTTCGGCGCGGACGGCTGGCCCTACTGGCTGAATGTCTCGGCCCGCTTCGTCCGCCTGGTGATCGTCGTCCCGCTGATCGAGGAGATTTTCTGGCGCGGTTTTCTCCTCCGCTACCTGATCGACGATGACTTTATGGACGTGCCGATCGGCGCGTTTTCGTGGAAATCCTTCGGCATCGTCACCGCCGGTTTCTGTCTCGAGCATTCCTTCGCCGACTGGCCCGCCGCCATCCTCACGGGCGCGCTTTTCAATCTCGTCGCCTACCGCACCCGCAGCCTCAGCGCCTGCGTCCTGACCCACGCGGTCACCAATCTCATCCTCGGCATCTACGTCATGCGCAGCGGCCAGTGGGGCTTCTGGTAAAAGCGGCGGCGCACGGAAGCCGGCCGGCCGGCATGGTCACTGCCCGACTTTCAATCCTTGCGACGGGATCTCGGCGCGGTGGGCCGTGGGCGGGTCGGCAGGCAGGACCTGGATCTGCATCTCCGCGCCGTCGCGGGCGATCCGCACGGGCACGCTGTCGTCGGCGGTGAGGAAAAAGGAGGCGTCGAGCACATCTTCCGGGATCGCGATCTTGCGGACGCCGATCTGGAGGAGGATGTCGCCCGTGCGCAGGCCGGCCTTTTCCGCAGGGGCGTCGGCGATGACCTCCTCGATTCGCGCGGTGGAGCCGGCCACGGCCGCGTCCGCAGCCTTGACCGCCATGCCGAGCCAGCCGGGCCGGACTTCGCGGAAGCGCATGAAATCCATGCGGACCTTTTCAGCGGCCTCGATCGGCAGGACGAAAGACGCGCCACCGCCGTCGAGCGTGCTGATGAGGATGCCGACGGCCTCCCCGTTCGCATTGAGAAGCGGCGCGCCGCCTTCGCCGCGCTGGACGGGGACATTGGCCCGGATGTGGGTGGTGGCAAAAAAGCGGCCCCCAAATTTCACATCGAACCCGCCGACGATGCCGAAGGACGGCGTGAGCGGCATCTCCATCGGATAGCCCAGCGCGATGACCGGCGTGGCGAGGGCGAGGTCGCGCGCCTTCCCAAAAATCAGAAACGGCGTCTGCGCGTCGATTTTGAGGAGGGCGATGCCGCTGCGGAGGTCGCTCACGAGCCGGCGGGCCGTGTGCTGCTCGCCGCGGAAGTGGACGGTGATGTCCCGCGATTCGCCGCCGACGCTGTAGGAGGTGTAGAGCGTGCCGTTCGGGTCGATGAAAAAGCCGCTGCCAGCGAGGCGGCCGTGTGCATCGGTGGCCTCGATGCGGACGACAGCCGGGCCGCTTTTCTCAAAAACCATCTGCACCTGCTGCTGGATGGCGTCCAGCACTCTGCCCGGGTCCCCGTCCGCGGCGAAGACTGCCGACGCACCGAGCAGCCCACCGAAAAAGGCGGGGACGATCCGGCGCGCCAAATGCCTAGAAATTAAATGACGATGACGGCTCATAACTCACTGGCCGCGCGTCCATGATGTAGCGTGGCTGCGCATCCACCGGCGCCATTTCCGGCTGAGTGGTCGGGAGCGGTTGCGAGAAGAGGCGGGTTGCCCTGGTGGGCGATTGGAGAGAAAGAAGCTTTTCCGGCGGAGTCGTGATCCCGTGTTCGGCCGGCGGCTTGTGCGCGAACTCGCCGCCGGGAATCAGGAAGCCGATCGCGCCGATGCCGATGGCCAGCACCGCGACCATCGCCCCCGCGTAGGACACATGCCCCATGCTGTGCTCGCTAAACATCGTCTGCACCCGCTCGACGGCGATCCTCCACAGCGGCCGGCGCAGAAGCTCCGTGCGCTGGCGGCGGTGGATGTCCTTCAGCAGCCGGTCGAAATAATCCGCCGGCGGCTGTTCGTAGCGCTTCAGGCGGAGGAGGGCGGTGAGCTGTTCTTCGGTCATGATTGGTGAAATTCGGTGAGAAAATTCTGCAACTGGCGGTGCGCGTAAAAGAGCCGGGAGCGAACCGTCCCTTCGGAAACGCCCAGGATCTTCGAGATCTCTGCGTGAGGCATTCCCTGAATATCGAACATGGTCACAACCGCCCGATGATCATGGGACAGTTTCTGCATCGCCTCGTTCAACCGCTTCTGAAGTTCGCCCAGGTCCGCCTCCCGCACCGGGGAGCTGGCGGCGGTCAGCTCGATGAACTCCTTGTCGTTCTGCACGTTCGCGTCGATGTCATCGAGGCTCAGGTGAAAGCGGCGGCCACGCTTCTTGAGGAAGTTGATCGTCATGTTCACGCCGATGGAGTGCATCCAGGTGTAGAAAGACGACTTGCCGCGAAAGCCGGTGATCGAGCGGTACGCCTTGGACCAGATGTCCTGCAGCAGGTCGTTCGTGTCCTCGTGGTTCGAGGTCATGTTATAGACGAGGCCGTAAAGGCGCGGGCTGTACTTCACGATGAGCTCGTCAAACGCCGCCGCGTCGCCGCCCTGGGTGCGGGCGATCAGCTCGGTGTCCTGCTTGCGGCTCAGTTCGTCCTGCATCGTGCGCGGCTTCGTAGCAGGCCGCGCGGTGGTTGGGAATTCCGATCGCACCGGCGCTGGCCAGAGCACGGCGGACGGAGCGGAGAGGACGGACGCGAAAGACATTCGGGGATAGGAAATGCGGACGCCGAAAACAGACACCCGCGCGGCGCCGATGTTCAAAACCCGCCGCCGCTCACTGCGCCTGCGCAGCCCGCTCGCGTCGGATCGCGACCGCGACGAAGGCGGCGTCGCGCAGAATGTATTTTCGCAGCTCCACCTCGACCGCGCGGATCGCAAATCCCTCCAGCAGCGCGGCCGCGATCTCCCCGGCGAGCGTCTCAATGAGGCGGCGCGGCCTCGCGAGGCAGAGCGTCTTCACCGCCTCGCAGACGCGGAAATAATCGACCGTGTTCGCGATCCCATCCTCCAGCGCGGAGAAATCGCGGGCCGGCTCCAGCACGAGGTTCACCGTCAGCCGCTGCGCCGCTGCGCGCTCCCCATCCGGAACGCCGATGAATGCGCTCAGCTCCAGGCTGTCGATGATGATGCGGTCGGTCACACGCTCACCCGATGCGGAATTTCACCTCGCGCACGACGCGCGGCCCGAATCGCGCCTTCAGCTTCGCCAGAATCTTGGGCTTCCACACGCGATCGAGCTCGAAGTGGACCGTCGGCTGGAGCACGCGCACCGTCAGCACGCCGTCCTTGAGCTGCTGCGGCGACGAGTGTTTCGCCACAAATTCCCCGACGACGTCGTGCCACGCCGCCATCACCTCCGCGGAGTGGAGCCGGTCCTTCAGGCCGAGCCCGGCCATCACCTTTCGCACCGCATCGCCGAGCGCCGCCGCGCGGTCCGGCCGCTCTGCCGGCTGCGGCAGCCCGCGCCATTCGGCGAGGACACGCGCGCGGAGCTGCTCGGGTTTCATGCCGTGGAGTGTCCACGAAATGCACGGAAACGCACGAAAAAGGACGGCTCCATTTTCGCGTTCTCCCGCCCTTTTCGCGGGCAAAACAAAACCCTCACCCGTGAAGGTGAGGGTCTTGGAAAATTTCGCAGTTCGCGCCGGGCTCAGGCCACGCCGTCGCTGCCGATGGCCTCGACCGGGCAGCCTTCCATCGCTTCCTTGCAGAGCGTGGTTTCGGCGTCGTTCTCCGGCTGCTTGAACACGTAGCTGTGGCCGCCGTCGTCGTTGCGCGTGAAATTGGCTGGCGCGGTCTCGCGGCAGAGATCGCAGTCGATGCACTGGTCATCCACGTAGAAGGTGCCCGCGACGTTTTCGGGATATTTGTTAGCTTGGTCGGCCATAGGTGTGTTCGGTTTTTGAGCGGCCCAAAATAGGGGCGAAACGCGGGGTGGCAACGTCTTTTTCCCGCCGCTCGAATCGTCCGATCCGCGTCTCTTCGTCCTCCCGCGCCGCTGTCCTGTGCGGCTTCCCGGTTGACCCGCTCCCGCGCTCCCGCGACATTCGCCGCCCTATGACAGACAAACTTCCCGATGCCGTGATCCCCGCCGAAGGCTGGCACGTCCTCCACCTTTTTTACAAAGTCGAACACGGCGCGTGGTCGCTTCTCAGCCGCGACGAACAGATCGCCGCCAAGACCCATCTCACCGAACTCATCGCCGAAATCCGCGCCACCGAGGGCGCGCAGATCCTCACCTTCGCAATGGTTTCGCCGAAGGCCGACCTCGGATTCATGCTGCTCTGCGCCGACCTGCACGC
>JANOBH010000461.1:0-6019 GCA_031411535.1 Chthoniobacter sp. | reverse complement strand
GATGCTGCGGAGCCAAGCGCTCCTGCGCGCCCAAGAGGCGCTCCCGCGCCCGGACTCCCGCCTTCTTTCAAGGTCTCTCAGATGCGTTCCGAGAACTCCTTCTCAAATTTCCGTCGCCCGCAGGGTTGTCTGTCCTAGATTCTCCCCCCG
This sequence comes from Chthoniobacter sp., assembly GCA_031411535.1. Taxonomy (GTDB): domain Bacteria; phylum Verrucomicrobiota; class Verrucomicrobiia; order Chthoniobacterales; family Chthoniobacteraceae; genus Chthoniobacter. Next base: position 5,869 of record JANOBH010000461.1, on the reverse strand, counting down.
CATGCAGAGCCCCGCTTTCCCCGCCGTCCGACCGCCGCTCATACTGGCGGCGCTGCTGCTGACAGCCGCGTCGGCCGCAGCGGCCGGGCAGATCGATTTCAACCGCGACGTGCGGCCGATCCTTTCCGACAAATGCTTCAAGTGCCACGGCTTCGACCCCGGCACGCGCGAGGCCGACCGGCGGCTCGACACGCGCGATGGCGCGCTCGCCGACATCGATGGCGTGCGCGCCATCGTCCCCGGCGATCTCGCCGCGAGCGATCTCTCGGTGCGCATCCACTCGACCGACCGCGACGAGCAGATGCCGCCGCCGAAGAGCGGCAAGAAGCTCACGCCCGCGCAGGTCGCGACCCTCGACGCATGGATAAAGCAGGGCGCGCAGTACGCGGTCCATTGGGCGTTCGTGAAACCCGCGCAAGTCGCGCCGCCGAAAGCTGGGAATCCTATCGACGCCTTCATCCGCGCGCGGCTCGAAAAGGAAAACCTCCAGCCGACTGCGGAGGCTGACAGATACACGCTCGTGCGCCGCGTTTCCCTCGACCTCACGGGACTGCCGCCGACCGCGGAGGAAGCCGAGGCCTTTGCCAAAGACCCCGCGCCCGACGCCTACGAAAAGCTGGTGGACCGGCTCATCGCCTCACCCCACTACGGCGAGCGCTGGGCGCGGCGCTGGCTCGATCTCGCGCGTTACGCGGACACGAATGGCTACGAGAAAGACCGCGAGCGCAGCATCTGGCCGTATCGCGACTGGGACATCAATGCGCTCAACGCGGGCATGCCGTTCGACCAGTTCTCCATCGAGCAAATCGCCGGCGACCTGCTGCCAAACGCTACGCGCGAGCAGCGGGTCGCGACCGGCTTTCACCGAAACACGATGCTCAACGAAGAGGGCGGCATCGACCCGCTGGAGTTTCGCTTCCTGGCGATGGTCGATCGCGTGGGCACCACCGGCACCACCTGGCTCGGCCTCACCGTGCAGTGCGCGCAGTGCCACACGCACAAATACGACCCGATCACGCACCGGGAGTATTTTCAGTTCATGGCGTGTCTCGACAATGCCGACGAGCCCGATCTCGACCTGCCCGCACCCGACGCCGCCGCGCAGGAGAAAGCGCGCGCGGAGAAGCTGGCGAAACGGCTCGCGGAATTGCCGGACAAGTTTCCCGTCGAAACCGGCGCGCGCTGGGAGCCGCTGCGGCCCGTGCAGATCGAGACGGCGAGCGGCGAGAAACCGCGGGTGCTCGACGATGGCTCGGCGCTTTTCGCCGCGAAGAGCCCGGACGGAGACACCTACACCTTCACCGTCGAGACGGACGCCGCGAGCGTGAGCCAGCTCCGCCTCGAAGCGCTGGCCGATCCCGCGCTCCCGAGCGGCGGCCCCGGCCGCGTGGCGCACGGCAATTTCGTCCTCACGGAAATCACCGTCACCGCCGCGCCAAAGAACGCACCCGCGCAGACCGTTCCCGTGAAGCTCGTTCGCGCGGAAGCCGATGTGGCGCAGCCGGCTTTTCCCGCGGAAAACGCCATCGACGGCCAGCCGGGCACGGGTTGGGCCGTGGATGTTCCGGGGAAAAAACTCAACGTGAACCACACGGCGACGTTCGCCTTTGAAAAGCCCGCCGCCTTCCCCGCCGGCACGCGCCTGACTGTGAAACTCGAGCAGCGATACGGCAAGCAGCACACCCTCGGGCGCGTGCGGCTGAGCGTGCCCGCCCTGGCGGAAGATGCGCGGCCCGTCGAGGTCCGGCGGCGCGAACTCGTGGAGAAGAAATTTGCCGGGTGGCTGACGCGCGAGTGCGCACGCAGCGTGTCGTGGACGGCGTTGAAACCGGTCGAGGCAAAGTCGAATTCGCCGCTGCTCACAGTGCAGAATGACGCCTCGATTTTCGCCAGCGGCGACATCACGAAAAGCGACACTTACGAGCTGAAGTTCGCCAGCGTCCCGCGCGGCATCACGGCGATCCGGCTGGAGGTCCTGCCCGACGACCACCTGCCCGGCCACGGCCCTGGCCTGACGTATTACGAGGGACCAAAGGGAGACTTTTTCCTCGGCGAATTCCAGCTCGCGGCAGACGGCCGGCAGGTGAAGTTCACGCGCACCTCGCAGAGTTTCGCGGGCAACGCGATGGGTGGAAACAACCCCGTCTCCGCAGCGCTCGCCACCGACGGCGACGCGCAGACCGGCTGGAGCACGAATGGCCGCCAGGGCCTCGGGGACGAGGCCGTATTCGTTCCCGCCGCGCCGCTGGCGCAAGCCGGCGCGCTCACGCTGAAGATGATCTTCGGCCGCCACTACGCGTGCTCGCTTGGCCGCTTCCGCATTTCCGTGACGACCGACCCCCGTGCCGCGGAGGCGCGCGAAATACCCGACGACATCGAGCCACTGCTCCTCGTGGCCGACGCGAAACTCACCCCGCCGGAGCGCGCCCGGTTGCGCGAAGAGTTCCTCCTCTCCGCCCCCGAACTCGCCGCAGCGCGCAAGGAGATCGACGCCCTTCGCAAGACGCCCAGGCACACCACCACGCTCGTTATGCGCGAGCGTCCGCCGGAGAATCCGCGCGCCACTTTCCTCCACCACCGCGGCGAATGGCTCCAGCCCAAGGAGCGCGTCGGGCCCGGCGTGCTCTCTGTCCTGAATCCCCTGCCCGCCGGCACGCCGCGCAACCGGCTCGGCTTCGCCCGCTGGCTCGTCTCGCCGGAGAATCCGCTCACGGCGCGCGTCGTGATGAACCGCGAGTGGGCCGCGTTTTTCGGCAGCGGCATCGTCCGCACGGTCGGCGACTTTGGTTTCCAAAGCGATCCGCCCACGCACCCCGAACTGCTGGACTGGCTCGCCGTCGAGTTTGTGAAACGCGGCTGGTCGGTGAAGCAGATGCAAAAGCTCATCGTGATGAGCGCCACCTACCGCCAGTCGTCCGCGGCGACGCCAGATCGCCTCGCCAAAGACCCCGACAACCGCCTGCTCTCGCGCGGCCCGCGCTTCCGCCTCGAAGCCGAGATCGTCCGCGACTCCGCCCTCCGCGCGAGCGGCCTGCTCTCGGAAAAAATCGGCGGCCCGAGCGTCCGCCCGCCGCAGCCCGACGGCGTGACCGAAGTCGCCTACGGCTCGCCGAAATGGAACGCCAGCACCGGCCCCGACCGCTACCGCCGCAGCCTCTACACCTTCGCCAAACGCACCGCGCCGTTCGCGCTCTACCAAACCTTCGACGCCCCGACCGGCGAAGCCTGCATCGCCCGCCGCGACGTTTCCAACACCCCGCTCCAAGCCCTCGCCCTGCTCAACGACGTCGTCTTCCTCGAAGCCGCCCAAGCGCTCGGCAAAACCCTCGCCGCACAAAGCGGCAGCGTCGAAGACCGCATCCGCACCGCCTTCCGCCGCATCCTCACCCGCCCGCCCACGGATGACGAAACCGCGACGCTCGCAAAGTTTTTCACCGCGCAAAAAGCCCGCTTCACGAGCGGCGAACTCGACGCCAAAGCCCTCGCCATCGAAGCCCCCGGCGACGTGAACGAACGCGCCGCCTGGACCGCCCTCGCCCGCGCCCTTTTCAATCTCGACGAAGCCATCACCCGGAGCTGAACGGTTCGCCGCAGCGGACGTGCGCAACAAGCCACTGTCCCACCAGGATTTTTTCGCTAGCCTCCGCTCCATGCCTCAACAACCCGATGTCCGCTGGCGGCAGCGCATGCAGAGTTTTCGCAAGGCCTATGCTCAACTCTCCAGCGCGGCGGCGTTGGCCCGGCAGCGGGGGCTGTCCGAGTTGGAGCAGCAGGGTTTGGTGCAGGCGTTTGAGTTCACGCACGAGCTTGCGTGGAAAACGCTCAAGGATTTCCTGGAATTTCACGGCACGGAAAATCTCTACGGCTCGAAGGACGCCACCCGCGAAGGTTTCGCGCAGGGATTGATTGCGGACGGTGAGGAATGGATGGCGATGATCCAAAGCCGCAACCGCAGCAGCCACACCTACAACGCGGACACCGCCAATGAACTCGCCGCGGCAATCCTCACCAGCTACGTGCCGGCATTTGAAAAATTTCTCGTGAAGTTCACCGAACTCGAGACCCGCGAACCATGAGTCCACGACACGGTCTTTCGGAAAAGGTGATGACCGCGATCGCCGGGGTGCTGGCGCGTTTTCCCGACGTGGAGAGAGCCGTGCTCTTCGGCTCGCGGGCCAAGGCCACCCACAAGCCGGGCTCGGACATCGACCTCGCCCTCGTCGGCGGCGCGCTCGATTGGCGGTCCGTCGGTCAGATCGACGACGCCTTGGACGACCTGCTGCTGCCCTACCGGTTCAGCCTCATCATTTACGATGACAAAACCGACCCGGCAGTGGCGGCGCAAATCGAGCGGGTCGGAATTCCGTTTTTCGCCCGCGCAACTACAGGCCCAGGAGTGCTGAAAAAATGAGCGACGCCTCCTTTCACGCCCACTGCCAGCACGTCACCCGCCGCCATTTCCTCCGAGACTGCGGCGTGGGGCTGGGAAAAATGGCGCTCGCCGGGCTGCTGACCGATGCGCTGGGAGGCCGCGCACGCGCAGCATCCGCGGCGCATCCGCTCGCGGTGAAAGCGCCGCATTTTCCGGCGAAGGCGAAGCGGGTGATCCATCTCTTCATGGCCGGGGCGCCGAGCCAGCTCGATCTTTTCGACTACAAGCCGGAGCTGGCGAAGCTGGAGGGGAAGCCGCTGCCGCCTTCGGTCATCGGCGGGCAGCGGTATGCGTTCATCCGGCCGGATGCGGCGGTGCTGGGGCCGCGGTTCAAGTTTGCGAAGCATGGGCAGAGCGGCGCGGAACTTTCCGAGATGCTGCCGCATCTGGCGAAAATCGTGGACGACATTTGCCTCATCAAGTCGGTGAGCACGGATCAGTTTAACCACGCGCCCGCGCAGATTTTCTTCAACACGGGCTTTCAGCAGCCGGGGCGTCCGTGCCTCGGGTCGTGGGCGCTTTACGGGCTCGGCGCGGAGACGCAGGAGCTGCCGGCCTTTGCGGTGATGAGCACGGGATCGGGGATCAGCGGCGGCGCGGCGAACTGGTCGAGCGGCTTCATGCCCACGATCTACAACGGCGTGCGCCTGCGCGCGGCGGGCGATGCGATCCTCGATGTCGGCAGCCCCGCGGGCATCGATGCGAAACTCCAGCGCGACACGCTCGATCTCATCGGCACGCTCAACCGCGAGCGCATGCAGCGCGACGGCGACCCCGAGATCGCCACGCGCCTCGCGAATTACGAGATGGCTTTCAAACTCCAGACCTCCGCGCCGGAGCTGATGGACCTGAAAAGCGAGAGCAAGGAGACGCTCGCGCTCTACGGCTGCGATCCCGACAAGCCGTCCTTCGCCCGCGCCTGCCTGCTCGCGCGCCGCATGATCGAGCGCGGCGTGCGCTTCGTGAACATCTACCACGAGGGATGGGACGCGCACTCCGACGTGGCCGGCAATGTCCGCAACAACTGCAAGATCACCGACCAGGCCAGTGCGGCGCTCGTCATGGATCTGAAGAGCGAATCGCAGGAGACGCTCGACCTCTATGGCTGCAAACCCGAGGAGCCGAGTTTTGCCCGCGCATGCCTCCTCGCCCGGCGCATGATCGAGCGCGGCGTGCGCTTCGTGAACATCTACCACGAAGGCTGGGACGCGCACAGCGACGTGGCCGGCAACCTTCGCAACAACTGCGGCAAGACCGACCAGGCCAGCGCCGCTCTCGTGCAGGACTTGAAACAGCGCGGTCTGCTCGACGACACGCTGGTCATCTGGGGTGGCGAGTTTGGGCGCACGCCATTTATCCAGGGCGACATCACGGATACGCGGAAGTGGGGCCGCGATCATCATCCCTACGCGTTCACTGCGTGGATGGCCGGTGGCG
>JANOBH010000460.1:0-4105 GCA_031411535.1 Chthoniobacter sp. | reverse complement strand
GCGGTATTGCACGACCTCAAACTGGAGCGGGCCGACGGCGGCGAGGAGCGGGACTTTTTGCACGGAATCCCGCAGCTCGAAGACCTGGACGACGCCCTCCTGGAGGAGCTGCTCGACGCCCTGGCGGAACTGTTTGAACTTCCCCGGATTCGGATTTTGCAGGTAGGCGAAGCACTCGGGCGGGAAGCGGGGGATTTCGTCGAAGCGGATGGCGGGGTCTTCGGTGAGCGTGTCGCCGATGCCGAATTCGTTGTGCCCGACGAGGCCGATGACGTCGCCCGCGTAGGCTTCGTCCACGGTCTCGCGCTCCTGGGCGAAGACCTTGTGCGCGCTGGAAAGGCGGACGCGTTTGCCGGTGCGCTGGTGGGTGACAAACATGTCGCGCGTGAACTTTCCCGAGCAGATGCGGAGGAAGCCGATGCGGTCGCGATGGCGGGGGTCCATGTTGGCCTGGATTTTGAAGATGAAGCCGCTAAATGGCGCGTCGAGGGGTACGGTGTCGGCGCGATCGGCGGGAGCACCCGATGCGGAAGCAGCGCTCACGCTGCGCCGTGGCTGCGGGGGGAGCGAGCGCACGAGGAAGGCGTCGAGCAGAAGCTGGACGCCGAAGTTGTTCATCGCCGAGCCGAAGAAGACGGGGGTCTGGGTGCCGGCGTGGACCTTCGCCTCGTCGTACTCGACGCCGGCGATGTCGAGCATTTCGAGCTCTTCCAAGGCGCGGGCGTAGTCGTCGGCGTCGAGCCGTTCGCGGATCTCGGCGTCTTCGAGTGAGCTGACGGAGACGGGGGCGCGATAGGCTCCCTGGGGCGTGCGCTCGAAGAGGTGGACTTCGCGTTTCTGCCGGTCAAAGACGCCGCGGAAGGTGGGGCCGGTGCCGAGGGGCCAGTTCACGGGGAAGGCGCCGATGCCGAGGACGCGCTCCAGTTCGTCGAGGAGGGCGAGCGGATCGCGCGTCGGGCGGTCGCACTTGTTCATGAAGGTGAAGATGGGGACGCCGCGGCGGCGGCAGACTTCGAAGAGTTTGCGGGTCTGCGGCTCGATGCCTTTGGCGGCGTCGATGACCATGACGACGGCATCGACGGCGGTGAGGACACGGTAGGTGTCCTCGGAGAAGTCCTTGTGGCCGGGGGTGTCGAGGAGATTGATGCGGTAGCCGGCGTAGTCGAACTGGAGGACTGTCGAGGAGACCGAGATGCCGCGCTGGCGCTCGAGTTCCATCCAGTCGGAGGTGGCCTGGCGGGCGTTCTTGCGGGAGGTGACCGAGCCGGCGAGTTGGACCGCGCCGCCGTAGAGGAGGAGCTTCTCGGTCAGCGTGGTCTTGCCGGCATCCGGATGGGAGATGATGGCGAAGGTGCGGCGGCGGCGGATTTCATCAAGCATGAGAAAGGCGCGGACAGTGCGGCAGAACTTACGGAGGCGCAAGCGGGAGCAGGGTTCGCGGCATCCCATTTGCTTGTGTCAACGCAGGTCTCTACGCCCCGTTTTTTCACCCAAAATGCCGACACTCCGAATCAAGCTGCCAAACCAAATGGAAGTGACGCATCAGCTCTCTGGCGAGCGGATCACCATCGGACGGAGGCCGGACAATACGATCCAGATCTCGGACCGGTCGGTGTCGGGGAACCATGCGGAGCTGATCGCCGCGGACGGGCACTACCGGCTGCACGATCTCGGCTCGACGAACCTGACCTTCGTCGATGGCGCGCCGGTGAGGGATTTTCATCTGCAGCACGCAAGCCCGGTCTCCTTTGGGACGGTGGAGTGCTTCTTTGACCCGCTGGCCGCCGCCCCCGCCGAGGCGCTGCTCACGCGGGAGCAGTTGGAAAAAGACGCCGCCTTTCTCCGGGCCGACAACGCGGAGCTGCAGGCAAAGCTGATCGCGCAGCAACGCCGGGTGGACATGCTTTCGAGCGCCCGCCTCGTCACGGGGCGGACCGATTCCACGCCCTCGGCCGCTGCGCAGGATGCGCTCCGCGCCGTGACCAGCGAGCGCGACGATCTCCGCCACTCGAACACCGGGCTGAACCTGGAACTCGCAAACGTGCGTGAGGAACTGGCGGTGGTCAGCCGGGAGCGCGACGCGGCGCGACGCTCCCACGAGCTGCTCCAGATGGAAAAGATCGGCCTCGCCCGCGAACTCCAGGACCTCCGCGGGCCGCGCATCAAGCCGGTGCCGCCGATGAATGGCGCCCACGTCCGCGCCGCCCCGCAGCCCGGCGCGATGACCTCGCGCGACCCATCCTCCGCTTTGTCCATGCTCGACCCGAATGCCACCCAGCGCGTGACGCTGCCGCTCGGGCCTGCCTTTCAGCCGATCGCCGCGATCCTCACGCCCCTGCGCGCGGCGCTGGACCGCGTCGCTGGCGTGCCGGAGGACGACGCCTCACGGATGGAGGTGATGACTCTCGCCACGCAGCTCGTGGACGCCACGGCCGCACTGCAGGATCACCCCATCGCCCGCGTGGCGGCCTCCGTGGAGGCCCTGCTGCATGAACTGCTCGCCCAGCCGGGACCGATGGAGACGCCGACGACGCGAACCGTGACGCAGGCGATCGAGCTGCTCGGGCGGCTCGTCGAGCCGCGCCAGGTGGAGCGGGCGAAATCGCTGCCGCAGGCCAGCGTCCTCGCGGTGGATGACGATGAGGAAATGCTCGCCACGCTCGTCACCTCCCTCGAGATGGCGCAGCTCCAGACGACCAGTTGCGCCGATGCGAGTTCGGTGCTCACGGAGGCGAGCGGGCGAAACTTCGACCTGGTCCTCCTCGACTACGACCTCGCTGGCAGCATGGCTCCCGGCCTTTGCGCCCGCCTCCGCGACCAGCCGGCCTACCGGAAGACTCCCATTATTTTCCTGACAGAAGCGGGCGCTGTGGAGCAGCGCGCGCACGCGAGCCTGAATGGCGGGAGCGACTTTCTGGCGAAGCCCGTGAATTCCGCGGAACTCGCGGTCAAGGCGCAGACGTGGATCTTGAAAAGCCAGTTTGGCCTGCTGTGAGGCGGCGCCACGTGCGCGTGGCAATACAGCCGCCTTGCCGTGAGTTTTCCGTTGAGCACCTGCTGAAATTACTGTAAGAGCGCCCCCAAATCACAGCAGCCCCCACTCCAGCCGCACCCATGCAAACGTCCCACTCACTCGCCCTCGCCGCCTGCCTGACCCTAGCCGCATGCGAGGGATCGAAACAGAAAACGACCTGGGAAAAGGTCACGGAAACGCGAGCCGACAAGACCGCGAAAGCGGCAGACCGGTCCGAGGCTTACGCCGACAAACTGCACAAAGTGCTCAAGGCCGACAGCGTCGAGCACAAGGTCGTGACCTACCAGTACCGCTACAAGACGCGGATGCGCGAAGAGGCGGTGGGCACAAACACCGCAGTCATCTACAAGGATGACTCCAACCCGGAAAACCCCTGGTGGCTCATGGACGCCCGCCTCGGCAAGCCAGTCTGGCTGCCCGGCCAGGACGTGAACAAGCAGGTCGCCTTTTACCTCCGCCGCAGTGCCGAGGTGGTGGAGCAGAAGGAATACATCGGTGACGGACCGCAGGCCGCCGACACGATGGTCGCCAAGCACACACCCGTCGTTCCCGCAGGCGAGTCCGGGGTGACGCGCATCGCGAAAGTCCGGAAGGCACCCGCGCGCGAAACCGCCATCGCCCAGGCGCAGCCCGCCACGCAGACCGAAACCGCGACTTTCATCCGCCCGGCGCGGTTCAGCCCCGCCACGCCGGGAGTGAGCATTCCCTTCACAGCTCCCGCCCCTGTCGGTGATCACTTCGACGATATGTTCCGGCGTGCCCACGGCACGGACTATGATCCGGCCAGCCCCGTGGACCGGCGCAAGATGGAGACGCTCAAGCACGCCCGTCTCGAAACGGCGGAACCCGCGGCCACGCGGACCTTCTAAGCCGCGTCCAGCGCAAATCTGACCGCGCGCCGGCTCGCGCGAAATCGTCACCGCGACCTGCTTGCCGCGCACCCTGCGCGTGTGCATCCTCCGCCGCGCATGCAGACCATCGTCATCGGCCATCGGAATCCCGACATGGATTCCATCTGCTCGGCCGTCGCCTACGCCGAGCTCAAGCGCCTCACGGGGCAGGAGAACGTCA
>JANOBH010000459.1:0-2719 GCA_031411535.1 Chthoniobacter sp. | reverse complement strand
TCGATGTCGGCGTCGGCGAAGACGATGTTCGGCGACTTGCCGCCGAGTTCGAGCGAGACGCGTTTGATGCCGCGCGCCGCGAGCGCCATGATGCGCGAGCCGATTTCGGTCGAGCCGGTGAAGGAAATTTTGCGGACGAGCGGATGCTGGACGAGCGCGTCGCCGATCGCGGCACCCGCGCCGGGAACCACCTGGAGCACGCCTGCGGGGAGGCCCGCCTCATGCGCCAGTTCGCCGAGGCGCAGCGCGCTCAGCGGCGAAAGCGAAGCGGGCTTGAGCACGACGCAGTTTCCCGCCGCGAGAGCGGGCGCCGCTTTCCAGCAGGCGATGGGAAACGGGAAATTCCAAGGGACGATGGCGGCGACGACGCCCATTGGCTGGCGCAGGGTGAAATTCAATCCGCCGCGCGCGACGGGAATCGTCTCGCCGAAGAACTTGGAAACCGCGCCCGCGTAGTACTCGAAAACCCGCGCGCCGAGCGCTGCCTCGTCCCGCGCGTCGGCGATCGGCTTGCCGACATTGCGCATGTCCAGGGACGCGATCTCGGCCGCGTGGGCGCGCAGTTTTTCCGCGACCGCGAAAAGAATCTCCGCGCGCCTGCCGGGTGCCATGTCGCGCCAGCCATTCTCGAATGCGCGCTGTGCGCCGGCGACTGCGCCCTCGATTTCACCGATGCCGGCAGCGCCTACTTCAGCCAGCGCTTCTCCGCTCGCCGGGTCGGTCAGTTGGAGGCGCCCGCCCTCGCGCGGCGGGCAGGGTTTTCCGTCGATGAAGGGATTCTGCGGAAAGTTCACAAGGCGCTGCGGTAGAGGCTGAGCAGGTCGTCGCGGGTCACGGGCACCGGATTCGTGGCGTGGCAGCCGTCGGCGAATGCCTGGTCGGCGAGCGCGTCGAGTTTCGATTCATCCACGCCGTGTGCGCGCAGGCCCGGCACGAGCCCGATTTCGTCGAGGAGTGAGCGCAGCGCCGCGATGGTGTGCGCGTCGGTCGGATCGGCCAGCCCGAGTGCGATGCCGACGCGGCGATACACGCCCGGCTTTCGGGCGGCGTTGAAGTCCATGACGAACGGCAGGCAGAGCGCGTTTGCGAGGCCGTGATGGAGCGCGCACAGCGAGGAGAGCGGATGCGCGAGCGAGTGAGTGGCGCCCAGGTCTTTCTGGAATGCGATCCCGCCCATCGCCGCCGCGACCTGCATCCGGCCGCGCGCATCGAGGTCGCAGCCGTCGCGCACCGCGCGGAGGAGCGCGCCGGCGATCAGGTGGATTCCCTCCAGCGCGATGCCATCGCATAGCGGATGAAACACCGGCGATGTGAACGATTCGATGCAATGGGTGAGCGCGTCCGCCCCCGTCGCCGCGGTCAATTGTGGCGGAAGTTCGCGGGTGAATTCGGGATCGAGGATCACCACGCTTGCGAGCAGCGCCGGGTGAAAGATCACGCGCTTTCGCTCCTCCATGATGATGACCGAACTGCGCCCCACCTCGCTGCCGGTGCCCGCCGTCGTTGGGATCGCGATCAGCGGCGCGAGCCCGGTCCAGTCCGCCTCGTATTCAAACTGCGCGAGCGTTTTCTCCGGACGCCTGATTCGCACGCGGACCGCCTTTCCCACGTCGAGCGCGCTGCCGCCGCCGAACGCAATCACTGAGTCACATTCATGCTCCCGGTAGGCGCGCCACGCGCCCTCCACGTCCGTTTCTTCGGGATTCGGCCGCACGTTTGAAAAGACTGCCGCGTCGATTCCGTCGAGGCAGACCATGAGCAGGGCGAAGGCATTCGTCTTCGTCAGGCCCGCATCCGTGACGACGAGTGGGCGCGCGCTGCCGAGCCGGGAGAGCCAGCCGCCGATTTCGCGCCGCGCGCCGATCTCAAAGACCGTCGTGGTGGGGAAGGAGAAGATGGAAGGCATGGCAATACTCCGTCGATCCGCTGCTTGGGATGGATCGTCCTTCGGGAGGCATCGTGAAAGCAAGCCTCCCGCGGTCGAGAGTCGGAAACCGCGAGGCGGTGTGTCCGCCGCCGATCACGCGAGGACGCCCTTCACCACTTTTCCATGCACGTCGGTGAGGCGGAACTGGCGGCCCTGGAAGCGGAACGTGAGCCGCTCGTGGTCGATGCCGAGGAGGTGCAGGACGGTGGCCTGGAAGTCATGCACATGCACCGGGTCCTTCACGACGTTGAACGCGAACTCGTCCGTCTCTCCGTAGCTGATGCCGGGCTTAATGCCGGCCCCGGCCATCCACATCGTGACTGCGTAGGGATGATGGTCGCGGCCCCAGTTTTTCACGTCGCTGATGTCGCCTTGCAGAAATGGCGTGCGTCCGAATTCGCCGCCCCAGATGACCAGCGTGTCGTCGAGCAGGCCGCGCTGCTTGAGATCCTTGATCAGTGCGGCGGACGGCGCGTCGGTGTCCTGGCACTGGATCTTGAACTGCGTGGTGAGATTGCGGTGATGATCCCAGCCGGCGTGGAAGCACTGCACGAAGCGGACGCCGCGTTCCACGAGCCGGCGGGCCATGAGGCAGTTGTAGGCGTAGCTGCCCTGGCGCTTCACCTCGGGGCCGTACATCGCGAGCGTCTCGGCGGACTCGTTTGAAAAATCCGTCAGCTCCGGGACGCTTGCCTGCATCTTGTAGGCCATCTCGTACTGCGCGATGCGCGTGGCGATCTCGGGATCGGCATACTCGGCGTAGTGCTGCTCGTTCAGCTCCGCGAGATGATC
>JANOBH010000458.1:0-7323 GCA_031411535.1 Chthoniobacter sp. | reverse complement strand
GCTGTTCGGGCACGGCGATTTGAAACAGCGTCGTGTCGAAACCGAAGTGCTTTTCCAACGCGAGCGGGAAGGCACTGGCGATGGTGGCAACCATCTGCGCCGGGTCGGGCACGAGCTTCTCGGCCGCGGTCTGCCATTCCTCCATGGCGCTGCGGCGGTGCCGCTCGTAGTGCGCGACGAAGTCGTCCTTTGCCTTCCAAAACTCGGCTTCGAGGATGCGCAGCTTGTCGGTGATGTCGGCCAGCCGTGCATTGGGCAGGAAGTGGCCGAGCCCGTTGAGGAACGGGAACGTGTTCGTGTCGATGAGCGCATGGGCGCGGCCCTCGATGAGCGCCAGGTCGGCCGTGGCCTCCTTGGGCAGGAGCCGTTTGTGGCCAAGGCTGATGAGCCGGTCGGACACGTCGTCGGCTTTCAGCCCGAGATCCTCGGGCCGGAGTTTTTTGCAGCCGCGCCAGTAGCGCACGCTGACGTTAATGAGCACGCCCTCGCGGGTGAGGACGTCGAGCAGGTTGTTCATGGGATGCCTTTCTTATTTGTGCGCGGGCGGATGCCGGCGCGGGTTGATGTTGCGGGTTTTGCGAAGGGCGGCGCGGACGGCATGGAGCGTCGCGGGGCAGCCTTCGCGGGCGTGGTGGTAGCGGACGGCGGACTCGGCCAGTTCCAGGGCCGCAGTTGCGTCCGGGAAGACGTTGACGGCGTGGACGATGAGCGCCGCCGTCGATTCGCTCTCCAGATTGCAGAGAAATCCGCTTTCATCGTGGATCTCCCAGAATCCGGTTACGTCGTTGGGTTTGACGCGCAGCTTCATGGGGTCGGCGACCCTTTCGTTGCCGCTTTCTGCAACCGGGCGACCTGGCGGTGCAGCCATTGGCCGGTGCTGATGTGTTTGATCTTCGTCGCGGTGATGAGCGCGGCGCCTCCGCCGAAGGCATCGATGCGGGGTTTGGAGCAGTCGTTGCTCCATTCCAGCGCGGCGTGTCCTGCGGGATTGAATTTTTGCAGGAGATGATGGATGAAGGCGCAGACGGCATCGATGCCGCCGCTGCTGGAGTGCAGCCAGAGGCCGGAGCCGTTCGAGGGATCTGATGGGTCAGTGTCGAACTGCCAGTCCTCGGCGACCTCCTTCAATGAAGCCGGGAATCCGTCGGGAACGTCCTCACCCATGTGGATGTGGAATGCCTGCTCCGCCAGATCGAGGTCATACCTTTCGGCGGCCTCGTCGGGCAGCGGCACGAGCAGGCTGAAGATGGAGACGTAATCGGCCATGATGCGGTCTCCTTTCGTGGGTTGAGCGACGGTCGAGTGACCGGCGCGGACTGATGAAGAATGGGCGGCACGCCCCCCTTAACGAAGCCGGGCCGGACAGGCTTGCGCCCATCCGACCCGGTCAACGTGTGCGGCCTTCGCGGTTCTACTTGCGGGGCTAGATGCGGACGCTCTGGAGCGAGCGGAGGGTCTGCCGCACGGACTGAACTTCTTTGTCGCTGGCCTTGCTCTCGCGTTGGGCGGCTTTGAGCGCCTCGGCGAGTTTGTTCAGGCCGGCGATGCCGTTGCGGAAATCGCCACGGACGACTTCGATCTGCGCGAGGGCAGTTTCGAGAGCCGCCTTGGGTTCATCCGTCTTGGTTTCGGCGCTCTTCGCGCCGGTGGTGTTGCCGTTGGTTTTTTCGGGCATGGTTTTGCTTTCTGGTTGTTCCGGAGCCGTTGGCTCGTTTTGGGCTGCCGGTGCCGGTGGTGTTGGTTGAGGTGCCGGTGCGGGTGCGGGATTGGGCCGTGTGGGCATGACGATCATCTGGCGGCCGCCGTTGCTGAAACGCAGCGGCGAGAGTTGGTCGATGGTCTCGACGCGCGTGAGGCCGAACTGCAGCGCCTTGGTGAGCAGGTTCCGGTTGAGGAAGATCCGCATGTCTTTGCCCTTGGCTTTCACGCCCGCCACTTCGATGCGAGTCCAGTCATCGGCACCGGGCGACCGGCCCAGGATAGCGAGCTTGCCCCCGCTCGACTCGAGACCGATGGCGTAGTTCACGGTATCATCGCAGGGCATGCGCCCGACGGTCTGGAGGATTTCCTCCACACCGCTTTCCAAGTCGATGCTCGTGGCGTAACTGCCCGCACCCGGCGCGACCTGCCGCCAGTTGGGATAGTTGCCTTCGATCTGGCGGCTGATGAAGCGCCAGCGCCGGCTGCTGATCTGGAACGGCGCGGCGGCGTCCTTGTGTTCCGGGACGCCGACCTTGAGCTGCCACTCGCCGTCGTTGCTGAACTGCTTCCATTCCAGAAACCGGTGACCCGGAATGAGGAGGGATTTCTCCAATGGCAGGGTGAACGAATTGCTGCTGTAGAGATGCCGGCCGTCGGTGCCGACGACGTAATTGGCCTCCGGCTTCGACACGTCGATGTAGGCGCCGTTGAGGATGATCCTCGTTTCATCAGTGCTCGCGCATTCGAGAGCCTCGTGGATCGAAGCCCGCAAGGAATCGGGCAGCGCGATGGCGTCGCCTTTGATCCGCGGGATCTCCGGGAATTCCTCGACCGGCAGCGATTCGACTTTGGCTTCCACGAATTGCTGGCCGATGCGGTATTTGATCGCGGCGGTGGTGGCGCCGGTGCGCTCGACGAGGATCTCCTCGCCGTTTCCGCAAGCCTTGCAGGTCTTGAGCAGTTCGTCGTAGGGGACGAGCAGCGCGGCGGGTTCGCCGGCGCCGGGCTGTTCCAGGCGGACGGTGACGTGATGATCGAGGTCGGTGCCGGTGAGGGCGATCCAGCCGTCTTTGGTGCGTTCGATCTTGATATTGCCGAGCACCGGCAGGGTGCAGCGCTTGGCGATGACTTTGCCGAGGCCGGCCAGGGCGGGTTTGAGTTCCGCGATTGGGAGAGCGAATTGGCTCATGGGTTTTTCCTTTCGTTGGTTGAAAGCGAAACGGCCCGTCCGCCGGTGAGGGCAGACAGGCCGTTTTCGCTTCGGTTGGTTTGGTGGTGGTTCGGGCTATTCCTTGGTGTGGTAGATGTGCCCGAGCATGTCGTAGTAGCGCCCGGTGTCGCAGAGCGCGCAGAGATCCTCCGGGAAGAGGGTCTTGATGAGCTTCTGATACGCGAGCGCCTTGGCTTTGTTGGAAAAGCCCCGGTCGTAGTAACCTTCGGCCACCGCCTTTTCTGCTGGCATGATGCGCCAGCGGAACAGGTTCTTGTATCGGTGCAGCGGGCGTACCTCCTGAGCGGCGAATGGACTGCTCATGTGATGGTCTTTCCTTTCGAGGGCAGCCGTTGCACGTAGGAGCGGATGAACTCTTTCAAGTGCGCTTCGGCCTTGAGGAAGAACTCACCGCCCACACGGCTGAATTTGTGCGTGCGGTGCGCGGCGACCGTGAGGGCGAAGTCTTTGACGTGCTTCCGGCTGATAAGCCTCGTTTTGATACCCGCGCTCATGCGACTGCCGCCTCCGGCTCCGCTTTGTATTTGATCTGGGCCGTGGTGCATTCCTCGCCGGTGATGTCGTCACGGGGGCCGAGATAGACCGACTGGAAGATCGCGCCGGATTCCCGGAACGCATACAGGTAGCGGCACTCGACGACCTGCCCCACAGCCGGGACTTCGTGACTCGGCGGAATGGTGACATTTCCCGCAGCCTTGATCTTGTCGCCCTCGAAGAGGAGCAACGAGACGCTGCGTTTTGCGTTGATCTTGCCGACGATGAACGAGGCCGTCTCCACGAACTTGTGTTTGAGGGCCAAGCCGCCCGATGCCGGACGGCCCGCGATGTAGGGCGCATCGGTGTGACGGAAAACGACGCCCTCGCAGCCGTCGGCCTTCATTCGGTCAAACGCCTGCCGCTTTTGCGCCGTGGTGCAGTGGGCTTCCACGAGCTGGATATTCCGGTGCTGGAACGAGGCCAGCAGATTCATCAGACGCAGACGGCGCTCGGCGTAGCGGCAGCCGCCGATCTCGTCGTCGCCGACGAGCAGGGCGTCGAAGGCGTGCAGGGTGTCGCCGATGGCTTCGCCGTCGAGAATGAAGTCCTCGGGGCAGGCGGCGGCATCGGCGAGCAGGGTTTGCGGCAACGCGACGGCGAGACCGAGCCGGTTGATGCCCGTGATCGCGTTGCCCATTTTGCGGAGGAGCAGACGGCGGCCATCCAGTTTTTCAGACAGCCACCACGCCGGATCGGCGATGAGCCGTTCCACCTGGTCTTCCTCGACCGGGTTGAGCAACTGGCAATGGATGCCGGTCGCACGATTCGCCTGATCGGTGTGCTGGTAGGGCGTGCCGTCCTCGCCTGGGCTGTAACCTTTCTTGGTCTTCTCGCCGAGGAGCTTGTCGTAGATCGACTTCGCTTCGTCATAGGGGAGGGGCACGGGATTCTTCTGCCCGGATTGGAGTGCGCTGCCGCGCCTTCCGTATTGAAACTGGACGACATAGCCGCCGTCCTTCGGCACGATGCCTGCCTGATAGACTTTGTCGGACGAGCCTTGGCGGTAGTAGAGCGTGATGTGCTCCATAGGTGATTTCCTTTCTGTTGTTGTTGGTGGGTTGAATGCAAAAAGGCCAGCCGGTGAGGGCTGGCCTTTGTTTTGATACTGTATGTCTGATCAGAAGGGGTCTTTTTTTCCTCCAAATATCTCGATTAGATGCCGCATCGCCTTTGCCACTTTCTCAGCGTCGATTGCATCGTCGCAGTCCAAACGGAATGATTTTTCTTCTTCGACAAGTGGCTTTGAAAAATCACCGCGAATCGCACGGAAAGTACTCCGTCCGCTTGAGGTTGAGATTGTCACCCAATTGTTGGCCTCAAATTGATCCCTACGTGGAGGATTTGCTGTATACTTCACTCCAGGATTTGCTTCAGCCGGATCAAAAACGAGGAGTTCTCTGGCGTGCATGGACGATAAGATCATTTTTTGCGTCTTCTTACCGAACCAAAGCTTTTGACCGCCGACACTCACCTTACTATTGATGAACTCTATTGTTTCTTTGTAGCCTGGTGATGGTACTTTTCCGTCCAAGAATTGCGCTGGTATGACCGCAGGGTCGTTGAGGTAACCGGCTGTTTCGCCGGCGAGCTTCTGATTGACTCCCTCCATGCCAAGCACCGTTTGCAGGGCGATTTCATAAGCCTTCTTTGAATTCTCTACCGCGACTCGAGCCGTTGTTTCGGATTGATCGGCGGTCGCTCGCATCTGCCCCGCGCGCGCGCGCCCGGATGTATTTCCGTCGAGGGGATTCGGGTGATCGATTACTGCGGCGTTCTTGCGCAGACGTGCGGCTTCGACCGCCACCGGCTTCTGCGCTTCCACCGTCCGGTTAATTGCTTCCGCCGCCGTCTGCAAGCGCGCGATGGCCTTCGCTGTTTGCTGAAGAGCCGGGTCGGTCGGATCACTACGTAATCCGCGTGCGATGAGTCGGAGACTATCTGAAATCCGGCCAGCTTTTACGGCGGCCACGGCTTGAGCCTGAAGTTCAGACGAGTCCAATTGGACCGCCACGATAGCATCTTCGGGAATGGAGAGTGCGATCTCTTTACCCTCTTTGTCCGTCGCACCCACGAAGATTCTCTTTTCCGCTGGGCGATACGCGAGGACAGTGAACAATTCGCCTTCCTGTGCGGTGCGAAAGACTTGATCGCGGAACAGTAGCGACTCATTGCGGATGAGTTTGATCTGGTCGCCTTCCTGGACGTCTGCCGCGTCGGCGAATGCGGTCAGCCATAAGATGGCCGGAACCGCAATGAGGGTGAGTAGTCTGGAGGATGGATGAGAGGATTTCGGGTTCATTTGCAGGGTTGGATTGAGGATTTTGGCAACAGGAGTCCCGACAGCATCGCGTTCTTGATCGGGAACAATGCCAGCGCGGCAGGTCATTACAGTCAAGTTCCGAACTCGGAACATGAAGCACGTCCGCAACCTGGTGGGTCCGCACGTCAGGCGGATCCGAAATGCCCAGGACATGACGCAAGACGACCTCGCCGCGAAGCTGCAGCGAGCAGGGTGGGACGTGAGTCGGGTGTCGGTGGCGAAGGTCGAAGCCCAACTCCGCTGGGTTGCGGATTGCGAGTTGTTCATCCTGGCGCGAGTGCTGGGTGTGCCGATGGAGCAGTTGTTTCCGAGCGGTAAGGAAGTGGTGCGATTTGTCGGCTCTCCGGGTTTCAAACGGAATTGATCGCCGGGGCGAGGTCGCAAACCCTGGGCCGAGCCCGCGACGAAGGTCACGGCAGGAAGTCCTTCAGCGATTTGTTTTCCGGAAAGGGGATGTCGGGCTCGTCGGCGAAATAGACTTTCACGAAGCGTTCGGAATGCTCGGGCCAGCCCCGGCTCTTCAGCAGCCAGTCGGCCACGAATTCCTCGACGGTGATGCGGGCCTGGCCGCGCGCGACCTCGATGTAGCCGTTGCTCCCGGCCAGTTTTTCGAGGTGCGGCGTAATCTCCCGGCGGAGGGCGCGGAGGTGGTCCCATTTGTCGAATCGGCCCCAGCCGGATTCCGTCCATTCCTGCACGCTGCGCGAATCGACGGCGACGGGAAGCTGCGGGCGGAACGGCGGGGCGATGACGAAGGCGACCCAGCGCGCGTCGTCGATCAGGATGTTCCAGTCCTTGCTCCGCATTTCGATGTCGTAGCGGTAGGTCGCGTTGAGGCGGATGCTGGACGAAGTCGTGCCCAGCCATGAGCCGCTTTCCTTGTGGAGGGTCTCGGTCTTGAGGAAGCCGTTGGTGTGGAGTGTGCCGCCGGGCGTCCGGAAGGGCACCAGTTCGGGCGGTGGAGATGATGATCCGGCGCGGCCGGATACGATCCTGCGATCAACGCACAGCCAGTAGGGGAGGGCGCAGACCAGGATGAGAATGAAAACTTTGCATGCGAGTTTCATTGGGGATCCTTTCTTGGAAATGAAGCGACCGGCCCCGCATCCGTGAGGGTGCGGAACCGGCCATTTCTTTTTTTAGCCATTCACGACCACTGGCGGCATTCGTTGAAGAACTCGCAAGCGGCGCATTGCAGTCCCGGTGAGGGGACGAAATCGCGCACGTCGAGTCCGTGCCCGTAGGCTTCGATGAGCCGGAAGAGCCGCGTCTGCTGCTGCTCGCTCATCGGCGGCGTGGCCGTGACGACGAGCTTGGGCGTCTTCAGTTTGACCAGGGTGTGGACCTCGATCCCGGCCTCCCGCTTCCCCGTGGATTCGCGGTAGAGCACGGCGTAGCTGCTCGTCTGCACCTCGTGGGTGTGGACGGCCCGCTCCGGGTTGGGCGTCTGGCCGCTCGTCTTGTAATCGACGATGATGCCGGCCTGCACGAGATCGAGAACACCGATCAGGGTCGGCAGCCCATGCTCGCGCAG
>JANOBH010000457.1:0-4955 GCA_031411535.1 Chthoniobacter sp. | reverse complement strand
GGCAAGCTGCCGCCCTTGGTCGTTTGCGCGGAAAAACCGGCAAGACCTTCGCGGAGCCGCGGGTGCAGCTTTGGCTTCATGGATGTGGGGCCGCTTTCACTCCGGCAGCGGCCGGCCGGACTCAGGTGCGAAGCGCAGTCGCCTGCCGAAAGACGGCGAGCAGACCCAGTTCGATCTCCCGGGTGTTCCCTAAAAATTCGAGCAGCACGCGCACGCGCTCCCGCGCAGGCATCAGCTTGGTCACGACGCCCTCCTGCCCGGTGAGAGGTCCGCTGACGATCGCCACCTCATCCCCCTCAGCGAGGTCGAAAGAGAGCGTCTTGATGTCATCGCCGCCTATGAATTCGCTCAGCTCCTCGATCGCCCCCGCTGGTACCGGCGCGATGTGCCGGCCAAAATGCACAATGCCGCTCACGCCCGGGCTGTAGCGGACCATTGTCTGGCTTTCTGTGAGATCGAAGCGTGCGAAGAGGTAGTTTGGGAACATCGCCTCCACGAACCACTTCAGCCCGCGCACCGTGCGCCGCTGGATGCGGACGCGCGGGCAGAAGACCTCGACGCCCTGCGACTGCCGGAGACGCGCCGCCGCGATGTGCTCGTGCTTTGGCTGAGAGCGCAGGCAGTACCACTGCGGCCCGGCAGGCTCGGAGAGCGCGGGATTCTCAGGGGATGGGGAAAGCATCGTGACCATGCTAAGCGACGAGGAACTTCAAAAGCCACGGCAACATTGCCTCGCCCTTTTCTTTCCAATGCCGGAGCCGCGCCAGCCGTGCCGCAGCCGCCTCGCGCTCGGCCTTCGGGAGTTTTGCCAAGTGCTGCTCCATGCGCGCGAGCCGCGCCGCGCCGCTGTCGAGATGCGGCTGCACCTCCTCCTTGATGAAAGCGCTCGCAAACTTGCTCAGCTCAAAGTCCGCGACGTAGTGGTCGCGCCGGTCCCCCGCCACGTACACCGAGCGCACCGCTCCGAAGGAGCGAAGCACCTTCACCCCCTGGCTCGCCGCACCCTTGCTCATGTGCAGACGCTCGATCAGAGCGTCGAGCGCCAGCGGTTCCGACGACGCAAAAAGAAGTCCGTAAATCTCCCCGACGGACTTCGGCATGCCCAGCAGTCGCACGAAACTGATGAACAGATCGATCGCCTCCACCTCCAGCGGCGACAGTCCGCCGGACGGCCTGCGGGCCGCCGCTTTGCGCGTCGCGAGACTGGAGAGTTTTGCCGGCATCGGCGTGGTAGATACCAGACACGCGCATTGTGTTCAAATAGAAATGAACACGATGGCCGATTTATTTTGAATGGTGCGGGCATCGCGGAGCACCGGGACCGGCGCGCGGAGGCAAGCGCTCCCGCGCGCCGCGCCGGGCGCTCAAGCGCCCGGACGAATTGAGGCTCGCGGAGTTTCGAAGGTTCGCGCGCGGGAGCGCTTCGGCGGTCGCGCGGGAGCGCTCCGCTCCGCTTTCCTCGGCGCGGAAATCTTTTGACGCCATCCGCGCACCGCCCGCATCTTCCCACCGCCTTTTCCGAGCCGCCTCACTCCACACTCCACTCTCACCAATCACCCTTCTCCAAATGGCTAACTACGATCTCATCGTCATCGGTGCCGGCCCCGCCGGCTACGTCGCGGCAATCAAAGCGGCGCAACTCGGCAAGAAAGTCGCGTGCGTGGAAAAGGAGCGCGGCGGCGGGACGTGCAACAACTGGGGCTGCATCCCCACCAAGGCGCTGCTCAAAAACGCCGAGATGTATCACGCGATGACGCACCGCGCGGCGGAGTTTGGGTTCAAGATCGAGGGGCTGAGCTACGACTGGGCGGCAATCATCAAACGCTCGCGCGTCGTCTCCGACAAAGGCGCGGCGGGCGTCGATTTCCTTTTCAAAAAGAACAAGATCGACTCGCTCCGCGGCGAGGCTTCGCTGGAGAAAAAGGGCGAGGTGAAAGTGAAGAGCGCCGACGGCAAGGAGGAGACGCACACCGCTGCGAAGATCCTCATCGGCACCGGCTGCGTGTCGCGCCCGATGCCCGGCCTGCCTTTCAATGGCACGACCGTCATCAGCTCAAAGGAGGCGATGAATCTGCCGACGCAGCCGAAGAGCATCGTGATCATCGGCGCCGGCGCGATCGGCATCGAGTTCGCGTATTTTTACAACGCCTTCGGGACGAAAGTGACCGTCGTGGAAATGCTGCCAAACCTTCTCCCTGTCGAGGACACCGAGGTTTCGCAGGCGCTCGAAAAGTCATTCACCAAGCAGGGCGTCGCCTTTCTCACGAACACCAAGACGACGAAGACCGAGGTCACGGACAAGGGCGTGAAGATCACCGTCGCCGATGCGAAGGGCGCTGAGAAAGTCATCGAGGCCGAAGTGTGCCTCGTGGCGATCGGCGTCGCGCCGCTGCTGCCCGGCGGCGCGCTGAAGCTCGGCCTCACCGACCGCGGCTACCTTCAGACGAATGACCGCTACGAGACGACGGTGCCCGGCGTCTTCGCGGCGGGCGACATCATCGGGCCGCCGTGGCTCGCGCACGTCGCCAGCTACGAGGCGGTGCAGGCCGTCGAGGGGATGTTCGTCCCCGGCTTCAAGCCGAAGAAAGTCACCACTTTCCCCGGCTGCACCTACTGCCATCCGCAGGTCGCCAGCGTCGGTCTCACCGAGCGCGCGGCCAAGGAAAAGGGGCTGAAGTTCAAGGTCGGCAAGTTCCCTTTCATGGCCAGCGGCAAGGCTCGCGCGATCGGCGAGAGCGAGGGCTTTGTGAAAGTGCTCGTCGGCGAGCCGCACGGCGAAATTCTCGGCGCGCACATCATCGGCCCGGAGGCCACGGAGATGATCGCCGAACTCGGCCTGGCCATGACGCTCGAGGCGACGTGGGAGGAAATCGAATCGACGATCCACGCCCACCCGACGCTCAGCGAAGGCGTGAAGGAAGCCGTGGAAGTGGCCGCCGGCCACGCGATCCACGTCTGAGCGGGCCTCACCGAGCGCGGAGCGGCGCAGACCGTAGGCGGCTCTTCCCAGAGCCGCTGCCGCGGCCTGCGGGAATAGGAAGTCCCGCCTACATTCCGCTGCCACCGCCCGCGTCCAGATAGCGCTGCCACTCCGGCGGGAGCGGCGCGCGCTCGACGCCGTCGGCGATGCGGCCCTCGTAAGTCGGCTCGAACTGCGTGGTCGTGCCGTACACCATGATGGTGTCGCGCGAGCCCTCGGCGCGCAGCGCGTGCCCGACGCCCGCTGGAATGACGAGCCCGGCGTTGTTCGGCCCGCGCTGGTCGTCGCCCTCGATGATGAAGCGCATCACGCGGCGCGGCATCCCGGCGCGTTCATCCACAAGGATCATCTCGACATTGCCCTGGATGAAAAACATCGCGTCCCACTGCTCGCGGTCGTACGGGCGCAGCGCGTGGTTTTTCGGCTCCGCCGAGAAAAGCCGTTGAAACCACGCCTCGGCGGTCGTGCCCTCGGGGATGTGCGGCGGGTGGATGTGAAAACCCTTCGCCGTGCCCGCGAACATGCGCGCCGTCGCCCACTGCCGCGGCCACAGCCCGATCGCCGCCAGCGCGCCGTCGCCCATGCGCGCGAACTCGCCAAAGAAGCCGCGATGCCGCTGCGGAAAGATCCGCCGCGCGAAAATCTCGACCCCGGGGATCCACGCCGCGTCGAGTTCGGCGCGCTTTGCGATCAACTCGCCGGCCTCCACGCCGGTGGTGGCCAGGCGGTCGGCCAGTGAACTGGAGGAGTAGTCGCGCTGCGTGAGCTGCGCGCGGGCGTCGGGATGCAGGGCGTGCCAGAGGTCGGACATGGGGCGGAGGCTATGGAAGGTGAAGGGGCGGTGGCAGCATCATTTTTGCGCGGCCTCCGCATACCAGCGCACGGTTTCATCGAGGCCCTCGTCCACGCTGACCAGCGGATCAAAGCCGAGGTCGCGGCGGATCTTTGCGATATCCGCGGCGCTGTGCTGGATGTCGCCCGCGCGCGGCGGACCATATTTCACGGACCTCTCAGGCGTGCCAGCGACTGCCGCGACGCGCGCGGAGATGCACCCATAGAGAGTGGCCAGCGTCGTGCTGCCGCCGAGCGCCACGTTGAATACCTCGCCGAGCGCGGCGCGGTTGCGCGTGGTCGCGGCGAGCAGGTTCGCCTGCACGACATTCGCGACCGGGCAGAAATCGCGAGTGATCCCGCCGTCGCCGTGAATCGCGCACTCGCCGCCGCGGACGAGCGTGGTGATCCACTGCGGGATGACAGCGGCGTATCCGCCGGCGGGATTCTGCCGAGGGCCGAAGACGTTGAAGTAGCGCAGGCCACGCTTTCCAGCCCGTAGTGGTCGAAAAACTGGCGCGCGTAGATTTCGGCCATGAGCTTGGAAGCCCCGTAGGGACTGAGCGGCCGGCCGATCCGCTCCTCGGTCTTCGCGGCCAGCCGGTCGTCGCCATAGACGGCGCTGCTGCTCGCATAGATCACGCGGCGCACGCGGTTGTCGCGCGCGGCGGCGAGGACGTTGAGCGTGCCGGTGACGTTCGTCTCGTGGCAGCCGAGCGGGTCCTCGATCGAGAGCGGCACGGAGACGAATCCCGCGTGATGCAGCACGTAGTCGGCGTGGTCGCTCGCGTCGCGGCACGCGCTCATGTCGGCCACGGAGCCTTTGTGAAACGTGAAGCGCGCCCATTGCTCCGCGCTGACCCGCGCCTGCACGTCGGCGAAGTTCTGCGGCGAGCCCGTGGAGATGTTGTCGAGCCCGGTCACGCGCTGATCGAGCAGCAGCAGCGCTTCGAGCAAATGGGAGCCGATGAACCCGGCGACGCCGGTGATGAGCCAGGTGCGCGGCTCGGCGGCGAGTTCCTGGCGGAGTTGGGTGTAGGCGTTCATCGGATTGAGGGAGTCCACGAAAGACACAAAAGGCACGACGGGGGACAATCCTTTTCGTGCGCTTTCGCAAACCTACCTGCCGGCAGCCCCGCTCAGG
>JANOBH010000456.1:0-10219 GCA_031411535.1 Chthoniobacter sp. | reverse complement strand
CCGCAGCCGCCCGCCGAGCAGGTCGGCAAGCACGCCAGCCGCAGCCGCATTCGAGAGATGCCCGTGTCGCGACATGATCCGCTGCTTCACCGACCACGGCCGCTTCGTGTCGTTTTGCAGCAGCTTCTCGTCGTGGTTCGTCTCAATGAATAGCGTCTGCGCCGCGCGCACGCGCTCATGCACGAGCTTCGTCGCCTGCCCGAGATCGGTGAGAAAGCCGAGCGCCTCCGCGCCGTGATGCAGGACGAAACCGACCGGGTCCACCGCATCGTGCGGCACGGGGAAGGTCTCGATGGTGATGTCCTTGATCGCGAACGCGCTCCCGGTGACGAACAGCCGCCAGTCCTTGCGCAGCTCCGGCCGGTCCGTTTGCACCACCTCGGCCGTCAGGCGGTTGCAGTAGATCGGCGTGGAAAACTGTTTGCACCACACATTCAGCGCGCCCGCATGGTCGCCGTGCTCGTGGGTGAGCAGGATGCCGTCGATCTCCAGCGGGCTGACGCCGCACAGCGCCAGCCGCGCGCCGATCTGCCGCGCGCTGAGCCCGCCGTCGATCAGCAGGCGCGTCTGCGCCGTCTCCACCAGCGCGCAGTTTCCCGCGCTGCCGCTGCCGAGGATCGTGACGGAGAACATCGCGGGGAATCAGACTCCGCACGCCAGGCCGCCGCAAACAGAAAGCCGCCGGCTCAAGGCAGCGGACGGACGAGGATGTTTTTGAAATGCACCTCGCTCTTCGGGTCGTGGCCCTGGATGGCGAAGGTGCCGTGCGAGAGCAGCCGTCCTTTGAAATTGTCCGGGCGCTTCACGCCGTCCTCCTCGGTGTAATCCACGATGACCACGCCGTTCACCTTCGTCACGATGCGCTTGCCCTCGACCGTGATCGACATCGTGTACCACTCGTCGTCCTTCGCGGGCGCGGTGGCGTTGTCCTTGATGCCATAAAGTCCCGCGCCCTTTTTCGCGTCGGTGTGGGTGTTGTTGACCTGGATTTCGTAGCCCTTCGCCGGCCAGCCTTCCGGCTGGAATTCGGTGTGGATGTAGAAGCCGGAGTTCGCGCCCTTCTTCGTCATGATGTCCATCTTGACCTCGAAGTTCTTGAAGTCGTGGTTTTGCACCGGCCCGACGTAAAAAAGATGCGAGCGATCGCCGCGGACGACGATCTCGCCATTCTGTACGGAGAAGGTCTCCGGCTTCTCGTTCGCCTTCCAGCCGTCGAGTGATTTGCCGTCGAAAAGTGGAACCCATCCGCCGGCCGGATCGGCGGCGAAAGCTGGGAGTGTGAGTGCGAGGAGGGAGGCGAGGAGGAGGCGTTTCATGTGCGCGACGCTAGCGGACTCCGGGCGGGCGGCAAGCGCGGGGTCGGCAATGCTGCGGATGAAATCCCAAAAAAACGGGTCATCCTGAGCGGAGTTCCGTGCGGGCGAAGGCGGGACGGAACGGAGTCGAAGGACCCCGGCGGTTCGAACGAATTCTGCCCGTGATCGAATCGCCGGGGTCCTTCGACTGCGCTACGCCCGCCTTTCCACCTCCGCTCCGCTCAGGATGACTCGCGTTTGGAAAGGTTCACCGCAGCCGCATGCAACTATCCTTTTCGTCTCTGTCCCCAGATGACATGCGCAAGTCCATTAGTGGCAGACAGACAACTCGCCGTTTGTGCCCGCGGCGCGGGCGCGATACACTCGACGGCGGCATGTCCGAGACCGCCACAAAATCCCGCGCACCCAGAATTCCGAACCACGAAATGGTGCGGCCCATCGGCCGGGGGTCGTACGGAGAAATCTGGCTGGCGCGCTCGCTCACCGGGACGTGGCGGGCGGTAAAGATCGTGGACCGGCGCACCTTCGAGAGCGACAAGGCGTTTCAGCGCGAGTTCGAGGGCATGGCGACCTTCGAGCCGATCTCGCGCGGTGACGCGGGCTTCGTGGACATCCTCCACGTCGGGCGCGAGGAGGGCGGGCACTTTTTCTACTACGTCATGGAGCTGGCGGACGACCACCTCGGCGCCGGCGTGATCGACCCGGAGCGCTACGTGCCGAAGACGCTCAAGAGCGAGCTTTCGCGCCGCTCGCGTCTGCTCGCGGACGAGTGCATCACCGTCGGGCTCTCGCTCTCGAAGGCGCTCGGGGCCTTGCACGCGCAGGGACTGGTGCATCGCGACATCAAGCCGGCGAACATCATTTTCGTCGGCGGCGTGCCGAAGATCGCGGACATCGGGCTCGTGGCGGCGAGCGGGCAGGCGTCCTACGTGGGGACGGAGGGCTACGTGCCGCCGGAGGGGCCGGGCACCGCGCAGGCCGACATCTACAGCCTCGGCAAGGTGATCTACGAAATCGCCATGGGGAAGGACCGGATGGATTTCCCCGCCGTAAGCACACGGCTCGCGGAGCTGCCGGACAAGGTCGCGCTCATGCAGCTCAATGAGGTGCTGCTCCGCGCGTGCGCCCACGATCCCGCCGCGCGATACGCCACGGCGGAGGAGATGCACGAGGATCTCGCGCGGCTGCGCGACGGGCGGCCGCTCGCCGCGCGCGTACGGCGGCGCTGGCCGGTGTTCGCGTGCGCCGGCGCGGTGCTGGCGCTGGCGGGCGCGGGCGCGTATTTCACGCAGGCGCGGGCGGAGCGCGGCGCCGTGCTGATCGAGACGGAGCCGGCGGGCGCGATGGTCGTGCTGGAGGGCCGCATGCGGCGCGCGCCGGCGCAGTTTCCCGATATGAAAGTGGGCGCGCACTCCGCCCGCGTGATGCTCACCGGCTACGAGCCGGTGGAGGTGCGATTCGACGTGCGCGCAGACGCCGAGGCGCATCCGGCGAAGCTCCGGCTCACGCGCTGCCTCGGCGGAGCGGAGCTGACCTCGGTGCCGTCGGGCGCGGACTTCGAGCTGCGGCAGGACGGGACGGTCGTGAATGGCGGAACGACTCCCGCGAAACTTACCGGCCTGCCGACGGGCGAATACACCGTGCTGATGCGGATCGACGGGCGGGAGCAGAGCGCGCCGCTGGAGATCCGCCGCGGCGAGACGACGCCTGCGGAGATCGAATTCGCATCGGGAAAGCTCACGGTAACAAGCACGCCGCCCGGCGCGGAGATTTTTGCAGGCGGGAAACGCGCGGGCTTCGCGCCGGTGGAGCTGACGCTCGCGGAAGGCGCGCACGAGATCGCGGCGCGCTACCGCTCGTGGCCCGAGCAGCGCCGGCCTGTGACCGTGGAGCGCGCGCAGCCGGGCGCTGCGGCGTTCGAGTTTCCGGGCGGGAGCGTGAAGATCACCAGCTCGCCCGGCGGAGCGGTGGTCTTTGCCGACGGTGCGGAAAAAGGGCGCACCCCGCTGCTGATCGAGGATCTCGAACCCGGCGAGGTGCGCTACGAGCTGCGGCTGGCGGGCTTCAAAAACCTGGAGCTGACCGGCCAGGTCCAGCCCGGCGTGCAGACCTTCGTGCCGGCGCGGTTCGTGGCCCGGGCCGGGCCGGTGCGCGGCCTCCCGTGGGAGAACAGCCTCGGCATGAAGTTCGCGCCGGTCGGCGAGGTGCTCGCGGGCATCTGGCCAGTGCGCGTGCAGGACTTTGAGGCGTTCTGCGCCGCGGCGTCGCGCGCGCGGCTGGCGGCGGATTTTCCGCAGGACGGGACGCATCCCGTGGTGCGAGTGAGCTGGGAGGACGCGACGGCTTTCTGCGACTGGCTGACCTCGCGGGAACTCGCCGCCGGAAGGCTGGAGGAAGGCCAGCGCTACCGCCTGCCGACCGATGTGGAATGGAGCGCCGCCGCCGGCCTGCCCGACGAGGGCGGCGCGACTCCCGAGCAGCGCGACAGCAAGATCCGCGATTTCCCGTGGGGAAAGGCGTGGCCGCCGCCGGCGGGCGCGGGCAATTTTGCCGACGGCTCGGTGAAACGCGCGGCGTCCATCGCCGGCTATCACGACGGCTTTGCGCAGACCTCGCCGGTGGGTGCGTTCGCCGCAAATCGCGCGGGGCTTTTCGACATGAGCGGCAACGTCTGGCAATGGTGCCAGGACAGCTACAAAGGCGGCGCGACCGGCGCGCGCGACTGGGGCGTGCTGCGCGGCGGCTCGTGGGGCACCGTGACGCCCGGCGAGCTGCGCATGTCCTACCGCAACGTGGTCGATCGCTCCGAGCGCGACGTAATCTTCGGCTTCCGCTGCGTGCTGGTGCCGGGACCGGGGTCGTAGTGTCCTTGCGCGCGCGGCATTCCGTCATTGCCACGGCGGGGCGAAAAGGATTCAGTCTGCGCCCGTGCTGAGAAACCTCGTCCGCTCAAAACTGTTTCTGGCCGCGCTCGCGTGCCTGTTTCCCATCCGCGGACAGGCGCTGGAAATCACGGTGCCGCCTCCGCTCGAAGTCCTCATCAGCGTGGCCGAGCAGCGTATGGTGGTGCTGCGCGAAGGCGGGCTGGTGGCGAAGTACCGCATCTCCACTTCGAAGTTCGGGCTGGGCGATTCCTTCGGCAGCTACAAGACGCCGCTCGGGCATCTCAGGGTGTGCGACAAGGTGGGCGACGATCTCGTCAGCGGCGCGGTCCTAAAGGGTCGCTCGGCGACCGGCGAGGTGCTGGCGGTGAACGCGGCGGGCCGCGACCCGATCGTGACGCGAATCCTGTGGCTGGAGGGGCTCGACGAGCAGAACCGCAATGCCAAGGCGCGCGGCATCTACATTCACGGGACGACCGAGGAGAAGCGAATCGGCGACCCTGTGAGCTGGGGCTGCATCCGCATGCGGTCGTGCGATGTAATCGAGGTTTTCGACCATGTGCCGCTCGGCACGCCGGTGAACATCATCACCGCCAAGCTGCCGAAGCTGCGCAAGTATGTGCCGGCGCCGCCCGCCATCATCGCCAGCAACACGGCTCCCGCGAAACCGACGCCCGCAGCCGCGAAGCCGGTGGTCACGGCGCGGCTCAGCCCGATCGCAGCGGGGCCGGCGGTGACTCCGGCCGATCCCGGCGCGGCGCACGCATTGAAAGGCAGCATCCTCTCCGCCGGTCTGCCCGAGGCGTCGGACAAGGTCGGCCCGCACAAGCAGGACAGCATGAAGTTTCAATCGTGGTCCTCGGTTTCGCTGCGCGACCCCGACGCGAAGGGCAAGACCACGGTCACCCGCTGACCATGTCCTGCCGCCCGCAGCTCCCGCCTTTATGAAAACCCTCAGTCTCCTCCTCACCACCTGCTGCTCCCTGCTCATGGCCGCCTCCCTTTTTGCCGACGACGCGAAGATCTACACCGTGCCGCTCAAGGACATCGAGGGGAAGGACACGACGCTGAAGACCTACGCGGGCAAGCCGCTGCTGATCGTGAACGTGGCGTCGAAGTGCGGCTTCACCAAGCAGTACACCGGGCTGGAGGCGACGTGGCGCAAATACCGGGAGCAGGGGCTGATGGTGCTCGGCTTTCCGTGCAATGACTTCGGCTCGCAGGAGCCAGGGACGACGGCGGAGATCAAGGAATTCTGCTCGTCGAAGTTCGACGTGACGTTTCCACTTTTCGACAAGCTACACGTCAAAGGCGAGGAGCAGCACCCGCTCTACTCCGCTCTGACCGGCGCGGAATCGCCGGTGCCCGGGCCGGTGAAATGGAACTTCGGGAAGTTCCTGATCGGTCGCGATGGGAAAATCCTCGCGCGCTTCGACTCGAAGGTGACGCCGGATTCGCCGGAGCTGACGAAGGCGATCGAGGACGCGCTCGCGGCGAAGTAATTTCCGGGGGAGGGCGCGCGTCCCGGGTGCGGCGTCTTACGCGCCGTTCCTGATCTGCACCAGCTCCTCCCACCGCGCGTAGAGCTGCGGCACGCGTTTCTTGGCGGCTTCGAGCTGCGCCTCCAGCGCCTCCCAGTTGTGCCCGTGCTTGGCGAAAAAATCCGGGGCCGCCAGCGCAGTTTCCATGAGCACGACCTTCTCCTCGGCGGCGAGGATCTCGGCCTCGATGGTCTCCAGCTCGCGCGTCTCCTTGTAGCTGAGCTTGCGTGTCTTTTCCGTCTTCGTCACGGGCGCGGCTTTTGCCTTTGCGACCGGCGCGGGCGCGGCCAGGCGGGCGGCGCGTTTTTCCAGGTAGTAGTCGTAAGCGCCGGCATTCATCGTGACCACGCCGTCGCCTTCAAAGGCGAGCGTGTGGGTGCAGACGCGGTTGAGGAAATAGCGGTCGTGGCTGACCACGATGAGGCTGCCTTTGAAGAACACGAGCGCCTCCTCCAGCAGGCGCAGCGTGGCGAGGTCGAGGTCGTTGGTCGGCTCGTCTAGGATGAGCACGTTGCCGCCCCGCTTGAGGACCTTCGCCAAAATCACGCGGCTGCGCTCGCCGCCGCTGAGCAGGCGGATTTTGGAGTTGATCCGGTCGTCGGTGAAAAGAAACCGCCGCAGGTACGCGCGCAGCGAAATTGATTCGTCGCCGAGCCGCAGATGCTCGCTGCCCTCGCCGACTTCCTCCCAGACGGTCTTGTCCTCATCCAGCACCAGCCGGTTTTGGTCAATGTAATTGACCTGCGTGCGGGCACCGATCTCGACCTTGCCGTGCGTCGGCACCAGTTCGCTCATGATGATCTTGAGGAGCGTGGACTTGCCCACCCCGTTGCGCCCCACGATGCCGAGCCGTTGGCCGATGGGCAGGTCGAGATTCACGTCGTCGAAAAGCACCCGCCCACCGAGTTCCATGCCGACGCCGGTGAGCGTGATCACCCGGTTGGAGGACTTCGCCGCCGGCGGGATGATCATCTCCACATCCAGCTCCTGCTCCGGCCCGTCTTTCCCAGCCTCCTCGAAGTAGCGCTCGATGCGATCCACGCTCTTCGTCCGCCGGGCGCGCGGCCCTTTCCGCACCCACTCCAGCTCGTGCTTGAGAAACTTCTGCCGCTTGCGCTCCTGCTCCTCTTCCGTGGCGGTGCGCGTGGCCTTGGCGATGAGGAAATCGTTGTACCCGCCTTGATAGGACAGGAATCCGCCGCGCGTCAGCTCGACGATGCGGGTGGCGATGCGGTCGAGGAAATAGCGGTCGTGGGTGACGAAGAGACACGCGCCGGGATAGCGCGAGAGGAAGTCCTCCAGCCACTCGATTGACTCGGTGTCGAGGTGGTTCGTCGGCTCGTCGAGGATGAGAAAGTCCGGGCGGGCGACGAGCGCGCGGCAGAGCGCGACGCGCCGCTTTTCACCGCCGCTGAGCGTGGAGACGATGCGGTCGCGGTCGGGCGCATGGAGATGGGTGGCGAGGCTTTCGATGCGGCGGTCGAGATCCCAGCCGTCGAAATGATTGATCTGATCGAGCAGCACCGAGGCGCGCGGATGCTCGCCGGGCGTGTTCTCGTATTCCGCGAGCAGCGCGAGGATGTGCGCCGCGCCGGCTTCGATATTCGCGAAGACCGTGGTGTCCTCCTCCAGCGCGAAAGCCTGCGGGAGCCATCCCGTCTTGAGATCGCGCCGGCGTGTGAACTGGCCGGCGTCCGGCACCAGTTCGCCGGCGGCGATGCGCAGGAAGGTGGACTTCCCGCAGCCGTTGCGGCCGACGAGGCCGATGCGCTCGCCCTCCTCGATCGCGATCGTGGCGCGGTCGAGCACGGTGTGGGGACCGTAGCGGACGGTGAGTTCGGTGGCGCTGGCGATGGGGTCGGGCATAAAATTCGGGCGGCGAACATTCACCCGACCTGCCGGTGTGGGAAGTCCGAATGCGAATGAACATTTTGCCCGGACTGCGGTCAGATTTTTCGCTGTGGAAATCGCGGTTCCCGGCCTCGGGAACACGCAACCGGTCACACCACGGCAAACGAAATACCAACCACTATGAGCCTCTTCGCCATCCTCCTTTTTGCCGGCACGATGCTGATCTCGCTCTGGGCCGCCGCCCGCGTGAAAAGCGTGTATCACCGGTACAGCCAGGTGCCCGCGTCCTCGCGTGCCACCGGCGCGGAAGTCGCCAGCGCCATCCTCCAGCGCGCGGGCATCCGCGATGTGGAAATCGTCGCGCACGACGAGCTGCTCGGCGACCACTATGACCCGACGCACAAGCGCCTCGTCCTCTCGCGGCACAACTTCGAAGCCAACTCGGTCGCCGCGTACGGAGTCGCGGCGCATGAGTGCGGGCATGCCATCCAGCATCAGGAGGCCTACGCGCCGCTGCACTGGCGCATGGCCTCGGTCACGGCCACGAATTTCGCCAGCCAGATCGTGATGTGGCTGCCGCTGCTGGGCATGTTCACCGGCGCGATCAACTGGTACGCGGCTTCCTGGGTCATGGCCGCCTCGTGGGGCGTGATCATGCTCTTCAATCTCGTCACGCTGCCGGTCGAGTTCGACGCCTCATCGCGCGCGAAGCGCGTGCTGGCGGAGATGGGCTTCATCGGCACGGATGAGGAGATAGCGGGTGTGCGCAAGGTGCTCGACGCCGCGGGGTGGACGTATGTGGCCGCCTTCATCACCTCGCTCGGCTACATGCTCTGGCATCTCCTCCCGCTGATCCTCGGCGGGCGGCGGAGTGACTGAGCGAAGGCCGGTGTTTCGCGCGCCGGATCGGCGCGCACACGCGAGGGCGCGGGATTTCCTAAAAAATCTTTGCTGCTGTTTTGAATAGGTTTCGCGGACACCGCGTCGGAAACACCGAATCCATTCACCTATGAAAAAACTCCTCATCGCCACC
Source organism: Chthoniobacter sp. (assembly GCA_031411535.1). Taxonomy (GTDB): domain Bacteria; phylum Verrucomicrobiota; class Verrucomicrobiia; order Chthoniobacterales; family Chthoniobacteraceae; genus Chthoniobacter. The sequence goes on along the minus strand of JANOBH010000456.1, from coordinate 1,596 downwards.
GTCCTCCTCACTGGCTTCGCGGCCTTCATCCCGAGCGCGAAAGCCGAACACTGCGAACACGTCTTCGTCGGATACGACCGCTGCGGGAAGCCCGTCTATCGCGAAGTGGTCCGCCAGCGCTACAGCTCCTACCAGGAGCGGCCGACCTACTATCGCGAGGCCCCGCAGGCGCGTTACCGCTCCTACGATCGCGACGACGACCGCCGCTGCCGCGAAACACGCCGGCCCGTTTCGCCGCTGTCGTTCATCTTCGGCTTCTAAACGTCACCGGAAACCCTCAACCCAAACTCGCGAGGCGGGCCGCAAGCCCGCCTCGCTGCGTTTTCCGACGGCTGCCGAAAAACCTAACCGGCGTTCTGTTTTAAGATCTCCGCGATCACCTCGTCGGTGCTGGTGCCTTCGGCCTCGCCCTCGAAATTCAGGATGATCCGGTGGCGCAGCGCATCGGGCGCGGCTCTGTCGATGTCGGCGCGGGAGACGTGGTAGCGGTTGTCGAGCAGCGCGTAGATTTTCCCCGCGAGGATGAGCGCCTGCGCGCCGCGCGGGCTCGCGCCGTAGCGGACGAATTTCTTTGAAAGCGGTGACGCGTGCTTGTCGTCGGGATGGGTGCAGAGCACGAGGTCGATCGCGTGGGCCTGCACATCCTTTGCCAGCGGCACCGTGCGGACGACCTCGCGCATCTCGATCATTTCCTTCGGATCGTGGAGGACTTTGGAAACCACCGGGCGCTCGTTCGCGGTGGTGCGGTCGAGGATCGTGTGGAGGTCGTCGGCCGTCGGGAAGGCGACTTTGAGTTTGAAAAAGAAGCGGTCGAGCTGCGCCTCGGGAAGCGGATAGGTGCCCTCCATTTCCAGCGGGTTCTGCGTGGCGAGGACGAGGAAGGGCTGATCGATGGGATGCTGCCTGCCGCCGACCGTGACGTGATGCTCCTGCATGGCCTCGAGCAGCGCGCTCTGCGTCTTTGGCGTCGCGCGGTTGATTTCGTCGGCGAGGAGGATGTTCGCGAAGACGGGTCCGGGTTGGAACTGGAACGACTTCCGGCCGTGCTCGTCCTCCGCGATGATATTCGTGCCGACGATATCCGCCGGCATCAGGTCCGGGGTGAACTGCACGCGGGAGAATTTCAGGTTCACCGCGTCCGCGAGCGTGCGAACGAGCATGGTCTTGCCGAGGCCCGGCACGCCTTCGAGCAGCACGTGCCCGCCGGCAAAAAACGCCGTGAGCACACCCTCCACCACGGCCTGCTGCCCGACCATCATCTTCGCCATCTCGTCGCGGATGCGGAGGAAGCCGGCTTTGAAGTTTTCGACTTTGGCTTGGAGGGTCGGGTTGTCGGTCATGTCAGGAGTCAGGAGTCAGCGGTCAGATGTCAGGGGCAAGCAGAAAGGCGCGGCATGCGCTGATTCCAGACACCTACTCCTTCGGGCGGATGGACTCGAAGTAGCGCTTGATGAAGAAGCGCGAGCCGAGCGGGATATTCTCCTGCAGCACGGCTTCCTCCGCGGCGGGCGCCATCGCCTCGTAGAGTTCCTTGTAGCGGCGGCCCGACTTCGAGTCGTCGCCCGCGGACGGCAGAAACTGGGAAAGCGATTCGCC
>JANOBH010000455.1:0-2589 GCA_031411535.1 Chthoniobacter sp. | reverse complement strand
CGCGGGAGCGCTTGGCTCCGGCGGCGGGGTCATTTCCACAGAATCGTTCCGGCTAAGAAACTCCGCTCGTCGTCCGTCTCACCCGGCAGCCACCCAATCCGCTGTTGCGCCTGCCGTGCGAATCCTGACACGGTTCGCGGCGCGTATTCCTGACCCCCAGAAATCTCCGCTTATGAAAACTCGTCTGCTCCTTCCGTTCGCCGCCGTCCTTGCCCTAGCGCCGCTGGTGCGCGGGGAAAATGAGATCGGCTTCATCGAGAAATTCGCGCTCGCGCCGGATCGCGAGGCCGTGCTGGGGCAGCTCATTCCGGGGAGCGAGGAGTTCTACTTTTTCTCCGCGCTCCATTTTCAGAACACGAAGCAGAAGGAGAAACTGGCGGCGCTGATGGAGGCGTGGGCGAAGCGCTTCCCGAACTCGCAGCAGCGGCGCGTGATCGAGAATCGCGAGGCGTTGCTCGGCTACGACGCCGACCCGCAGGCGACGCTGAAGTTTCTGCGTGAGCGGATGAATCTGGAGTTCAACCACCAGCAGGAGGCGCGCGACCAGAAGCCCGACCTTCCCACGGCGCTCGACCAGGCGCGCATCGGGCGCGACGTCTTCCTGCGCGAGGCGATGCAGGCGGCGAACGACCTGAGCCAGCTCGGCGAGGAGGCGATCGAGCAGCTCGTGCGGGGAAAGGTGGCGCTCAAGCCGGCGCATGTGCGCGTGGTGCTCTCGCGGCTGAAACGGCCCGACCTGCCGAATCTCGTGGACGTGATCGAGGCGGACCTGAAGACGAAGGAGACCCGCGGGTTTGGCGAGTTTGAGATTCATCGCGCGCTGCTGCCGGAGCAGCTCGATGAGCTGGCGAAGCGTATCCCGGCGCTCGCGGACAATCAGGCGTTCGTCTTCGCGCGGATGCGCAAGCTCGCGCCGGGCGCGGATGCGGACGCGGAGTTCGACCCCGTGGAGCGCGAGGCGTGGCTGGATCGCACTTGGGCGTACGCGCAGAAGCTTTCGCCGGCGTTCAGCTCGCTGAAGGCGAACCTGCTCTACCAGCGGCTCCAGCACGACCGCACGCGCGGCGTGTACGATGAAAAGCGCTTCCTCGAATACCTCAAGCTGCCGCGCCGCACGGGCTACATGAACCCGAAGTATCTCGACGCGCCGGAGCAGCAGCGCACCGCCGTCGATCTCGGCGCAAACTTCGCCGAGGCGGTCGCCATCGCGCGACCGATCGGCAACGACGAGGCGCTCGTGCGCGATTACTTCCTCCACATTTTCCAGAAGCTCGACATCAAGCCCGGCGACCTCGACGCGGCGGACATTTTGAAAACGTGGACGCCCTACGTGCGCGACACCTGGCTCAAGCCGGTGCTCGGCGAGGCGATGATCACGACCGGGGTCGGCGAGCCGGAGCGCTGGGCGTCGCTGCTTTCGCCGGTGGCGTTTCAGGCGCTGAAGGATCGCGTCGATGTGGATTTCGCGCTGACGAATCCGCAGTTCCACGCGCCCGCGGACGACGTGTCGCTCGACCTTTTCATCAAGAACGCGCCGAAGCTCATCGTGAAAATCTACGAGATCAACACGCTCTCGTTTTTCCTCACCAATCAGCGCCAGCTCAACACCGACCTTGCGCTCGACGGGCTCGTGGCGAACCGCGAGACGACGCACGATTTCACCGCCGACGCCGCGGGCCGCAGCCCGTTCCGGCGCATGGCGCGGGCGTTCAACTTTCCCGAGATGAAAGGCAAACGCGGCGCGTGGGTGATCGAGTTCATCGGGGGCGGGAAGTCGAGCCGCGCGCTGGTGCGCAAAGGCCAGTGGTCGCTGCTCCAGCGCACCGGCCCGGCGGGCGACATGATCACGGTGCTGGACGAAAAGCGGGAGACGGTGAAGGACGCGGTGGTGTGGCTGGAGGGGCGGAAGTTTTCACCTGACGAAAAGAGCGGCGCGATCCTCGTGCCTTTCACCCAGCAGCAGGGCGTGAAGCCGATCGTGCTCGCCGATGCGGCGGGCGAATTCGCGACGCTCGCGAACTTCCAGCATCACGCCGAGCAGTACCGGTTGGACGCTCAGTTTCACCTCGGGCGCGAGCAACTCCTCGCGCGCCGCGAAGCCACGCTCACCGTCCGCGCCGCGCTGCTCCTCGGCGACGCGCAGGTCTCGCCCGACCTGCTGACGGACACGAAGCTCGCGATCACCTCGACGACGCTCGATGGCATCTCGACGACGAGTGAAGTGAAAGCGCCGAAGCTCGATCCGGCGAAGGATTTCACCCACACGATCACGGTGCCCGAGCGGCTCGGCTCGCTGCGGGTGACCCTCACCGGGAAGGTGGGCATTCTGACCAAAGGCGGCGAGAAGCAGGACGTCGTCGCATCGCGGGAATGGCCGCTCAACGGCATCGACAAGACGGCGCTGACGAGCGATGGGCATATCTCAAAACTCAGCGACGCCTACGTGTATGAGCTGCTCGGAAAGAACGGCGAGCCGCTGGCGGAGCAGCAGGTGGTTTTCCAGTTCCGGCACCGCGAGTTTGAGCGGCGCGTGACGGTGGCGCTGAAGACCGACGCGCAGGGCCGCGTGGCGCTCGGCGCGATGGCGGG
>JANOBH010000454.1:0-14888 GCA_031411535.1 Chthoniobacter sp. | reverse complement strand
AATATTCACGGCATCACGCCATGATCGCCTTCACGACATCGCCATGCACATCGGTCAGGCGGAAATCCCGTCCGGCATAGCGGTAGGTCAGCTTTTCGTGATCGAGGCCGAGCAGTGCGAGCAGGGTGGCGTGGAGATCGTGGATCTGGACTTTGTTTTCGACCGCCTCGTAGCCGTAGTCGTCCGTCTGGCCGTAGCTGAGGCCGCCGCGCACGCCGCCGCCGGCCATCCAGACGGTGAAGGCCTTGTTATTGTGATCGCGCCCATCGCCGCCCTGCGCGTGCGGGGTGCGGCCAAACTCGCCGGCCCAGACGACGAGCGTGTCTTTCAGCAGGCCGCGCGCGCGCAGGTCGCTAAGCAGGCCGGAGATCGGGAGATCCACGGCGCGGGCGTTGTTGCCGAGCGCGGTGCTAAGGTTGAAATGGTGGTCCCAGTTTCCGTGCGACACTTCCACGAAGCGCACGCCGGCCTCGATGAAACGCCGGGCGAGCAGGCATTTCCGGCCGAAGTCGTCGGTCGCCCCGTCGCCGATGCCGTAGAGCTTCTGCGTCGCCGCGCTCTCTTTCGAGATGTCCATGACCTGCGGCATCTGGCTCTGCATTTTGAAAGCCAGCTCGAACGACTGGATGACACCCTCGACTTCGGGGCTCACGCGGTCGCGGGCGAGCTTCTCGCGATTGAGCGTCTGGACGAGATCGAGCTCGCTGCGCTGGGCGGAGGGGCTGAGCTGCGTCTCCAGATTGCGCACCTCGGCGCCGGCGATGGGGCGGTTATCCTGGCCGATGCGCTGGGCCTGATAGATGGCGGGGAGAAATGCGCTGCCGTAATTCTGCGCTCCGCCGAAACCGCCCGGCGGTGTGATCGTGACAAAGCCGGGGAGGTTCTCGTTTTCCGTCCCCAGCCCGTAGAGCGACCATGCGCCGAGTGACGGGCGGACGAACTGGAAATTGCCCGTGTGCATTTTCATGAAGGCCTGCGGATGGCTGGGCAGGTCGGTCTGCATGGAGCGGATGAGGCACATCTCGTCGGCGTGTTTCGCCACGTTGGGGAAAAGCTCCGAAATCCAAAGGCCGCTCTTTCCGCTCTGCGCGAATTTCCACTTCGAGCCGAGGAGCTGGGTGCCGGGGCGCTTTCCCGCCTTGCCCGTGTCGGCTGTGAGCTTCGGCTTGTAATCAAAGGTGTCCACGTGCGACGGGCCGCCGCGCATGGTGAGGAAAATGACGCGCTTCGCCCGCGCGGGGAAATGCGGGGCCTTGGGAGCGAGCGGATTTTCCGCTGCCGCGGCCCGGGTGGCGAGTCCGGCGAAAGCAAGGTAGCCGAAGCCGCACGAGAGCGTCTTCAGCAGGGTGCGGCGGGAGAACGGGTCGGGCTGGAGCGGGAAGTCGGAGAGAGGGCGAGTATTCACGATGAGCGGAAGATGACGCCGATTTGAAACCCGCACCACGCCCGCGGTTGCCCGGTTTCTGCGGGGTGTCGGGGATTGTCCGCCCGCCGCTTCGCTCAGCGCACGACACCGAATTCTGCGCGGCGGTTCTTCGCCCAGACGCTCTCGCCGCTGCCGGATGCGGCCGGCATCTCCGCGCCGAAGCTTACGGTCTGGATTTTAGACGCGTCCGCGCCGGCGCGGATGAGGGCCTCGCGCACGGCTTGTGCGCGCTTTTCACCAAGCCCGCGGTTGTACTCCGGCGTGCCGCGCTCGTCGGTGAAGCCGGCGATGATGAGGGTGCTGGAGCCGCTTTTGAGGAAGTCGGCGACTTCGTCGATCTTTGCGCGCTCGCCGCCGTCGATGGCAAAGCTGTCGAAGCCGAAATAAACCGGACGGAAGCGGCTGCGATCGACATTCGAGCCGAGGAAGGAGACGCCGTCCTGCCTCTCGGGCAGCGGGGTGCCGGTCACGTAGTCGCCCTCCGCACCGCCGCCGGTACCGGTGTTTTTTTTGCCGCCGACGCAGGCGGTGAAACTGAGCGCGAGGAGCGCGGTGACGGCGATCGGGAGGAGGCGGAGCATTTTCATAAAGAGGTGGACGATGGGATGCGGGGAGGATTTAGCGCGACCAGGTGGGCTCGGAGATTTTTCCGAAGCCGCTGAGGACTGTTGTCTTCTGGCCGGTTTGCGCGTCGAGCAAAATCAACGAGCCGCCTTCGGCCAGAATCAGGTGGCGCGAATCCGCGCCCCAGGCCGGCCCTTCGCCGGACGCGACGATGCGGGAGCCGCCGCCTGCGAGGTCGAGAATGGCCACGGAAAACCCGCCGCCGGAGCGCACGGTGAAGGCGACCTTCTTGCCGTCGGGCGACCAGTTCGGCTCGGTGTTGTAGCCCTGGCCGGTATTGATCTGCCGGCCGGTGCCGCCGCTGGAGGGGATGCGGTAGAGCTGCGGCGTGCCGCGGTCGTCGCTGGAGTAGATGATCTCGCCGCCGTCGGGCGACCAGGTGGGTGTGCTCTCCACGCCGGTGGTGCGGGTGAGCCGCCGCGCTCCGCCGCCGCCGGCGCCGGTGGTGTAAAGCTCGGGGTTGCCGTCCTTGCTCAGGATGACGGCGAGCTGCCGGCCGTCGGGCGAGTAGCTCGCGCCGGTATTGGTGCCGGGATACTTGATGATGCGGCTGCGCGCGCCGCTCCCCAGCTCGATCTCGTAGACGTCCGCGTAGCCGCTCTTGTAGCCGGTATAGACGAGCGTGCGGCCGTCCGGGCTGAGGCGCGGGCCGACGCTGATGTTCGCGTCATTGGTGAGCTGCTGCACGCCCGCGCCGTCTGCGTCTGCGACGTAGATTTCCTTGTGCCCGCTGCGGCTGGCGACAAAGGCGACCTTCGTATTCGCGAAGCCCTTGCTGCCGGTCAGCGTCTCGACGATCTCGTCGGCAAAGGCGTGCACTTTCCCGCGCGCCGTGCCGCTGAAGGTCTGGCTGAGCACGGCCTTGCCGGCGCGATCCGTGACTGTGCCGGCGAGGCTCGCGCCGCCCGAGGTGCCGCCGATGACAAAGCCGGCGCTCGCGGCGGGCACGAGATTGAAGTAGCCGGACATCGCGAGGTCGTTCTGCAGGATCTTCGCCACCTGCGCCCCGTCCGGCCCGCTGAGGGCGCCGATGGCCACCGCCAGCTTATCGCTTTTGCTGATCGTGATCGTTGGCGTGTCCGCGCCGCGCGAGAGCGGTGCGCCGGCAGAAAGGCAGATCGCGAGGAGAGAAAACGCGTGGAGTTTTTTCATGGCCCGCGGAGCGTAGGGCAAAGCCGCGGAAAACGGAATGCCAATGACGCGGCATTCGCGGAAAAGTGGATGCGCGCAGCCGGGAGGCGCGGCGCGATTTGGAAAGTGAGGGTTTGAATTTCCCGGCGCCTTCAGATGGAATGCCGGCGTTCCGCAACCTCTTCCCGCCATGCCGAAATCCGACAAGACTCCTCAAACCAAAACCACCGCCGGCTGCTGCGGCGAGTGGCAGAAGACCGTCGAAGATCTGGGCGGACGCGCGCAGGAGTTTGCGCGGAAAGAGCCCGCTCAGGCTGTCGGCGTCGCCTTTCTCGCCGGACTCGTCCTCACCGTGCTGCCTGTCGGGCGGCTGCTCGGCGTGCTGGTGCGGCTGGCTTTTGTCCTCGTGCGCCCGGTGCTGCTCATCCTCGGTGCGGCAAAGCTGTACGAGGAATTCGAGAAACGAAACAACCCCTGAGCCGCCGCGCTCCGAATCCTCTATCGCCATGAATACCGACGACGCCAAAGAACACGCCCAGGATCTCCTTCGCGAGACCGACAATTGCATTCGCGCCAATCCGATCCCCGCCGTCCTCACGGCCTTCGGCATCGGCTTCGCCTTCGGCCTGGCCACGCGGCTCCTCGAGATCCCCGAGCGCAAGCACGAGCCGCTGCGCGATGCGCTCGATGATCTCCGCTCCCTCCTTGCCACCGGTGCCAAGCGCGGCAAGCGCGCCTATGCCGACTCCGCCGAGGCGGTGCGCGATGCCGTGGAGCAGGCCGTGGACAAGGCGCGCGACCTCGACGTCGATCCCGTGGCGAATTGGTGGAAGCGGCTCTGGTCCTAGCGCCGGCTGTTATTTCTGCCGGAAGAGCGCCTGCACATCCGTCGAGTCGAGGTCGCTGAAGTCGAGGCCGGTGCCGGGCGCGCGGGCGCTGGCTAGGTGGATGCGGTCGCCGATGGCCTTGGCCGCGGGCGTGGCGTAGTACTTCATGGAGCCGACCGTGAGGTGGGTGGGAAAGACGATCACGAGCAGGGAGTTTTCATCCACGTTCACCATGAGCGTGCTGAAGTGCTCACCCTGCTGGTACATGCTGGTGAAATTGCTCTCGTTCACGAGCTGCGCCATGAACTGCACGGCGTTGTACGCATTCGAGCCGAGGGTGGCGAAAGTGGTGGAGTCCATCGAGTCCTGGGTGCCGCATTGGTGGATGAGGTAGCCGGCTTTCTCGACGAGCAGCGCGACGTTGGCCTCGCTCTTCCTGAGCAGGTCGTTCATCGCCGCATCGAGAGAGTCGATGTCCTCCTGAATAAGCTGGGGAAATTGGCCCATGATGGCGGGTTATCTCCGCGCGCCGTCGCTCAGGAATTTGTGAAGCAGCATGCGGGTGATCATGTTCAGGGTCTCGAAGACACCCTCGGTTTTCGAAGCCGAAGCCTCAAAGGACGGCGCCTGCACCTCGCGGTTGTTGAGGACGAAGTCCATGTATTCCGTGGGCGCGGCGTCGGGCAGGTCGCGCTTGTTGTACTGCATCACCAAGGGGATGTCCGCGAGGTTGAGATTAAGCGTCTTCAGGTTCTCCTCGAGGTGCCTGAAGGTCTCCACGTTTTCCTCCATCTTGTCGTACTGGGAGTCGGCGACGAAAACGATGCCATCGACGCCACGGAGGACGATCTGGCGGGTGGCATTGTAGATGACCTGGCCGGGCACGGTGAAGAGCGCGAACTTCGTCTTGAAGCCGCGGATCGCGACGGCTTCGAGCGGGAAAAAGTCAAAGAACAGTGTGCGGTCGCTGCTGGTGGCGAGGGAGGTGAGCTTGCCCTTCGCGGACGACTCGGGCACCTGCACATTGCTGTGGACCTGCTCGAGGTTCGTGGTCTTGCCGCTTTTCGCCGGACCGTAGTACACGATCTTTACCTGCAGCTCTTTGGTGGCTTGGTTGATGATTGCCATGTTCGGTGGGTATTAGGATTGCGTCTGCCGGGCGAGTTCCGTGGCGATGAGCCGCAGCTCATGCCAGGGCAGGGCCGCGCCGGGGTGCCCGAGGACTGCGAAATAGATGATGCCGAGCCGGTAGATCTGGCAGTGCGCGCCGTGCGTGGTGAAAAGGAGATCGTCCACCTCGCCGAGTTTCATCTCGCCGGAATACTGGTTCAGGCGCGCGAAAATCTGTGGCAGAAACGCGGCGACGACCTCGCTCTTGATCCCCTCGGGCAGCGAGGTCGCGACCTGCAGTCCCTCCTGCAATGCGATGATCGCGCCGGACACGCCCGGCAGTTTCACGGTCCCGGCCACGATCTCGGCGGGGGTGAATTCGAGCTGGTCCCTGACGCCGAACAGGTCGCCTACCGTCCGGGCTGGTGCCTGAGGTTCCGGCTCGGCGGCAAAGGCCAGCGGCGCGGCAACCGGAATGGGTGCCAGAATGGGCGCGGCTTCCACCGGCACCGGTTCCGCGGGCGCTTCCTCCGCCGTGGGAGCGGTGACGGCCGCCGGGGCGGGCTCGCGTGCATCGCTGAAAAGCGCGGGGATGCTGTTGTCGATCTCCACGCTCTTGCGCTCCGGCTTTTCCTTCTTTGAGGCTGCGAGAAAGGCGGGTGCGACGAGTCTCAGCGGAAGCTGGAGCGCGGTGCCTTCATAGGCGGAGGTCGGTTCCGACGGCTGAGGTTCGAGTCCTGCGCGGATTTCGCCCCAGGTGAAAACGACTTTGCCTTTCGCAAGGCCGGCGGCCACTGCGCCGGAATCCAGCCTCACCGTCGTTTCTGGATCGAGCGCCGTGATTTCGCCGCAGATCTCCGCTGGCCAGGAATTCACGAGCCCGGCCAGCGGGAGCGTCAGCGCCGGGGCATCGGATTTCGGTGCGGGGGCGGGAGCGGGAGCGGAGACGTTTGCGCCGGGTATGTCCGGTGGCGGAGCGAGGACGCGCATCCCGCTCGGCGGCGCGATGCTTTCGCGCTGGCCCTCGGACGCCGACGGCGCGGTGGGGAATCCTCCACTGTCCGGCGAACCCGGCTTGAAACTGAGAACCGTGGAATCCTTGCGCGCCGGATTCTCCGGCGTGGTCGGCGCGATTTCGTAGGGATTCTCCGAGTTGCCGAAAAGGTTGAAGTCATTCTCCGGCGTGTCGAGCGGCCGCTGGTCCGGCCGCCGCTTGAGCGCCTGCGGATTCACATGGCGAAAGATTTCCTGAAGCGGAATCTCGACCTGCCGCTTGTCGCCCGCGGCGATCGGAGCGAAGACGCCGGCCGGCGCCTGGCGGAGCAGGCTGGCGAGCGACATTCTCACCGAGCCCGTGGCGAGCTGTTTGTGAATCAGCGGCAGGGGCAGCGCGACCGTCGCGTCGGCACCGGGCGCCTGGAGCACGGTCGCCCGGAGCTCGTCCGGGAAGCGCGCGATGATGGCGGCGAGGGAAAGGTGGGCGACCGCCACGCTTGGCATCGGGGCGGGCTCGGCGGCTTGCAGCGCGCGGCCTGGAGCGAGGCGTGCGACAGCTTTGGGCTCGGACTTGGCGAAGAATTTTCTGAAGATCGTGAGCATGGGCCGGCGGGGTTTCACGCCCCAGCCTAGCAGCCGCGATGCCACCGCCCGGCGGGCTGCGGAATAGTTTTTTCCCGCCACCGACTTGGCCCGCTGCGTGCTAGTCAGATTCCCGCGACGCTCCGCAAAAAAACGGGGGCCGCGACCAGCAAAGCCGCATCCATCCAAGATTCCCAGCCATGCCTGCCCGGCAGAAAATCCTCATCCTCGACGACGAACACGACATCCTGGAGATTTACCAGGAGATCCTGGCGCGCCTGCCCAGCCAGCCGGAGATCCACATCTCCGACAATGGGGCGCGCGCCATCGCGCTGCTCGAAAGCGAGGTTTTCAGCCTCCTCCTCGTCGATCTCCGCATGCCGCAGATGGACGGCTTTCAGGTGCTCGCGATCGTCCGCCGGAAATTCCCCACGCTGCGCGTCGTGGTGATGACTGGCGCGGATGACGAGCAATTCCGCGCCCGCGCCTATGCCATGGGCATCGACCTCTATCTGGAGAAGCCGAAGACCGGAAAGGAGATCATCAATTTCGTCGATTGCATCGAGTCCATGCTCGAAAAGGGGGACGCGGGCGGGTTTCGCGGAGTCCAGAGCAAGACGCTCGTCGATATCATCCAGCTCGAATGCCTGACGCAGAGCTCGGCGATCCTGAAAATCTCGAGCGCGGCTGGCGAAGGCCGCATCTGGATTCAGCGGGGGGAGATCATCGACGCGGCGACCGGTGACAGCCTTGGCAAGGAGGCATTCCTAGAAATGCTCCGGTGGAAGGCGGGCAGCTTTGAAATCCTGCCGTGCGACGCACCGCGGCCGCGCACCATTTTCTCCTCCTACGAGAGCCTGCTCATGGAGACGGCCCAGACGCTCGACGAGTCGGAGGCCGGTCTGCCCGTCGCCGAGGACACGAATTCGCTTTCTGGATTTGCGCGCTACAAAGGCGTGCAGTTCGTAGTCGCCGTCGAGGGTGCGGATGAAAAGCAGTTCGCCCAGTGGGGCGCGGAGAATGCCGACGAAATGGCCGCGTGGATCCACCAGACGAGCCGCTCGATGCGCACGCTCGGCGACCGCCTGGAGGCCGGCCAGCTCGAGCAGGTCGAGGCGCTCGGCCCGCAGCGCCACATGGCCATCATCTCCGGCGACACGCAGTCGCTCGGCGTCGGCTTCACCCGGTCGGCCACGCTCCCTTACATCCGTGAAACCATGAAACAGATCGAGGTCAAATGGGCATCCTGAAGCCATTCTCCCGCACCCTGAAGCCGCTCCGTCCCGAGCGGCTGCCCAGCGGCTGCTACACCATCCACCGCGGCGGCGAACTCGTCGCCTCCACGCTGCCCTCGCCGTTTCCGCGCGAGGCCATGTTCGAGATCGGCAGGGTCGTCGTGGAGGCCTTTCACTCGGCGCAAAACGCCAATCTGCCGCTCACCGACCTCCATCTGAAATTCAGCGGACTCACCATCACCGCGCGCGAAATGCGCGGCGGAGCGCTCATCTTTCTCGCGCCCGCCACACTCCAGCTTCCCCAATCTCAAACCCTGCCCTCCATGCATTACAAGAACCTCGATGAATTCATCCTCCACCTCGAAAACTACATCGAGTGCTGGAAGCAGTTTAACCACTACGTGAATCTCGCCCGCGACAAGAAGTTCTCGCGCGAGGACGAGACGCAGTTCCTTGAGATCAAGAGCATCATCGCACAGGGGCTGGAGGCGATCATCGCCTCGACGGAAAAGGGCGGGCCGAAAAAGGACGAGGTGCACACTCTTTTCGCGAATGCGCCGAGCCTCCGCTACCTCGCCGACTCGCCCGAGGCCGTGCCGACCGTCGAGGGCCAGTGGCACAAGGTCTATCTCGGCCTGCAGTCCCTCCTCGGCCAGCTCAAGGTCCAGCAGAACAAGACCGAGAAGGGCACCGGCTGGAGCCTCTTCGGGAGGAAATAGAAGCCGGCCAGACCGGCTGGCGTGACCGCTCGGAAGGCGGCGCACAGCCTGCGAAAAATCAAACAACCGCGGTCTTCCTGAGCGGAGTTCCGTTTGGCTTTGCAAACGGAACGCAGTCGAAGGACCCCGGCGATTCCGTGCGACGCCGCCCGCGAATGCCGGGGTCCTTCGACTGCGCTCCGCAAAGCCTCCGCTCCGCTCAGGATGACCGCGGGGGGAATTTCGCCCCTCACTCCTACCCGCTGGCGCGCACGGCGCGGATGTGGATCTGCGGGGTGATGCGGCCCTGCCATTCGTTGCGCTCGATCTGAAACGCGATGTCCCACGGGAGCCGGGGCCGCACCTCATTGGCCGCACCGAACCACACCGCGCGGTATTCGTCCCCGTTCTGGCGGAGCACGAGCGAGAGGTGCTTTTCCTTCATCACGCGCGGCTCGGCGGCGAGGGTCACGCCGCGGGCGAAGAAGAGCGGCTGAGGATGGGCCATGCCAAAGGGCTGGAGCGCCTCGTGGTGCGAGAGCAGGTCGTAGTCGATCTCACCGAGCGTGAGCTCCGCGTCGAGATGCAGGCGGGGCTGGAGCTGCTCCGCGGAGAGCCGGCCGCGGGCGTGGGCGAGAAAGGCGGCGCGGAACTCCGCGAAGCGCGCCTCCCGGATCGTGAGGCCGGCCGCCATGTCGTGTCCGCCGTGCTTTTCCAGAAACTCCCCGCAGGCCGAGAGCGCGGCGACGAGCGAAAGCCCGGCGATGCTGCGCCCGCTGCCTTTGCCTAGGCCGGTCTCGTCAAAGCCGATGACGAGCGCCGGCCGGTGGAAGCGCTTTTGCAGCCGCGAGGCGACGATGCCGATCACGCCGGTGTGCCAGCCCTGCGCGCCGACGACGATCGCCGCGTCGCGCTCCGCGTCGAACCCCTCCGCGACCTGCGCCTCTGCCTGCCGCAGCACGTCGTCCTCGACCGCGCGGCGCTCGCGATTCTGGGCGTCGAGGCTGGCCGCGATGGTGCGGGCGCGGGCGGCGTCCTCGGTGAGGAGCAGCTCCAGCGCGTCCTGCGCGGTGCCGAGTCGGCCGGCGGCGTTCAGGCGCGGGGCGAGCCCGAAGCCGATATTCATCGTGGTGAAAGGCGCGCGCAGGCCGCTGACGGCGATCAGCTCCCGGAGCCCCGGCCGGCGTGTCTCCGCTAGCTGGGCGAGGCCGCGCTTCACCAGCGCGCGGTTTTCCCCATGCAGCGGCACGAGGTCGGCCACGGTCCCGAGCGCCACGAGATCGAGGTGCGCGCGGAGGTCGAAGTCCGGGACCGGACGCCGCTTGAGCAGCGCGTGGGCGGTTTTGAAGACGAGGCCGACGCTGCAAAGGTAGTGGAAATCCGCGCCGAGCTTGGGATTGACCACGGCGGCGCACTCCGGCAGCGCGTCCTTGCCCTCGTGGTGGTCGAGCACGATCACGTCGATCCCCTGCGCCTGGAGCGTCGCGATCTCCGCCACGGACGACGTGCCGCAATCCACCGCGATGAGCAGCCGCGGCGCGAGCTCCGCGACACAGCGCGCCACGCCGTCCGCGCTGAGCCCGTAGCCTTCATCCGCCCGGAGCGGCAGAAAGCACGGCGCCTCCACCCCGTAGGCGCGCAGCACCCGCGTGAGCAGCGCCAGCGAGGTCACACCGTCCACATCGTAGTCGCCGTAGAGCACGATCCGCTCGCCGCTGTCCACGGCTGCGAGGATGCGCGTCACCGCCGCGTCCATCTGCGGCAGCGCAAAGGGATCGCCGAGCATCTTTAGCAGCGGATTGATAAAGCGCTCCGCCTCCGCTGCCGACTGCACGCCCCGGCGCACGAGCAGCTCCGCGGCGAAGCGCGCGATCCCCGCGCCCTCCGCCAGCCGCTGAGTCGCGGCGGGGTCGATCGGCTCGGGCAAAATCCAGCGGCAGGGAATCATCCGCGCATCATCCCCGGAATTCGGCACCGAGCGCAATCCCGACTGTCGATTTAACAGAAGCGAGCGTGCAAACCAGCTCCAGAGCCAACTATGTGGGCCAGCGAGGGATTTGCGCTTGTGAAATCCGCCCCCGCCGTTCTTCATGCGCTCATGAATTTGCCCAACGCGGGAGAGTCGCCAAAACGGGCCGACACGGGGAGCGGCGCAAGCACGATCCCAAAGAATTTGGACGACTTGCACAAGTCCATCACCATGGCCCAGATAGCCAAGGCGGCGGGTGTCTCGCAGGGTGCCATCTCCTCGCTGCTCAATGACCGCGACTACGGCATCCGCGTGAGCGACCGGACGCGCGAGCGCGTTTTCAAAGTCTGCCGCGAGATGGGCTACATCCCGAATGACCTGCGCGCCGTCGTCCGCATGTATCCTGAGCTGGGCGACTACTGCCTGCTCGTCGCCTCGGACATCGCCGGCGGACTGCTCGCACCGGTGGTCACGCGGATCGCCGCCGCCGTCATGGCGGCCGTGCCGGAGTCCTCCCACTCTGTCAACCTGGGCATCTACGACCCCGCCGCGGACTATCACGCCGATCCCGCGCGCCTTCCGTCCTCCGTGCGCTCCGGCGTGTGCTCAAAGTTTCTCGTCTATGGTGAGCCCAATGCCTCGCTCCTCGGCGTGCTCACACGCCGCGGCCTGCCTGTGATGAGCCTCGGCTACGATGTCGCCCTGCCCGGCGTGGTCAGCTTCGTGCCCGACTACGCGCTGGCCTCGCACATGGCGATCGAGCATCTCTCCAAGCAAGGCCACACCGACATCGGCATCGTCTCCGGCCCGTTTGGCGCCACCGATCCCCAGCTCCAGGAGCTGAACCACGGCGTCCGGGTCGCCTGCCAAGCGCTCCGCCTCCCGCTCGACGGGCACCACATCGTCTATGGCGATCTCACGGCCGAGGCCGGTCGCAGCGCATTCGATGAAATGTTCGCACGCGAGCCGCAGCCGACCGCGATCTTCTGCATGAGCGACTCCGCGGCCATCGGCGTCATCGCACAGGCGCAGGCGCGCGGCATCGCCGTGCCGGGCTCCCTCAGCGTCATCGGATGCGGCGACGATCCCGCCGGGGCGATGATCCATCCCCAGCTCACCACCGTTCATCTTCCCGCCGAGGAAATGGGCGAGCACGCCGCTCAGGAGATCAACCGGCTGGTCCACGACTCGCCGGCCCCTGTCCCGCGGAAAACCGTGCCGCCCCTGCGCCTCATCGAGCGCCAGTCCTGCGCCGCGCGGAAGGCCTGAGCCCCGCGCCGCCTTCCAGGCGGATGCCGCGGTTCCGCGCGGCAGGATCGCGCCAGCTTGGAACGGTCACTCCCGCCGCCCCGCGCAACCTAAATTTCCTTGAGTTCACGACCCGTTCCAAAGACACACCACTCCTTATGCCCGAATCAGTTTCCTTTCAGTCCGAGTTGGACAAATCGCCCAGAGGGCTCAAGGCCCTAGTCCAGAATCACTTGAAGTTTGGCCTCGCGCGCGATGCTCAGACAGCGACCAAGCGCGACTGGTGGCTCGCCACTTCCAAAGCCGTCCAGAGCGTCATCATCGAGCGGATGATCGCCACGCAGACCGTCCATCACCGGCAGAACGTCCGGCGTGTGTACTACCTCTCCCTCGAGTTTCTCATGGGCCGGCTTTTCTCCAACAGCCTCTACAGCGCCGGCGTCTTTGAGGACATGGAGCACGCCCTCCACGAGCTCGGCTTCGACGTGGAGGCCCTGCGCCTCGAGGAGTACGACATGGCCCTCGGCAACGGCGGCCTCGGCCGTCTCGCCGCCTGCTTCCTCGACTCCCTCGCCACGCTCGATCTCCCCGCCATCGGCTACGGCATCCACTACCAGTACGGCCTTTTCAAACAGACCTTCCGCAACGGCCACCAGGTCGAACTGCCCGACGAGTGGATGAAATTCGGAACGCCGTGGGAAATCGTCCGTCCAGAGCACACGACCGAGGTCGAGATCTTCGGCCACGTCGAAAACATCTTCGACGACCGCGGCAACTACGTCCCGCGCTGGACCGGCGCGAAAAAACTCGTCGGCATCCCCTACGACATCCCCATCCCCGGCTACGAGACCAATACCGTCAACTACCTGCGCCTCTGGGAGTGCAAAGCCTCCTCCGAATTCGATCTCGAGGCCTTTAACCGCGGCGGCTACAGCGAGGCGGTCCATGAAAAAAACACCAGCGAGACCATCTCGAAGGTGCTTTACCCCAACGACAAGACCGAGTCCGGCAAAGAGCTCCGCCTCGTCCAGCAGTACTTCTTTGTCGCCTGCTCCCTGCACGACATCTTCCGCCGCTTCCGCAAGGACAACGAGGACTGGGAGGACTTCCCGGAAAAAGTCGCCATCCAGCTCAACGACACCCACCCCGCCGTCGCCATCGTCGAGCTCATGCGGCTCTTCCACGATCTCCACGGCATGACATGGGACAAAGCGTGGAGCCTCGTCAGCCGCACCTTCGCCTACACGAACCACACCCTCCTGCCCGAGGCGCTTGAGAGGTGGACCGTCGGACTTTTTCACAAAGTGCTCCCGCGCCACCTCCAGATCATCCTGGAGATCAACAAGCGCTTCCTCGAGCAGGTCGAGGCCGCCTACCCCGGCGACCACGCCATGAAGCGCGCCATGTCCATCATCGAGGAAGGCCATACCCAGCACGTCCGCATGGCCAATCTCAGCGTCGTCGGCTGCCACTCCGTCAATGGCGTCGCCGCCCTGCACTCCCAGCTCATCAAGAGCGACCTCTTCCCCGAGTTTCACGCCTTCTTCCCCGGCAAGTTCAACAACAAGACCAACGGCATCACCCCGCGCCGCTGGCTCCTCGCCTGCAATCCGCGCCTCACCGACCTCATCACCTCCAAGATCGGACCCGGCTTCCTCCGCGACCTCGACAAGCTCCGCGCGCTCGAACCCTTCGCCGACGACCTCCAGTTTCACAGCGACTTCATGGCCGTGAAGCACGCCAACAAGGTGGACCTCGCCCGCCTCATCAAGCAGCAGTGCGGCGTCACCGTGAATCCCGCGGCCCTCTTCGACGTGCAGATCAAGCGCCTCCACGAATACAAGCGCCAGCACCTCAATCTGCTCCACATCCTCGCCCTCTACCGCCGCCTACTGCAGAATCCCGAGCTCGAGATGGCCCCCCGCGTCTTCGTCTTCGCGGCGAAAGCGGCGCCCGGCTACGACATGGCCAAGTGCATCATCAAGGCCATCAACTCCGTCGCCGCCGTCATCAACGCCGACACCCGCATCAATGACCGCCTCAAGGTCGTCTTCCTGCCAAACTACCGCGTCTCGCTCGCCCAGCGCATCGTTCCCGCCGCAGACCTTTCCGAGCAGATCTCGACCGCCGGCAAAGAGGCCAGCGGCACGGGAAACATGAAGCTTTCCCTCAATGGCGCCCTCACCATCGGCACACTCGACGGCGCCAATGTCGAGATCCTCGAGGAAGTCGGGAAAGAGAACATCTTCATCTTCGGCATGACCGTCGAAGAAGTCACCGCGCTCGTGAAGAAGCACTACAAGCCCCGCGAATACTACGACGCCGACGAGGAACTCCGCGCGTGCGTCGATTGGGTCGGCAGCAACTACTTCACCCCCGACGAGCCCGGCTGCCTGAACATCCTCCGCGACTCGCTCCTTCACCACGACCCGTATCTCTGCCTCGCCGACTTCCGCGCCTACAGCGACGCGCATTTGAAAGTCGATGCCGCCTTCCAGGACCGCCCCGCCTGGGCGAGAATGGCGATCCTCAACACCGCCCGCATGGGCAAATTCTCCAGCGACCGCACCATCGCGGAATACGCCAGGGAAATCTGGAAGCTCGATCCGGTGAAGGTGTAGGCGCCTCCGCTCAATTCCGCGGAAAGACCCCATCCCGCACCTTCCACACCGCCTCCATGTCCAGCATCTCGCCGGTGAAAATGATCTGCCGGGTCTTCCTGTCCTTCCGGGCCTTGAGATTGCGCGTCACGTTCATCCAGCGGATGACTTGCTGGCCGCTCGGCTCGTCCGCTTGGCGGATGACAAGATACACGTCCACCGGCTGACTGATCCAGTATTCGAGGTGGCGCTCGTCCTTCACGTCGAAGACCTCGCTGCCGTCGCCTTTGCGGGTGCGCAGATAGGAGTTGCCGCTCTTGAGCTGGACGTAGATGCGCTTCCCGCTCGCCTTGCCGTCGTTGTCCCTGTACTCCACTTCGCCATCGAAGCCGTGGTCGAACATCGTCACCGGGCGGAAGATTTGGTTCGCCTCGCCCGCGAT
>JANOBH010000453.1:0-2982 GCA_031411535.1 Chthoniobacter sp. | reverse complement strand
CCGGTTGCTATGATGGGCTGGGGGTGGGTGGGCGGCATGATGTGGGCGTGCGGATCAAAGCCGGGCGTGCGGAGCAAATCGAGCGTCACTTTGGCAGCGAGGCCTTTTTCGACCATGTGGATGTTGCTGTCGTGCTTGGTGGCGATGAACCACGCGGGGACGCCGAGGGCGTGGAGTTCATACATCATGGTGGTGGAAGTGCCGGCGCAGACGTGGACGGAGTCGATGACTTCCTGGGTGAGTTCGGGCGTGAGTTCGAGGCACTCGCGCGGGAGCATTCGGAGCTGCTCGTCAATGGTGTCGTCGAAGCGCACTTTGAAAAGGATCCTGAAGCCGCAGGCATGGAAGGCGCGAACGTAGTCCGCGATTTCCTCCGGGTTGGCGAGGAATTCGTAAGGCAGCAGGATGGTAAAAGGTCCGCCGGCCGGCGGGTGGCTGCGTCGTTTCAGGCTGATCGTGCTCGGCCGGATGAAGCCGACCGGGACGAGGTGCTCCGGGCGGTAGGTGGTGCTGAGTTCCGTGAGCAGCTCCCGCCAGAAATCGCCCCAGACCAGGATGCGGTCGTAGCCTGCGGTGGACTCATGGGGAATGCCGGGAGTCGTCCAGCCGATGCTGTACTTGTGAAAGACCCCGTGTTGGAGGCCGGTGGTCTCGATGCCGAGCGTCCTGGCCGAGCAGATGAGCGCGGCAAAGGAGGTGTGCTCGTCGATGCCGATGACGCGGCGGATCGCGGCAAGGCGGAAGAGCGTGTTGAAAAGGCGCGTGTGCAGGCGGGCATTCGCGACCATGACCTCAAAGCGCCGGACGAGGAGCCGCAGGAGTTTTTCCGGCATTCCGCTCGCGGAGGAAAAGTCGTACTCCACATGCTCGGCAGCCTGATACGCGGCGGGAAGGAGGCGCGTGATATTGGGGGTGAAAAACGCGAGGCGGCGGCTGCCGAGGAGGCGTTTGGCGATGAGCTTGAAGCCTGGAAACGGAAAGCCCTCCACGAATGGAACCCGCTCCGCCCAAAGCGCGGCGTAAACGTCCTTGAGCCGGTAGTCGATCCAGCGGTCGCCCCAGACGCAGTTCAGGCTCCAGAGGAGAAATTTCCCCCCGCGCAGGCGCATCGACAGCCCGACGACGGCCGCGTTGAGGATGAGAAAAGCGGTTTCAAAGCCATGCCGGATCCGCTCGGCGAGTGCCGGGCTTTGGCGGTCCGGCGCGTCCGACTCGGTGAGCAGCCGGTGCCAGACGAGGAGCCCGGCGATCGCCGTGTCGATCGTCTCGCCGGGGTTCGCCGCCATCCACTCTATGACGCGGCGGTATTTCACAAAGGGCTGGAGATACTCCCAAAACAGGAACTCCTGCAGCATCGCCCAGAGCGGCACACCTCCTTCGCGATAGCGGGCGTGGATCGCCACGCCGGCCGCGTCCTTGAGGGCATTGATCTGTTTCAGCAATGCCATCGCGGTCTGCGGATCGAAGGCCACGGGACATTCGAGGACGGTCTGCCCGTCGCGGAAGACACGGCACACGCCGTCTTTTTCAGTAATCTGTGTCACTCGGCGCGAGGTAGGGTGGCGCCGGTCAGGACGGGAGCGCCTTTGCCCAGGCGACCATCTGTTTCAATCCCTCGGCGAGTTCCACCTTCGGCGTCCAGCCGGTGTCGGCGCGGAGGGCGTCGATATTCGCCTGGATGCCAAAGGTGTCGCCGGGCGTGCCGGTGGTGAAGGTGACGGGATACTCGCCCGGCGCGTAGCCGAATGCGCGAAGCTCCGCGTCGATCAGTCCGCCGACGGTCGTCTTTTTTCCCGTGGCGACGTTGTAGGACTTTCCGAAGGTCGCGGGGTTGTCGAGGCAGGCCATGTAGGCGTCGATCACGTCGTCGATGTAGATGATGTCGCGGTAGCGGTCCGGGGAGCCTTTGACGAGCAACTCCTGCTTTCTCAGGATGTAAGCGAGGAAGATGCTGACCATGCCCTGGCGCATATTGGCGAGGTTCTGGCCGGGGCCATAGACATTGAAGAGCCGGAGCGAGGTGGAGCGGATGCCGAACGCGGCATAGACATGGGTGTAGGCCTCGGAGGCGAGCTTGCCGATGCCGTAAAAGGACTTGGGAACCGGGACGGCGGTCTCGGCGACGGGCTGCACGTCCTGGTCGCCGTAGATGGACATGGAGCTGGTGTAAAGAAAACGGGTGGTGCCATGCGCCTTGCACCAGCCAAGCAGGAGGACGGTGCTCTGGCAGTTTGTCCGCAGATCGTAGGACGGGTCGTCAAAGGAGATCTCGCCCGAGGATTGCGCGGCGAGGTGAAAGACGGCGTCGTAGCGGCGGGCGGGCAGCTTCCCGGCGAGGTCATCGCGGGAAAGATCGAGCTCGATGAAGCTGGCGCCGTCGGGGATGTTTTCGCGGTAGCCGGTGGAGAGATTGTCCACGATCTCGACGCTCCAGCCTTCGCGGAGGAGTCGCCGGGCAAGGTGGGAGCCGATGAAGCCGGCGCCGCCGGTGACGAGAGCCGTTTTTTGAGTGGGGGGCATGGGTGGGAGGGGATGAAAAATGCGGCGTTCCCGCGTTCAGCGGAACGAGAGAAGAGCCTGCCGCCACGGCATCGGATACGCCTTTTGCGCGGCGGAGATGCACCCAAGGGCGGACGCCGCGGTCGCCAGGCAGGCGGCTTGGGCGGCACCGAGCGGGCCGTTCAGCCGGATCAGGAGTGGGCAGGCGATGAGCATGACGAGGCCGCCGAGGAAATCAGCGCGCCACGTCATAAGGGAGGTCTTTTTTGAATACACGACGAAGGTGCCGAAGATGAAGTATATCCCCTGTAGCACATACGTCAGCGCCATCCACGCGACATAGTCCGCCGCCCCGTAAAACTTTTCGCCGACAAGCCACGGGAGCACCCACCGGACTGCGACGGCACACACAAAAGCCAGGATGGGAAGCGCGAGGCCGACGGCGATCAGCAGACGGCAGAGGCGGACCTTGTCACACCCCTC
>JANOBH010000452.1:0-2805 GCA_031411535.1 Chthoniobacter sp. | reverse complement strand
CGGTCGGGGGACCAGGGCGGGGTCCAGACGACTTCCACGCTGGCGGTGGCGACGCCGGGGAGGGCGAGGATTTTCTCCTCCGCCTCGCGGGCGAGCACGGGGCCCATGCCGCAGCCGGGCGCGGTGAGCGTCATCTTCACGCTGACGCGGCTGCCGTGCTCGTCGGGCGCGATCTCGCACGCGTAGATGAGGCCGAGATCGACGATGTTCACGGGAATCTCGGGGTCGTAGCAGGTCTTCAGCACGTCCCACACGGCGGTCTCGCCGACCTGGCCGTCCACGGCTTCCGGGGCGGCGCTGACGGTCGCTTCGTGGCCGATGGCGTCGGCATCGGAGCTGTCGAGCCGGTAGAGGCCGGGCTGGCTGGGGACGAGGAGGGTGAAGCTGCCGCCGAGCGCCTGCGTGATGACGACGGCCGTGTCCTCGGGGAGCTGGATCTGCTCGCCGCTCGGGATGCGCAGGACGCTGACCGGGCGGGTGGTTTTGACGGATGCCTCGCTCACTGGGCCTCCCCTCCGCGGGCGGGACGGCCCATGCCGCTGCCGCCTTTGGCTACGAAGTCCTCGACGAGCAGCAGGCCGCTTTCGCCGGCGCGTTCGACGACCTTGAGGAGCTGATCCATCGTGGCGACCTCCTCGACCTGCTCGGCGATGAACCACTGGAGGAAGTTCGCGGTCGAGTAGTCCTTTTCGCGGGTGGCGAGGTCCATGAGCTGGTGGATGGCCTCGGTCACGAGGTGCTCGCCTTCGAGCGCCATTTTGACGGCGTCCTTGGCAAACTGGAAGTGGTGCGGTGGCTTCGGGATCTCAGGGATCTCCACGCGTCCGCCGGTATCGAGGATGAACTTCAGGAAGCGGTGGGCGTGGCCGCGTTCCTCGGAGGCCTGCTGGAAGAAAAACGCGGAGAGGCGTGGCAGCCCTTCCGATGCGAAGTGCGCCGCGATGGCGTCGTAATTGAGGCTGGCCGCGAACTCCATGCCCACCTGCCCATTCAGAGCCGCCAGAACTTTGTCGGATGGTTTCATAGGACTGTACTAGACGGCAACGCGCCGCGTGAGGCAACGCCGGAAGCTACTTCGGGCCTTCGTAGGTGAGCACGAGCTGTGTCGCGTTCCCTGCGTTCTGGATGAGCACGGTGATGGTGCGTTTCTCGCCGCTCTTCACGGCTTTGATGGCTGTGCCCGCGCGTGCGCCGCCGCCTTCGGTGGCAGTCGTCTCGGTTTCGTAGCCGTCTGCTTTCAGCTTTTCGTCAAAGAATGCGCGCACCTTTTCCACAGGGTCGGAGACCTGCGCGGTGAAGGTGCCCGAAACGGCATCGGGCTTCTCGGTTTTCATGCCGACGCCCATCGCCGACCAGCCGGGATAGGCGGGCACCCAATCGGGCGGAGTCGCCGCGCCCGCGCCGAAGACCGTCTCCTCGCCCTTCGAGTTCTTAACGCGGAATTTCCCCTCCGCGAGTTCGTTGAAGGACAGGGTGATCTCCTCGCCGGATTTCTTGTCGCGGACGGTGATCGCGCCGGCCGCGTCGTCGGTCTTCACGAGGTCCCAGTCCGGGTTTGCGCGCACGACGAGCATCGCCGCGGCCTTGACCGGGTTCTTTTCAAACTCGCTGGCGAATTGCTTCACCTTGGGAGCGACCGTCCAGACGACCGCGCCCACGACGCCGATGATGAGGAGCAGCGCGACGCCGCAGCCGATGCCGGCGATGGCGAGGCCGGAGAGACCTTTCTTTGGGGCGGGGGAGTTGGGATCGTTGGCGGTCATTGCGGGAGGTGGCTGGCGTTGATCTTCATGTCATCTGGTTTTTAGGGCGGGAGGAAGTGGAAGATGAAGCGACTGCGGCGCGGCGGGCGGTCGCTTTCCGCGGTGCGGAAAAGAATCCGCGTGCCTCTTTCCGCGGGTGGGGGCTAGGTTCCGCGGCGTATGGAAATTGTCCCGATTGATTACTTTGGCGTCCACGTGGACGTGCCGTTTTTGGCTCCGATGGGCTTCGCGGAGGCGCGGCTGGACGCCTTTGGATCGGCGCTCTGCGACACCACGCGGGGACTGAGCCTGCGCCACGATCAGGTCCGCCTGAAACGCTGGGACGATCTCTTCGGGTACGAGCTGACGGCGAATTTTTTCGGCGAAAACGGCACGCTCTCCCGCACCGCGGAGCGCATCAAATTCGGCGTGCGGAGCGCGCGCACCGCGGCGGACTGGACAGTCATCCGCGACACGCTGCACCGCTTTTACAAGCTCCTGGATTTCGACCCGAAGACGGTGACCGCGCTCTCCGCGCACGCGCACGGAAAATTCCCGTCGGCTGAGGAGCGCGATGCCTACCTGCTGCGCTTTTCCTGCAGTCCGATGATCAACCGGCCGGCGGCGCTCGGTTACGTCACGATTCTGGACTGGGAGAAGGACATCCGCGTGCTGATCGAGCAGTCGAATGTGGTGCCGGGCGGCGTGTTCATCACCTGCGACACGCAGTTTGTGAACGCGCAGGAGTGGGAAACCTTTCTCCCGACGCTGCCGACGCTGATGGAGAATTCGGCGAATCTTTTCGACCTCGGCTTCGAGCCGCTGCGCGAGCGGGTGTGAGACGGTGGGAGTAGATTTCGTCGGAGCGTTCTGGCGCAGGAGCGCCAGGCGGGGCGCGCAGGAGCGCTTGGCTCCGCCGGCTGTCACCACGCGGAGCCAAGCGCTCCTGCGCGCCCCGCCTGGCGCTCCTGCGCCAGAACGCTCCGACGAAATCTACTCCCACCGTCTCACACCCGCTCGCGCAGCGGCTCGAAGCCGAGGTCGAAAAGATTCGCCGAATTCT
>JANOBH010000451.1:0-2220 GCA_031411535.1 Chthoniobacter sp. | reverse complement strand
CACCGACCACAGCGACACCGAGGTGCTGCTCCACGGCTACCGCGAGTGGGGCGAAAGCTTCACCGAACGGCTGAACGGCATGTGGGCCTTCGTCATCTACGACCGCGCGAAACAGCGCCTCTTCGGCAGCCGCGACCGCTTCGGAAAAAAGCCGCTCTACTGGTTCAAGGAGGGCGAAACCTTCGCCTTCGCCAGCGAACTCCCCGCGCTGCTCCAGCATCCGACCTGCCCGCGCAGCCTCGACACGCTCTCGCTCAAAAAATACTTCGCCTACTGCTACATCCCCGCTCCGCGCTCGATCTACGAGCGCGTGTGGAAACTGCCCGGCGGGCACTCGTTCACCTTCGATCTCACGAGCCGTGAACTGGAGACGTGGCGGTGGTGGGAGTTCGTGATCGAACCGGACCCCGCCCTCGAAGCCTCCGTCCGCAAACACGGCTTTCGCTTTCCTGAAATCACGAAAGAGCGCGATTTGCGGAAGCTTTACGACACGAGCGAAATCACCGCCTGGCCGGTATCCAGCGGTGCCGACGACACCGATCTGATTCTTTACCGATTGGAGAACACCCTCCGCGCCACGCTCGAACGCGCCGTCCAGCGCCGGCTCATGTCCGACGTGCCGCTCGGCGTCTTCCTCAGCGGCGGCATCGACAGCTCCGCCATCGCCGCGCTCGCCGCAAAGCACGTCCCCGCCGGACAGCTCAACACGTTTTCCATCGGCTTCAACAAAGCGAGCTTCGACGAGTCGGCCTACGCGCAGTTCGTGGCGGAGAAGCTCGGCACGCGCCACCGCAACGAGACGCTCGACCTCGACAAATCCGTCGCGCTCCTCCCCGAGATCGTCGGCAAGCTCGATGAGCCACTCGGCGATGGCTCGCTGCTCCCCACGTATCTGCTTTCGCGGTTCACCCGCCAGCACGTCACCGTCGCGCTCGGCGGCGATGGCGGCGACGAACTCTTCGCCGGATACGATCCCTTCCGCGCCCTCCGCGCCGCCGAGCTATACGCGAAGCTAGTTCCCCGCCCGGTCCATCACGCCATCCGCCTCGTCGCCGCGCGTCTGCCGGTTTCGCATGAAAACGTGAGCTTCGATTTCAAAATCAAGCGCACCCTCATGGGCCTGAGCTATCCGCCAAAGCTCTGGAACGCCGTCTGGATGGGCGCGCTTGAGCCCACGGACCTTGCCCAGCTTTTCCGCGAGCCGTGCGACCAGGAGGAGATTTACAGCGAAGCCATCGAGGCCTGGGACCGCTGCGCGCAGCCGAACCTCGTGGATCGCGCGCTTCAGTTTTTCACGAACCTCTACCTGCAGGACGGCATCCTCGCCAAAGTCGATCGCGCCTCGATGATGTGCTCGCTCGAAGCCCGCTCGCCCTTCCTCGACATCGAAGTCGCCGATCTCGCCCGCCGCGTCCCGTGGCAGCTCAAGCTCCGCGGCGGGCAGACGAAATGGATTCTCAAGCGCGCGCTCGCCCCGCTCCTCCCGCGCGAGATCATCGAGCGGAAAAAGAAAGGCTTCGGCATGCCCATCGGCCGCTGGCTGCGCGAGGGAAAATTCGAGTTCGATCACGCGCACACCGCACCCCACCTCGACACCGCCTTCGCCGAGCGCCAGCACGCCGCGCACATGGCCGGCGCGCGCGACGAGCGGCTCTTCCTCTGGAGCTACTGGCTGCTCGGCCAGTGGATGAAAAAGTGAAGATCCTCGTCCTCTGCTACGAGTACCCGCCGCTCGGCGGCGGCGGCGGACGCGTGGCGCAGAGCATCGCTACCGAGATGGTGAAGCGCGGCCACGAAGTTCGCGTGCAGACCGCCGCGCTTGGCTGGCGCTCGGTGCGCGAGACGGCTGGCGGCGTGGAAATCTACCGCACCGCCAGCGGCCGCCGCGCGCCCGACACCTGCCGCGTCCATGAAATGGCCGCGTATTGCGCGACCAGCTTTTTCCCCACGCTCCGCCACATCCGCGCATGGAAACCGGATGTGATCCACGCGCACTTCGCCATGCCCACCGGCATGCTCGCGTGGGCCATGCATCGCCTCACCGGCGTGCCGTACGTCCTCACCGCGCACCTTGGCGACGTCCCCGGCGGCGTCCCCGAGCAGACCGACACGCTCTTCAAAATCATCGGCCCCATCGCCCGCCAGGTCTGGGCCCGCGCCGCCGCCGCGACCGCCGTCAGCTCATTCGTTCAGGAACTCGCCGAGCGCGCCTACGGGCGA
>JANOBH010000450.1:0-1540 GCA_031411535.1 Chthoniobacter sp. | reverse complement strand
TCGCCCTCCGCGAGCGGGGTACGCTCGGCTCGCAAAACTTTCGCCGCGCCGGTCGGCACCGTGCATTTCACCGCCGCGCCGGCGGGTTTCCAAACCGCCAGCACGCGCTTCTTCGCATCGTCGCCGCTGGTGAATTCATACACGTAGCCCCGCTCGGCATCCTCGCGCACGACCTTCGTCAGCCGGAAATCGCCGAGCGTTTTCTGAAGATGCGCCACCGCGTGAAACGCGGGCTTCGGCACAAAGTTCCGCGTCAGCCCTGAGGAGCCGTGCAGATGCGGCGTGTCGTCGTCATTGAAGAAATAGAGATACGCGCGATCGACGCCGAGCGCACACAGCACCATGTATCCGCGCACGATCCACATCGCCTGCTCGGTCTCGCTCGAACCGATCCATCTCGCAAAATCACCCGTCGCCGGAGCGGGCTTCGTCGTCGCGTCCCAGCCGAATTCCGTTAGCCACACTTCCTTCCCCGGTGCCTGCTCGCGCCGCCATGTCAGCACCGAGCCGATGTCTTTTAGAAAGCCGATCTTCGGGTCCTCGGGGTAGCTCCGCTTCCACGTCGGCCAGCCCGTGATCTCGGCGTACATGTGGACGTTCACGATGTCGTAGAGCGACTCCAGCCCCGCGAGGCAGTCCACGCTCTTCGAGTACTTCCCGCTCGTCCCGAGATTCGCCGCGCATGTCGCGATGCGCAGCTTCGGATCGCCCGCGCGCAATCCGCCGGCCATCGCCTCAAAGAGCCTCCGGTAGGTTGCGTCGTCGTATTTGCCCGGCTCATTGCCGATCTCGGCCGCCTCGACCAGCGGCACTTTCGACGACGGCCCGAAGGCGGTGGCGAATGCCTCGCCATACGCAAACGCGTCGCGTGGCAGATCCTTCCACGCCCCCGGCGCGAGGTCGTCGAACATGAGGCTGGCCTCGACCCGGTGCCCCGCCTTTACCCACGAGCCATAGACCTTCGACCAGTCCACGCCATTGCGCGCGAAGGGGAATTTCGTCGCGTAGCTCGTGTCGTCGCCGACGTCCCATTTCACCGGATGATAGTCGCGCACCAGCCGGGTGACCTGCGCGTAAAGCTCCGGCTTGAACTGCACGGTGTGCCCGCACAGCCCCATGAAATCCCGCATCAGCGGGCGCGGCTTTTCCTGGGCAAACGCGGCGGCGGAGAGCACGGCGGAAACGAGGAGGAAAAGTCGCATGGGGATGCGAGTGAAATCCAAGCCTGCCAAAAATGCGCGCGCTCATTTCCATCCGCCAGACATCCGCACTTCTGCCTCATTCGTTCTGGATGTTGGACCTTCGATTTAGCTTTTTACGACGCAACGCGTTCCCGCCTTGCACGCCTCCACCGCGCGACCACACTTCCCGCCACCCTCTATGAAGCCACTCCCCGTCTTACTCACACTCCTGCTGACCGCCGTCGCCAGCGCCCAAAAGCCGAACCGTCCGGCACCGCCCGTCGAGGTCGAGATCCCCTTCCCCAGCGATATCCCGATTCCGCCGGCGACAGTTCTTTCGCCCGAGGAGACGCTGAAAA
>JANOBH010000449.1:0-9389 GCA_031411535.1 Chthoniobacter sp. | reverse complement strand
CCTTGATCTTCCAGCCAGCGATGGACTGCGCGCTGGTGGTGATGTTGTGCAGTTCGATGTATTCGTCCCGCGCATTGTCCACCGGGCCGGCGAAATCGACGGGGTGATACATGATCTCATTGATGACGACCGGCGCGGTCTTCGGCGCGGCGTTTGCCAGGCCCGTGCCGGTGCGGAAGTCCGCGACGTTCAGCGGAGCGTCCTGCCCGAATGTCCGGGCCGTGAGCGGCCAGAACTCGGCCGGCTGCGAGCCCGCGGGGCTGCCGGTGAGCACACGGCCATACGCCACGCCGTCCGCTGCCGCGCCGAATTTCACCTGGGCGCGGTAGCCGGTGAGCGCACCCCCGCCATCGACAGCGGAGAGGATGATTTCTTCGCCCGTGGAGCTGAGCGAAAACGCGTTCATCCCGGCGTTGAACTGGTTTTCGTACAGCACCTTGAAGCCCGCGCCGGCGAGTGCTGGCCCGGCCGGAATCTGAAACTTTTGCAGGTTCGATTTGTCGTCGCTCAGCCACCAGCCGCCGATGTCCACGCTGCCACCCGTGTTGAGCAGCTCGATGGCGTCCTCGAATGGGGCGGTCGAATTGGTCAGCGCTTCATTGATGACGACGGGCGCGGGCAGCCAGTTGCTTTCCGCGGGCGACGGCGTTTGAGGAAAGGCGAGGACGGTCGCGCCGCCGTCGGGCAGCCGGCCCGAAGAAATGTTCGCGGCCTGTGCGCCAAAGCTCACCGAGTTGATCGTCGTGGTCCCGCTGACCGCGCTCAGCACGAGGTTGTCGCCGCCCGCGCCCAGTCTGAAGTTGCAGCGGTTCGTGCCGGCATTCGAGCCGTCGGCACGGAAGTCGGCGAAGCCCTTGGAAGCGATATAACTGAGCGGCGGGATCTGCGTGACCTTCGGCGTGCCCGGCGTGTCGCTGAGCCATAGGCCGGCGATGGCGACGGGATTCGCATCGGCGTTGAAGATCTCGAACCAGTCGTCGCCATAAGCCGGGCTGGCCATCCATTCGTTGATCTTCAAATTCGACACCGCGCCGGACGCCGACGCCGCGACGTTCGTTGCGTCGTTCGTCGGCGTGTTCAGCGTGAAAGCGCCCGTGCCATCGGGAATGCGGCCGATGGTGTAGCTCCGGGGCTGGGGCCCGAAGGTGACGAAGTCGCGGATGCTTCCCGCACTGGTGAGCACGAGACGCTGGCCGCCGTTGTCGAGGCCGAAGCCGGTGTTCGTGTCCGATGCCGGTGCCGTGCCGGAGCAGGAGATGACTCGGCGTCCGCCCGCGGGGACGACCCAGCCTGCCGGGAAGACGTAACGCGCCGGGTTGAGGATGTCGTCGGTGAGGCCGAACCCGGAGAGGTCGATCTGCGCGCCGGTCGTGTTTTTCAGCTCGATCCAGTCAGTGCCGCCCGCCGGATTCGCGCAGACTTCGTTGATGACGATGTCGCCGGGCGTGGCGGGAAGCGTCGCGGTCATTTCGAGGCCGAAGGTGATGTCGGAGCTGGTGCCGTTGGCTTGATGCACCTCGACCGCGATGACGTTGTCGCCCTGCACGAGGTAGGGGCGCGGATCGACCCACGCCCAGGTCGCGGTGTTCGTGACGGCGTCCGCGAACTGATAGACGCCGTCGCCGGGGTTGCCCGCGGAGAAAGCGCTGTACGAATACGCCGCCTGCTCGTTCATGAAATACCGATGGACTTTCACTCCATTGATCCAGATCACGCACCCGTCGTCGATGAGGTGGCGGACGCGGAGATTGGAAAGAGTCGCGGGATTCGCGGAGACATTGAAGTGCTTGCGGAAGTAGTACGCGCGGCCTGCGGGCGACAGCGTGCGCGGGTCCGGCAGCGGGGTGCGGATGGTCTCCGCGATGGACCCCTGATTTTCAAAAGCGAGCGTGCCGGGACCACTCGCCCACGCGCTGTCGGTGAAGGCCGGCTGCGCCCACGAACTGTCGGTGAAGGTGCCCGCGTAGTCGTATTTCCACACATCGCTGAAGGCGATGAGCGTCTGATTCGCGGCCTGGGGGCCGTAGGCGAAGGACGACTCGTCGCTCGTCAGCGACGAGTGGTCATTGGCGTCGTAATAAGTCACGCGCCAGAAGTAGGTCTGGCCGAAGGTGAGCTGATCGAACGGGATGGCAAACGAGGTAAGGCTGGTGGTGCTCGTGGCGACGAAGGCCGGCGCAAGGTAGCTGCCGGTGGTCGTGCGGATTTCCCACTTCGACTTCGCGTGGGCATTGCCCCCGGAGGTGCTGCCGCTGGAGTGGGTGTAGGCGCTCGCGGTGAAGGCGGCGGGCGGGAGCGCGGTGACGCCGCCGATCGGCGCGGCGAGCGCGGGCTTGGCCGGGCGCAGGAAATCGCTGCCGTCGGCGGCGTGGCCGGTCTGCGTATTGACGCTGGCGAAGCGCGCCTCGCAGAAGCCGGCTTTGACGCCATTGATGTAGCTGTAGTAGCTCACAAGGTTGCCGGCGGCGTTGCGGTAGAAGAGGGTCTTGAGGTTATCCGGGTGCAGGTAGGTGTTATTCAGCACCCAGAGGCGGTTGTTGTATTCGGTGCGGTAGGCTTTGAAGACGGAGTCCTTGAACCAATTCGGCCCGCGCCCATTGTTGCCCGGATAGACGGCGGGGAGGCCTTGCTCGCCGAGGTAGATCGACGAGCCGGTACCGGTGTTGTCCCCGTTGCCAAACATACTGTCGAAATCCCACGCGACGTGCATCCAGCGGCCATTGGCGCGCCGCCAGAGGTAGTGGTTCTGCGTGGTGTCGTCCCACGGGCACATCCAGCTCAGGACGGAGAGGGAGGTGAGCGTCGTGTCCACGTCGAGATTCGCGTCGAGATACGCGCGCATACTGGCGATATTCGGGGCGGGCGCCGTGTGGGTGTCGCCGCGCGCGGTCCACAGGCCCTCAAAGAAATCCTGGATCGGCTTTGCGCCTTTCCACGCGTGATTCTGCAAAAGGAACGTCCACTCGTATCGCTGCAGCGCCGACCACGGGCCGGCGGCGGGCAGTTTGCGCCCGCTGCCGTGGGCGTACGGGCCTTCGCCGAGGTCGTCGATGGTGCCGACGTCTTTGAAGAACTCTCCGGTTTCTTCCTTCGGCACGCCGGGATTCAGCGCGGCGATGCGGTCGTGGTATTTGTCGAGCAGGTCGCCGTTGTATTCGCCCTGCTGGAGTCGGGTGAGGACGGCGTTGCCGTTGAGATACCAATCCACCCAGCGCACTTCGGACATGGGTAGGTTCGCATTGATGTAGAGGCCCTGACCGACGCTGAAATAGTCGCTCTTGTCCGTGACGAAAAAGCTGTCGGCGCTATCGAAGAGTTGCGTGTCCGCAAAGCGGACTTTGAAGGAATTGCGGGCCGCGCTGCGGTTGTAGCGGCTGCCGTGGTAGCGCAGGGTCGCGTCGCGGACGACGCCATCGACCACGAAAATACATGGCACGCTGCCGTTCCATATCTGCGCGGTGGCAGGCACATACGGAATGTCGCGCGGCAGTCCGGTGTTTGCGGAAGCCGTCACGCGCCTGGGACTCCCGGTGATGTTGTAGTTCATCGCCGCGAGCCCGTTCTGGCCGTTGAACGAGGCGGAGGTCGCGTCGCTGCTCGACACGAAGACATCGTAGATCGCCGTCTTCGTCGTCGTCCGCACGGGCTGCACAAAGTAAGTCTGCCACGCCTCGCGTGCGGTCAGTCCGACCGGGACGATGGCCGCGTCGTCGGTGCGCGGGAAGACCTGCTCGGGGCCGTCGCCGCGGTCGGCTTTGATGCGGTATCGCACGACGCTGCGATCTGTCGTGATATTCGCCGGCGCGGCAACGCCCGTCGCGTCGTTCGCTGGCAGTGTCGCGGTGAATTGGCCGTTTCCCAACGGGTCCATCGTCACGAAGTAATGCGTCTCGGAGTAGGAGTTCACGTTCTCCACGAAGAACTCCACCTGCACGTTCGAGAGGGAATCCGTGCTCGAGAAGGTGCAGGCCACTCGCACTTGATTGTTTTGCCGGATGACCGGCGAATCATCGGTCGCCTGGACCGCGCTGAAACCGACGGCCACCGGCTTCGGCACGACACGCGTGACAGCGTTCGCCAAACCCGGTGTGGGCGCGCCACCCAGCGGCGAAGCGAGCCAGTTGGCGGCGTCGTTCGATGGAGCACTCGCGCTCACCCGCTGAAGCGAGCGGCCCTTGTATTGATAGGACGCCGTGGTGAGCAGGGTGTAATCATCGGCCGCGCCGAGGGCGTCCGGGCTGTTCGGCCACGGGAACGACCGCTCATAGCTGACCGAGTCGAGGGTGTTGCCGGGAACGTCCTTGAGCCGGACGGTGTCACCCTTGTTGCTGAGCGTTCCGCTGAACGGCCCGAGCACGCCGGCGAGGCCGTACACGGTCTGGAGGCGCGCCGGGTTTTTCGAGACGACCTTGTAGCCGCCCGCCGGGATCGTCGTGCCCGCGGGGAGGGTGAAGTCGATCCCGCCGGAAAGTTTCCAGCCGCCCACATCCACGGCCGCCAAGCCGGCGTTGTAGATTTCGACGAACTCGTGCACGTCGTCGGCCAGGTCGGCCGCGATCGCAGTCCCTTGGAAGACGGGATTTCCACTGGCGTCAAAGGCCGGCAGTTCGACCGGGTGGTAGTGGATTTCACTGATGACCACCTGCGCCTGCACTGCCGTGCCGAACGCGAGGAGAATCAGGATCAGAACCAAGGGGAAGCAACGGGACATAGCGGAAAAGAAAAGCGCGGCGCCGAGAACGTACCCAGGGCCGCGCCGAACAAAGAAAAGTTAGGGCCGCCAGACAGAATAGCAACCCGCCTGCGGGAGCACAAAAGCCTCACCGCTACTGCTTCGGGGGATCGGCGTTCGGATCCTCCTCTGGCGTCCGCGTCCAGATGATGTTCGCCTGCGGATGGATGATCCGCCCGGTTTCGGTCAGGATATCCTTCACACTGACGCTCTCGGCGTGTCCGTCGATGAATGTGAGCACGCCCTGTCCACCATAGCGCTCGACGAATGACCGTCCCGCTGATTTGCATTCCCCCTCGTATTTGGGCTGCACCGCCGCGGCCTTCGGTTCCCCAGGGAGCCCGCCTTCCATAAACGCGACCGTCCGGGACGGATTGGTGATCTGGCTCAGCTTCGCTTTCGTCTTGGATCCGCTTTCATCCTTGCGCTGGAGCTTCGTATTGATCGCAAAGGCAAACAGGGGGCGGATGAGCTTCTTGTCCGACGCCGGATAGTGCGCTCCGGGAAGGAAAAGAAGATTCTCCTTCGTGTAAAAATCGCGCGGGCTGTTTGCGTAATTGCCCACGCCTTTGTTTCCCAGCAGGCGCGGAAGGGCATTGTACCAGACCTTGTCCGCCGCGGAGGTGGCAGCGTTGCCCCAGGTCTCCCCCGTGCCGATGTTTTCCAGCGGAAACTCGCCGTCGGTCTGGCCGGCGTAGCTGATCATCGCCGTCGTAATCTGCCTCATGTTGTTCATCGCCACCGTCTTGTTCGAGCGGCTGCGGATCGAGGAATACACCGGGACCGAGATGGCCGCGAGGACGAGGATGATCGCCACCACGACCAGGATCTCCATCAGGGAGAACCCCGCCATTCGAAGGCGCGTGGCGGAGGTTTGAGAGGTTCGAGGAGGCGTCATGGAAACGGTCTATTCGCTCATGCTGAGGCTGCTCGCCGCCGCCGTGAGGAGGATGCGGTTGTTGCCATTGAGCTGCTGCAGCGCGGCGACGAATGCGCCGGGATGGCTTTCGTCTTTCAGGGAAACATTGAAGCGCAACTCGGTCATCATGCCGGCCTGGATGGACTCGACCGAGATCAGCTCCCGGTGCGTGAGATACTCCGCAAAGCAGGGCGTGAACGCACTGTCATAGTCCACATCGTTCGTCACGCGCACCCGCAGAAAATGAGAAAGCCGCAGAGGCGCAAAGACGTCCGCCCGCGAGAATACAAAGATCATCGCGCAGATGATGATCGTCGTCATCGTCGCGAGCCCATACTGCCGCGCTCCCACGCCGAGCCCCGCAGCCATCGCCAGAAAGATGAAGCCGATGTCCCGCGACTGCCGCACGGAGCGGCGGAAGCGGATGATCGAAAATGCCGCGAACATGCCGAAGGCCGTCGCCGAATCGCCGCGCACCACCATGATGACCACCGAGACGACTGTGCCGAGGATGATCAGCGTATGCACATAGTCCTGCGAATAGTCCGAGCCCCGGTAGGTGCGCTTGTACACCGCCGAAATCAGGCACATGAGCGAAAAGCTCAGCGTCAGCGCGAGGAGGATTTCCAGCATGTGCGGAGTGGGCAGGTCATAGCCCACGACGCCGCGGATGAATTCAATTAGTTCGTGCAGTGTATCCATGATTCTTCAGGCTATGGCCGGGACAGTCTCGGGCGCGCCGCCCGGTGTCGTGTCGTGGGAGGCCCTTGCCGCGATCGCCGCAGCATGCGCCACCTGGCCGCCAGTCTTTTTCCGTACCGCCGGATCGCCCGCGGCGAGCGCGTTGCAGTACTTGCTGTGACTCGTCAGGATGCACCCCGCAGCGCCAAGCATCCGCGGCAGCCAGTACGGCACGGAGCCGGTCACTTTCACCTCCATGACCGAGTCACCCTCATTCAGCAGGTAGTCGGTGAATGCCCGGTCGTCCGGCACCGGCGTCAGATTGTCCATCCGGTAGCCGATGGCGGTATCAAAAGTGATCCGCAGATCGGACGCCGGATTCACGTCTGCGAATGCCTGCCGGTCATAGCGCATGCAGCAGTGCGGGAGAAAGCCGCGCCCATGCACGAGCCCGTGGATTTCATTGACCACCTTCTGATCCGCAAAGTTCAGCGCCACGCCGGGATCCTCGCCCGCGCCGGCCTTCAGCGCCGCTTCCAGCGGCATCTGCGCGCGCCGTTTCACAATCCGCGAATCGCACTTGTGCTTCACCTCGATGAAAGACGTGGGCGGCACCTTTCCGTCGAGGCTGCCATAGACGCGCACCCGCATCTTGCGCCGGCTACCCAGCCCGCGCAGTTTCTCCCAGTAGCAGTCCCGGTCCGCGTTGTCGTAGTAGAGGCTGATGATCGGGTAAAAAGCGTTGTCGCCCGCATTCGCGTCCGCGCGCAGGTGCGGAAGCAGGCGCGGCATGAGCGCATCACGCTGTTCACGCGCGATGACAAACTTCATTTCAAAACGATCGAGGCGATAGCTCACTGGGGCGGATGGTGGGGCACAGGGGCTGGTTTAAATAGGAATTTGAAAAAAATATGCAATGCCCATTGTCACGTGAGCGTTACATTTCTCAGGTTTCCCTATCACCCGGCGGCACCCGCCTTTGTTGGGAAACAGTTCGGCGCGGCTGAGTTTTCCTCATTCACCGCCAAAAAATCTTTTGAATGAGCGGAGGATGCTCTGAGGCACCGAGCGTTTCGGCTCCCGCTCCCGCTCGGCATCCGCCATCACCCCGCCTTGGTGGATTCCGCACACGTCCTGCGGCATCCGCGTTTCCGGCAGCTCCGCCGTGTAGGCCGTTCCCGCCCGCTCACAGCCCGCCGTCGCCAGCTCATTGGAGACCCCGCACACCGTCGCGCGCCGCAGCGGCACCGGCGGCTTGAAATCGCGCGCCGGATACCGCTGCGGCGACGCCCCGTTCATCACATCCACCCACACCGGCAGCGCCAGCGCCGCGCCATACGCGCGCGGCGCGATCGTCTGCGGCTGGTCCATTCCCACCCACACCCCGCACGTCAGCGCCGTCGTGTAGCCCACAAACCACGCATCGTGGTAGTCGTCATTCGTTCCCGTCTTCCCCGCCGCCGGTTTCGCAAATCCCATCTTCTTCGCGCCCGCCGCCGTCCCCCGCTCCATCACTTTCTCCAGCGCCCCCGTCACCATCCAGCTCACCCCCGGATCGAGCGCCTGCGTCTGGACGTGCGCCGCACGGTAGATCGTCTCCCCGTTCGCATCGTCGATC
The DNA here is from genome assembly GCA_031411535.1 of Chthoniobacter sp. Taxonomy (GTDB): domain Bacteria; phylum Verrucomicrobiota; class Verrucomicrobiia; order Chthoniobacterales; family Chthoniobacteraceae; genus Chthoniobacter. The sequence continues at coordinate 1,439 of JANOBH010000449.1, read as the reverse complement.
CGCTCGATGATGTAGCTCTGCCGCCGCACCCCATTGTTCGCAAAGACCGAGTACGCAGCCGTCACATCCAGCACATTCGCCTCCAGCGCCCCGAGGTACGCCGCCGGTCCCTTCGGCACAGCATCCAGCCCCACCGCCGCAGCCAGTTTCGCCACCTCATCCAGCCCCACGCGCTCGCCCACACGCACACTCATCGTATTGCGCGAAAGGATCAGCCCCTCCTCCGCGCGCAGATTTCCCTTGTACGTCCCGTCCGAATTCCCCGGCGTCCAGTTCGCCGCCCCGCGGATCTCCCCTTGCCCGATCGGCCCGTCATCCACCAGCGTCCCCGGCAGCATCCCCTTCCCAAACGCCGCCGCATACACAAACGGCTTGAACGTCGAGCACACCTGCCGCGTCGCCGGCGTCGCAATCGCCCGGTTATACTGGCTCTCCGAAAAATCCCGCCCACCCACCAGCGCCCGGATTCCCCCCGACGCATTGTCGATCACCACCAGCGCCCCCTGCAGATACGGCGGCGCCTGCTGCGCCGACTTCGCCTCCGCGGTAAAGTCCCCCTTCTTCGGATGCTTGTAGCCCGGCCTCCCCTCGATCTTCCGCAGCTCCGCCTCCATCGAAACCTCCCCCACCTTCTGCAGCGCCGGGTCGATCGTCGTGTAAATCTTCATCCCTCCGTACGCCTTCTGGTCATCCGTCAGCAGCTCATCCAGCTCCCGCAGCACCAGGTCCATCGCGTAGTTTTCCTGCGCCGCAAAAGGCCGCTTCTTCGCCAGCACCAGCGCCGCATCCCGCGCCTTGTCCGCCTCCCCTTCGCTGATCTTCCCCAGCTTCACCATCCGCCCCAGCACCCCATCCCGCTCCCGCAGCGCACCCTTCAGGTTTTTGAAAGGCGAAAAGTGCGACGGCGCCCGGATGATCCCCGCGATCATCGCCGCCTCCCCCAGCGACAGCTCGCTCGCGTGCTTCCCAAAATAAGTCAGACTCGCCGTCTCGATCCCATACACCGTCGCCCCGAAATAGATCCGGTTCACATACGCCTCCAGGATGTCCTCCTTCGAGTAATGCTGCTCGATCCGCGCCGCCACAAACGCCTCCAGCACCTTCCTGTGCAGACTCTTCCTCGACCCGAGCCCCGTCGGATAGCTGTTCCGCGCCAGTTGCTGAGTCAAAGTGCTCGCACCCTCCCGCGCAGAACCCGCCGTCAGATTCCGCACCACCGCCCGCGCGATCCCGATCGGGTCCACCCCCCGATGCTCATAAAAGCGCGTATCCTCCCGCGAAAGCAGCGCCTTCACAAAATACGGCGAAACCTCCCCCAGCCGCACCGTCACCCGGTTCTCCCCCTGCAGCCGCGAATACACCTTTCCATCCACATCGTACACCGCCGACCGCTCCGACATCTCCCGCACCTGGTGCATGTCGAAAGTCGAAGCCCAAAA
>JANOBH010000448.1:0-21866 GCA_031411535.1 Chthoniobacter sp. | reverse complement strand
CAGTCTCCACGACGAGCGGGCGGATGTCGGTTTCCTGGCTGAGGTCGTAGCGGCTCACATCGAACGTCTCGCCCGAGCCGAGCATCTTACGGACGAGAGCCTCGACCGCTTCGGGCGTCGGCGTGTCGCCGAGCGTGAAGTTTTCCAGCGGGATTGCGTCATCGGCGCAAGCGAGCAATTCGCAGAGTGCAGGCTGTCCGTCGCGGCCTGCACGCCCGATTTCCTGCTGATAGTTTTCGAGCGTCTTCGGCAGGTTGAAGTGGATCACACTGCGGATGTCCGCCTTGTCGATCCCCATGCCGAACGCGATCGTCGCAACGATGATCTCGCACTCGCCGCGCATGAACGCCTCCTGCGTCGCATCGCGATCCTCCGCCGTCATCCCCGCGTGATACGCCCGCGCCGCCAGCCCCGCCCGCGCGAGGTGCGCGGCCACGTCCTCGGCCGTTTTTTGGAAAGTGACATACACCACCGCGGGCCGGACCTTCGCGCTGGCGAGGCGCTTTGTGAGCACCGCCAGCTTTTCGCGCGCGGCGCACGGGGTCACGCGCAGATGCAGGTTTTTCCGACGGAAAGAAGTCTGCACATGACGCTGCGGCGCAATGCCGAACGCGGTGCAAATATCGCGCGCGACATCCGGCGTCGCCGTGGCCGTGAGCGCGAGCACGGGGCGCAGCGCCAGCTCCTCGGCAACGCGCGCGAGGCGCAGATACTCCGGGCGAAAATTGTGGCCCCATTCCGAAATGCAATGCGCCTCATCAATCGCCAGCAGCGAGATTTTCACCCGCCGAATCCGCTCCAGAAACGCCTCGCCCGAGAGCCGCTCCGGCGCGACGTAAAGCAGCTTCAACTTTCCCTCGCGCAAATCCGCATACACCCGCTGCGTCTCCTCCGCCGTGAGGCTGGAGTCGAGCCGCGCCGCCGCGATGCCGCGGGCCCGCAGCGCATCGACCTGATCTTTCATCAGCGCGATCAGCGGCGAAATGATGAGCGCCGTCCCCTCCCGCAACACCGCCGGGAGCTGGTAGCAAAGCGACTTCCCCGCGCCCGTGGGAAAAAGCGCGAGCGCCGATTCGCCGGCAAGCAGCGCGCGGATCACGGCCTCCTGTCCGTCGCGGAAGCCATCGTGGCCAAAGTGAGTCTGGAGGGCGGGCTGCAATTCCATCCGGCATTCGTATGCGCGCCAGCAAATGCGGGCAAGCCGCAGCCGTGAAACGCGTGACTGGGAACGACGGTTTTCCAGTCAGTCCGAGAGCTGAATTAGCATCACTGCTCGCCAGCGCAGCGGATAGCCGCTGCAATCGCCGCCCATGAAAACGCTCCTCGCCGCCGTCCTCATTTCCGCCTCACTTCCCGCCTTCGCCGGAGATGCGAAGTGGCCGCGCTTCCGCGGACCCGACGGCGCGGGCGTCGCGGACGGTGAGAAGCCGCCGGCCGAATTCGGGCCGGAGAAAAACGTGCTCTGGCAAGTCGCGACGCCGTCGGGGCCGTCGTCGCCTTGCATTTGGAAGGACCGCATTTTTCTCACGGCATTCGACGGCGGGAAGCTGTGGACGCTGTGCCTCGACCGCGCGACGGGCAAGGAGCTGTGGCGGCGCGATGCGGGCGCGGAAAAGATCGAGGCATTCCTCGCCGGACAGGGCAGCCCGGCCGCTGCGACCCCCGCGACCGACGGCGAGCGCGTCGTCGTTTATTTCGGCTCGTGCGGGCTTATCGCGTACGACTTTTCCGGCAAGGAACTCTGGCGGCACGCGCTCCCGTGCGCGGAGACAAACAACGACTTCGGCAGCGGCACCTCGCCGATTCTCGCGGATGGCATCGTCGTCCTCGTCCGCGATTTGAAAGCCGACTCCGCCGTCCTCGCGCTCGACGCCGCGACTGGCAGGCAGGTGTGGAAGGCCGCGCGCCCCGGCATGTTCACCGGCTACTCGACGCCCGCGATCTGGGAGCACGACGGCGTGAAAGAACTGATCGCACCCGGCGGCCTGGCGATGAAGTCCTACGACCTGCGCACCGGCGCCGAGCGCTGGCTGGTGCGTGAACTGCCGGCGGTCAATTGCGCGTCGCCGGTCGTCGGCCAAGGCCTGCTCTACTTTGCCGGCTGGTCGCCCGCGGGCGAGGATTCGCCGATGCCGACATTCGACCAGCTCATCGCGCCCGATGCCGACAAGGACGGACGGCTTTCCGCAGCGGAAGCGCAGGCCACGCCGATGAAGGATTTCTTTTCCTCAAACGACACCGACCACGACGGCTTCATCACCCGCGCCGAGTGGGACGGGATGATCGGCTTCCTCAAGCGCGGCAAGAACCGCCTCATCGCCGTGAAACCAGGCGGCAGCGGTGACATCACCGCCACGCACGTCGCGTGGGAAAAAACCAAAGGCCTCCCCTACGTGCCGAGTCCGCTCCTCTACCGCGGCGCGCTTTTCATGGTCAAAGACGGCGGCCTCGCCTCGTCCTTCGACGCCGCGACCGGCACGCCGCATTACGAGCAGCAGCGCCTTGAAATCCCCGGCTCCTTTTACGCCTCCCCCGTCGCCGCCGACGGGCGCATCTATCTGGTGACCCTCGACGGCAAGGCCGCCACGCTCGCAGCCGGCGCGAAGCCCGAAGTCCTCTGGCGCGCCGACTTCAAAGAGCGGATCGCCGCCACTCCCGCCATCGTGGACGACACCATCTACGTGCGCACGGAGACAAAGTTGTTCGCTTTCAAGGAGCGGAAGTAGCCCGCGGCCGCCTCAGCGGCGGAGCGGGAGGAAGGCGTTTCGGAAGACGTAGTCGGCGACGCGGCGGCCCTGGGAGATGCCTTCCGTCTTGTCGAAAGACCAATGGATGCCGAGGTAGATGCGGCTTTGGCCGTTCTCCTCCTCGGCTTGCGAGAGCGAGGAAAAGCTGCGCGGCCGCAGCGGACGCACCATGCCGTTGCTGTCTTTGGTCGCTCCGTTGAATTCATCCGATACGAAGGTGAAAGGGATGCGATCGGTCCCGTAAAACCGGCGGAGGATCTGGAAGAGCGCGCCGCCGAAACCGGCGTGGCCGGAGGGATAGGCGGGGAAAGGCGGCGTAAAGTTCGGCCCGGAGAGATTGCTCGCGGGCGCGCCGAGCGGGGAGAAGGCCGGGTCGCCGATGGTCGCGGGATTGCCGTCGCCCGCGCCGGTGGGGCCGGTGCCGGGGTCGGACTCGCGGATGGCGGTGACAGGCCGCCAGAAATCGTAGTGGTACTTTGAATCCCAGACGGCCGTCCCGGCGTCGGCCATCGCGACATTCACCAAAGCCATGAGCCGGGCCAGTTCGATCACGCTCAGTCTTGTCCGGTCAGCGATACGCATCGCGATCTGATTGTACAGCTTGGGCGGCGCGCACAGGCTGGGCGTGCCGTCGTAGGCCCAGAATGTGCCGATGAAAGCCTGCTCCGGCGTGCGCTGCGTCGGCGTGGTCACTCCGTCCCCGCCGAGGCGTTTCACTTCACTGAATGCTGCGGTGTACGCGGGGCTCGTCATGGCCGGGGGCGGCGGGACGCGAAACTGGTCGGACGAATCGAGGACGAATGGAATGCACTCGCTCCAGTGCGCGCCGAGCGCGAGCGGGATGAGGCTGATGGGATCCTGCCGCCAGCGGCCGGGCAGGTCGCTCGTGGGGTGGTCGGTGTTCACGCGGGGCTCCGGGATCTCTGATCCATCGCTGAGCCGGAGACCGAGGATCGCGGCGGCGGCCCGCTGGCCGAGGCCGAGGCCGTTGGTCTTTTCCTTTTTGTCGCGGATCGCGGCGAGGTCTTCGCCCAGCCATGCGTCGAAACGATCTGCCTGGGACGGGTAGAGCGCCACCAGCGTGTCGTGCGCGGCCTGACTGATGGCCGCATCGAGCGAGACCGGGCCGCGCGGCGCCTGGACGTGGGTGTAGCTTTCATAGCCGCCGACCACGGCGTCCACGGCATCGAAAACCGCGATGTGAACGATGGCCATCGCGCGACTGGAGCGGCACGGGCCCAGTTGCTCACCAAAGACCCGGCTTTCCCCGGGCGCGACGGGAGTGTGGTCGAGGCCGGCGGCGTTGATCGCGATTTCGTTCCAGCGATGAATCGAGTCGAGGCCCTTCCTCGGCGCCTGCTTCGGCGGAGCGGCGTGGGGGGCCCGGAAGCGGGGGCCGAATGCTGCGCGGAAGCCTTCGTCCCGCTCGGCTGCGAGTACCGGGAGGGTGAGAGCAAGGGAGAGCAAGACGAGCGGGAGGATTTTCATGGTGTTTGCTTCTGTTGCGAACCCGGCATTCAGCGTGAATGCCGAACGGCGTGGAGGCTGGTGTTTTCGTGCGAAAGAATCAATCCGCATCACGGGCGCACTTCACGCCGGCCGTCGTTTGCATTGTGCGGCCCGCGTCTGGTGCGCCACATTCTCGTCTCATGCCGTCGCCTTCATCCCATCCGCGCGATCCTCTGCATGGCGTCACGCTCGAGGCGATCGTCATCCACCTCGTCACACGCCACGGCTGGGAGGAAATGGGGTGGCGGATTCCAATCCGCTGCTTCCTCGTGGATCCGAGCGTGAAATCGAGCCTAACCTTCCTGCGCAAGACGCCGTGGGCGCGGAAGAAGGTGGAGGCGTGGTTCGCCGAGGAGTCCTCGGACCCGCCCGCTGAGTCCGGCCCAGCAGGCGGCAGCTAAGTCGCGCGGCTTTACCGGAGAAACGCCTCGTGCAGGCCGCCGTCCACGGTGATGACCTGGCCGGTGGTCTTGCTGAGGCGTTTGCTGACGAGGAGGAAGTAGGCTTCGGCCTGGTCGGCGGGGGTGATGGGCGCTTTGGTCAGCGTGCGGTCGGCGTAGAATTGCGCGAGTTTGCTGACGAGGGATTCGGTGGCTTCGTCGTCGGTGTCAGGAATCGCGTATTTCGCGAGGGAGCCGATGACGCGGTCACGCCGCTCGACACTCCCGCACGCGACTGTTATCGGACGGTTCTCGATGGCAAAGAAACGCCGGCGGGCAAACCGCAGCTCTCCGAAGCCGAGCGAGCGCGGGGCGATTGATGAATTCTTCGCGCTCGAATCCGCGCCGCCCGCCCCAGTGCTGGACGAACTCGAAATCCGCGCCGGCACTTTCCCCCACCCGGACGAACTCCCCGACGAAGCCCTGCCCGCGACGCTGTGGCGGATGGTCCGCGCGCTCGCGTGCATGAGGACGCTCATCCTGCGCACGAATCACCTCGACGACCGCGCGCTCTACGCGCGTCTGTGGCGCAACGACCTGCGCGAGGAATCGTTCGTCGCCACCCCGCGTGGGATGCACGGCGGCTTCTTCCTCGACATGCTCGGCAGCGGTTCGGACGAAGACCACGCGCTTTACCTCCGCTACCACGCCACCGCCGCGTCCCGCCGCCGGAACGCGAAGCGGGGCGAGAAACTCCCGCGCAAACAACGCCCGCTTTTCGACCGCGACCGCTTCCTGCCAAAGTGCGGCCCGCCCTTCGACGCCGGCCCGCCCTTTCACCCGAAAAAATGGGACGCGCCGAAGCCGGAAGAATATATCCGGTGAGCCCGCCTGGCGCTGGCACGCCGGCATCCGACACTTCGCATCCGGTGGCGGCGTAGTCACTCCGGCGCTTGAGAAACATCGCGTCGAGCAGCGGGACGGCTCCGTTCATGTCGTCGGATTTGACCGACGCTCGCTGGCCGCTGGTAGAAGGGAGCGCCACCCCTCCGCGGCTGCGATCCGACGCGAAGAGGTTCTCGCGCTGGCATCTGGCGAACGAAGCGAGCGTCGCATGGCACCGGAAGCTCGGCTTCATCGAAGAGCCCGACCTCTTCAACGCCCAACTCTACCTGCGCGCCGCGAAGCAAGAACTCTGGCGACTGGCCCAACTCGGCGAACTCACCGAGTCCCGCCGCGAACCCCTGCTCCGCAGCTCTGAGCAATGGCAGCGCGAAGTCACCCGCCTCGAAGCCCTCCTCGACACCGGCGACAAAGCCGCCGCCTTCGCCTGCCACCGTTTCGCGAGCTGATGCGCCCCCCTCCGCAGCCCGCCCACGAGCTGGCATCTTCGGTGTCCCACGTTTCGAGCAACGGCACCTCGGACCTTCCGGTTCCTTCAACGCCCCCCATCGCCGCCGACGGCCACATCTTCCTCCTTAACCTCGACGGCAAAGCCGCCCCCCTCGCCGTCGGCGCGAAGCCCGAAGTCCGCTGGCGCACCGACTTCCAAGAGCGCATCGCCGCGACTCCCGCCATCGTGGACGACACGCTCTACGTGCGGACGGAGACGAAGCTCTTCGCGTTCAAGGAGCGGAAGTAAGGCGTCCACCCAGCTGGTCTGCGCGAAGCTCGAGCGTTACTCAGTGCCGACCGCTATTTTTTGCGCTCGACTGCGAGCGTATGAGCCAGGACGCGCCCCATCTCACGGTAGGCGTCGAAGTCGTTTTGCGTGTAAGAGAGATTGGCGGTGCTGGTGTGGGGAAACCGGGACGCCGTGGTGCGGTTGCCATGCAGGCCGCGCTTGTATTCAGCGAGGAAGTCGCGAGTTGGTTTCCCTTTCGCGGCACCGACGCGTGAGAGAGTCCTCTGGTTTTTTCCCGCGGGAATTCCATCGCCATCGCGGTAGCTGACTTTCACGTACCAGAGCGAGACCGTTCGTCCGCCACGGCGCAGCTTCGTGTGGAAGACGGGGCTTTCATCTCGCTGCCACACGCGCGCCTCAGTCGCAGTCGCGCCGTCGTCGAGAAGTTCATCCAACGCGACCTTGCTCTCGTTTCCCCTATCCACAAAGATCCTGCGCCCATTTTCCCACGCGTCGAGCTGGCTCCAGCCGGCTGCTTTTGCGAGTTGGCGAAGGCGGTTCAAGTCGTTGAATTTGTAACTCCCGTCGCACCCGGTGTCGAAGGACCAGATTTCCTCGACCTCGGGCCGTTCGAGCATGGCGAAGACGGCGAGGTTGTCGTAATGAGCGCCGTCGGAGACATAGAGGCTATTGGAGCGCATCGTGGGATTGAAGCGATCGGTGGTCGTCTCGCGCAGGCGGTCGCGCAGATCGTCTGCGAGCGACCACGGGTATTTGGGCTCGTCCCCGATCTGCATGGCAAAGTTGCGGTTGTGATAGCGCAGGTTGGCATTGAAGAGCTTCAGCGTCGTGTCCCAGTTCAACCATGCGCTGCGCACGACCGGGATCTCTCGCTTGGCGGGATCGGTAAAGGCCGGCGCCACAGGGTCACCCTTTGCCGCAAAGGCCGCAGCATCCACAGCCGCGCCCGAAGCAGCGACGGCATCCGCGAGCGAGATCGGCTTGGTCTGGAGAAAGGGAAGGGAGGCGAGGGAGTTAGTGCGATGCACCGTGCGGCGGTGCTGGCCGTCGGCTGGCAATTCGCCGAGGCTGGGGAAGCCGAAATCGCTCGCCGGCACATAGCCGAGCTGGGGTGCGCCGACGGCGTAGCGCGAGAACTCGAACGGCAGCACTTCGCCTACAGCTTTAACCTCGGGCCGACGATTGATGAGCGCGCCATTGATGACGAGATACGGAGCCTGGCCGCCCGGCGGATTCATTTCCGAGAGCGAGAGACGATGGGGCCGTCCTTTGAAAAAGCCGGTGGGATCGGTTTCCTGACCCGCGATAGGTGTCTTCGGTGGACTCAGGTAAGTGCGCTGGATCGCCCCTTTGTAGTAGTGGCTCGTGTGATACCAGTTGCCTTTGCCGCGCACGGGTTTGAGATGCAGTGCGAGGTCGAAGAACGCATTGAGCGGCAGTCGCCACGCATAGTGCACCGGAAATTCTGTGAAACCCCGCCAGTTGGACTTCCCGAAAAAAAAGCCGCGCCGATCGGTCAGGCGATCAACTGGCCCGGTGCGGCGCGATGGAGAGTAATCTCCGTCGCCGACTGGCTCTGTCTGCAACAGTGCGGTGCGGTCGGCTTGGTAATCGGCGTATTGTTTGTAGAGGAGAGCCTTTTCGTTCCGCACCGAAGCGGAAGCCTGGGGGAGTAGATGGGAAGCGAACCAGGCACCCGTGTAGCTTCCACCCGAGACCGTGCTGAGGTAATCCGCGCGCCGGAGCAGATCGGTTTCCTCGAGCCCCTGCAGCACTCCGAGGGAGATGGTGCCGCTCCGCAATCCGCCGCCGCAGAAGCAAAGCGCCGTGACCGGCGATGATCTGCGCACGCCCACCTGGGCCCGCCTCTGCTCGATGTAGGTCTTTTCGCGCGCGAAGTCCGGCTTGAGGTCATGCCGAGTGATCCAGGCGCGGTTGGCGTTTGCTTGCGGGTGATCGGCAAGCTTTTCGCGTGGCGTGGCGCAGCTGGCAACGAGGGCGAGGCAGAGCGAGGAAAGTATGAGGCGGTTAGGAGGGGACATGGGACGATGAGTTTTCTTGTCGAACGAGCGGCCCCAATAACTCAGGATGACGTCAAACTTGCGAGAGTAGATTGGCCCTCGTTCCAAATCTTGAGCTTTCGGAGCGCGGAAGAATTTACCGATCGAGATCCGACTACCATCTGCCGCATGCAATCATTGCTAGCCGCGCCCATGCTGACCGAAATGGCTTCGTTCCGGGGCTCACCCGCCAGCTTCTGATTCGGATCAGGTGCCTTCCACGATCTGCGGCCAGGCGCCGCGGACGGTGCCGAAGTGGCGGGTGAGTTTCGGGAACTCGGGGGACGCGGGGTCGGGGCAGACGGGGCGGCCGGTGGGGTCGAGGTAGAGGCAGCCCATTTCGGCGGGGGGGAGTTGTGAGATGAGGTTCCTTGCTTCCTCAGCAGCGGTGGCCCATTTCTGCTTTAATTCGACCAAATCGACGGCGAGGCGCGCGGCGGTGAGACGCCCTTCGGCGGGGTCGGTGAACATCCGCGTCTGCCAACTCGCCATGTCGATGATCTTCTCTGGCGAATAACCGGGATCTTTGCCCGCAGCAGCCCAGGCGAGTGCGGCAAGGTGCAGATGCTTCTCATGGAGAAAGAGCACGTCGAGGTAGTCTCGGAGTTTCATGCGACCGACGAAGGCGAGCAGCTTGTTGGTCGCGGCATCCCAGAAGTTGAGCCGCCAGCCGAGTTCCACGTCCGGCTCGGTCGGGAAAAAGCGAAAGGCACTGTCGCAGGCCCACTCAATTTTTGTCCGGCTCTCGTGGCGGCGGACTTCTGCGCGGTGGAAGGATGACTCGGCCATGGTCACCTCGACCTCGAACCCAGCGCTGCGCAGCGAGGTGGAATCCGCGATTACCGCAGCCGCAAGGCTCGGCGCGGTATCATGGAAGACATCCACGTCGCGCGACGCGCGGGGCGAATCGGCGGACTGATGAAGCACCGTGGCGCCGGCAACGTAACTGTCTGGATTCCGATTGGCCGCAATGACTCGGAGCACCTGCCGCTCGAAGTCACCTAGCGGCATAGCTCGGCGGCCCTTCGATAGCCTCGATGTCCACCCTCCTGCCGTAGTCCGCGAATGATCCACGAGACGTCTTCTTCACCGATCTCCAAGTCTGCGGGATAGGACCAGAAGCAGATCGCGGAAAAATCCTTGAACGCTTGCCGCGCAAGCTCGAGCCGGCGCTCGGCGTCGGTTTGCAGCTGGGGTTTGGCGGTGTTCATGGCGGCAAAGCTACGGCGCGAAGGGCGGCGCGGCAATTCCGCAGCTCAGCGCAGAAACGCCTCGTGCAGGCCGCCGTCCACGGTGATGACTTGGCCGGTGGTTTTGCTGAGGCGTTTGCTGACGAGGAGGAAGTAGGCTTCGGCCTGGTCGGCGGGGGTGATGGGCGCTTTGGTGAGGGTGCGGTCGGCGTAGAATTGCGCGAGCTTGTTCACCAGCGATTCGGTGGGTTCGTCATCGGTGTAAGGAATCGCGTATTTCGCGAGGGAGCCGATGACGCGGTCGCGCGGGAACATGGCGGAGCCTTGCACGACGGTCGCGGGGGCGACGCCATTCACGCGGACGAGCGGGGCGAGTTCGATGGCGAGTTCGCGGACGAGGTGGTTCGCGGCGGCTTTGGAGCAGTCGTAGGCGACGCTCCCTTTTTTAGCGACGACGGCATTCGCGCTGGTGGTGAGGACAAGCGCGCCGCGGAGGCCCTGTTCCTTCCATGTCTTCGCGGCTTCGTCGGCGACGAGGTAGCTGCCGGTGACGTTGACGTTGAAGACGAACGCCCATTTGTCGTCGGGGATGCGGCCCGCGGTGTCGCTCGGCCAGAAGACGCCGGCGGTGACTTCGATGGCGTCGAAGCCGCCGTAGGCGAGCGCCACGTCATCGAGCATGGCGCGGATGCTGGCGCGGTCGGTGATGTTGGCCGCCAGGCCGAGCGCGGGGCCGCAACCGGAGATGCCCGAGCCGGCGACGCCGATGCCGACGCCGTATTTGTCGGTGATCTCCTTCGCCGTGGCGACGGCGGCGTCCTTGTTCATATCGACGCAGACGATGTGGGCGCCTTCCTTCACGAGGCGGTGCGCGGTTTCCTTGCCGATGCCGCTGCCGGCGCCGATGACGATGTGGATCTGCCGCGCGAGTTCCTTCTCGGCGGGCATGCGCTTGAGCTTGGCCTCTTCGAGCAGCCAGTACTCGATGTCAAAGGCCTCCTGCTGCGGGAGCGCGATGTATTCGTCGATGGCCTCCGCGCCGCGCATGACTTCGACCGCGCAGTTGTAAAACTCGGCGGTGACGCGGGACTCGGATTTGTCCTTGCCCCACGCGATCATGCCGAGGCCGGGGATCAGGATGACCGTCGGATTCGGGTCGCGCATGGCGGGCGAGTTCGCGTGCTTGCAGCGGTTGTAATACGCGGCGTAATCCTCGCGGTAGGCGGCGAGGGCGCTTTGGAGCTTGGTTTTGAGCGTATCGAGGTTTTCGGACGCGGGGCTCCAGTCCACGTAGAGCGGCTTGATCTTGGTGCGGAGAAAATGATCCGGGCAGCTCGTGCCGAGTTCGGCGAGGCGCGGGGCGTCGTTCGAGTTCACAAAGCGGCGGATCGTTTCGTCGTCCTGGATGGTGCCGACGAAGAGCGCTTTCTGCGAAACCTGACCGCGCAGCCAAGGGAGGATTCTAGCGAACGCGGCGCGGCGCGCGGCTTCGTCGAGGGAGGCGTATTTCTGTCCGCCGAAAACCTTGGCGTCTCCGCCTTTCGCCTCGTACTTCGCCTCGATGAATGCGGCGGCTTTCTCGATGAGCGTGAGCGTCAGCTCGTAGCACTCCTTTTCGTCGTTGGCCCAGTTGATGAGGCCGTGCTGGCCCATGATGATGCCCTTCGCCTTCGGGTGATCCTTGCAGATTTTCTCCATCGCCAGGCCGAGTTCGAAGCCGGGCCGCAGCCAAGGGGTGTGGATGACCTCGTCGCCGTAGATTTCCTTCGTGAGCTTCACCGAGTTTTTCGACGCGGCGACACTGATCGCGGCGTTTGGGTGCATGTGATCGACGTGCTTGAACGGGATGAAGGAATGCAGCGGCGTGTCGATGGAGGACGGGCGCGGGTTGAGATTGAAAGTGGCGTGCGTGTACATGCCGACCATGGCGTCCTCGGCGTCGCTCTTTGGGCCGCGCGGCTCCATGCCGGCGTAGGATTTTTGCAGGCCGACAAGCTTGCTTTGGTAGAGGGAGGAAAAATTCTCGCGCAGCGAAGTGCGGAGGTCGCCGCCAGAGCCTTTGACCCAAAGCACTTCGACCTGCTCGCCGGTGAGGGGGTCCTTTTCCATGATCTTGGCGGAGGTGTTGCCGCCGCCGGTGTTCGTGATGCGCTGGTCTGCTCCGAGGATATTCGAGCGGTAGATGAGGCGGCCGACGGGATCGAGCGCGGCGGCTTTGGTGTCATCCCATGAGTGGTTCACGAATTTGAAGTTAGGCATAGAGGTATGGCGGTTGGGCGAAAACGGGCGCGCAGTTTGCGACGCGGGGAGGAAGGCTCGCAAGCGTCGAATTTCGCCTCGCGGATGAATCGCGGAGCGGCGGCAAACGATCCGCAGGACTCGCTGCGGCCTACCTTTGCACGTCGTCGGCGGTCCACATCTTCCGGTCCGGGCCGGCGGACCGGACTTCCATCTGGATGGCCGAGAGCTGGTGGAAAAAGTAGGGCGTGCCGAGCCGGTCGCAGAGTTCCCCGCGGTCGTTAATCTGGGAGCCAGTGGGAACGGGGATCTTGATCTGCTTCACATTGTCGCCGAGCAGCGCCTTGGTGATCTCGGCGTTGTTGCCGACCGGATTTCCGCCGAGCCCGGTGCGGAAGTCGCGGAGGGCGAACTGCACGTCCTCGATGTCCGCCCGGAGGCGGCCGGGCTGGAGCGTGCCCGGCTCGGTCGCGCCGGGTGCCGGAAGGTCGTCCACCGATGGTGCGGGGGCGTCGCCCGGAGGCGGCGGCATGACACCGCTAGGCGCTGGCGGGACTGCTGTGGTGGCCGGCGGACGGACGGCTTCGGATGCGACGGCTTTTTTTCCCGGCTCGGCAGCCAACGTCGGATCCCCGGCGGATGCGGGCTTCGCTTCGCGGGAGCGGCTGCCGCTGCGCGAGCCGAGCCAGAAGATGACACCCGTCACGAGGAGGACGATGACACCGAGGAGAAGGCGCTTTGGTTTCATCGGAAAAGGACGGCGACTCCGCGACGGGAAGGCGCTAGGTCATGAAGCCGAGGTCGGACGCGGCAAAGTGTCCGATGTTCGGGAAGACGGTGGACATGTCGCCGCTGGAGACGCCAAACCATTTCGCGAGCGTGGCGCTGTATTGATCGACGGCCGTGGTCGGAATCCAGCGGCCCTCGTTGGAGGTCGGGACGGCGTCCGGGCCGTTCGTCTGGATGACGGGGAAGGTGCCGTAGGTCTGCTTGCCCCTCACCGCGCCGCCGACCACGAGGTGGTGGCTGCCCCAGGCGTGATCGCTGCCCTGGCCATTGGTCCGGCAGGTGCGGCCAAAATCGCTCGCGGTGAATGAGGTGACCTCATTGGCGGCTCCGATCTGCTGCATCGCGCGCTGAAAGGCGAAGAGGGCCTCGCTGACTTCGTTGAGCAGATTCGTGTGGGAGCCGAGCACACGGTCGGCCTCGGTCGCGCCGTTGTTCTGCACCTGGGACGTGTGGGTGTCGTAGCCGCCGACCGAGGCAAAGAAGATCTGGCGTTTCATGTCGAGGCCGGCGGGCGTGTCGCTCGATGTGCGGCGGCCGGCATGGATGAGGCGGGCGATCATGCGGAGCTGACTGCCCAGCGAACTGGAAGACGTGGTGTTGGGAAACGGGGTGGACCAGTAATTCGAGGCGCTGGTTGGTGCGACGGCGGCATTGAGCAGGTCGCCCGTATCGATCGCGTTCCGCGTCACGTTGGCGTAGGCGGTGCGCTGGAGGTTGGGACTGCTCATGCCGAGCAGGTCTTTTACCGCCACGAGCCGGTTGCCGGTCACGCTGGAGAGCGTGACCGCGCCGCCCGTCGAGACGTGGTACTGGGCGAAGGTGTTGCCGACCTCGAAGGTGTTTGCGCCATTGAGCGAGGTGCAAAGCGCGATCTTTGCGGCGTTCGCGGCGGGCACGCCGTCGATGAGGGGGTACTGCGAAGGATGGATGAGGTCCGCGATGCGGCCGCCCCAGCCGGATTTCGGCGGCTGATCCGGCAGCGAGGTCTGCCAGTGCGTGACCTGGTCGCTGTGGGAGAAAAGCTGGGGCGGTTTCGGCACGGAGCCGGCGGTGTACTGGGCGCGCGTCAGCGGGTGGACCAGCGGGCCGATATTGAAAACAAAGGCGGCGCTGCCTTCGTCAAAGAGCGTCTTGATCTCGGGCATCGTGGGATGCAGCCCGTAGCTGTGCCCGTCCGAGATATTCGGGACCACTGGCAGGACCATCCCCTCGGGAAGCGCGAGGTTTTGCCGGATGGCGGAGTAGTTTCCGTACTCCGAACCGACGGGGATGATGAGGTTGTTCGAGTCATTGCCGCCGGAGAGGAAGATGCAGACCAGCGCCTTGTAGCCGGTGAGCGGAGTGCCCTGCGCCGCGGCGGTATTGATGAAACGCAGGTCGCGCAAGGTCGTGGCGATGCTCAGGGTGCCGACGGCGGCGCAGGCGGCCTGGCGGAAAAAGCTGCGCCGGTTGCCGAGGTGGGGAAAGTCTCTGGAGTCCATACGGTTTTACTTTTGGGTGGTGAAGTCGGGCGAGGTGATGAGGAGGTGCACGGCGCCGCGGACGCGGTCGCGGACGAGGTCAGGGAAACCGGCCGGGGTCGCGATATTGGCGGCCGTCAGCACCACGGTGGCGCCCCCGCTGGTGCGGTTCACTCCCACGGTGAAGGTGTTGGTGGTGACGTTTGCGACCGTGAAGGTGCCATTGATCCCGGCGCCCGAGAAATTACCCCCGGTCACACCGGAAATCGTCACCGTCTGCCCGTTGGTCATCCCATGAGCGCTGACCGTCAGGACGCACGGACTGGCCGTGGAGATGGTGGTGATCGCCTTGGTGAACGGCAGGGTGACGAGGTAGGTGCGGATGGCGTCCTTCGCATTGACGATGACGCGCGGCGTTCCGTAGGAATTTGTGCCGGTGGACGGGAGCTGGCCGGCCATGAGGAGCGTGTTCAGCTCGTCGAGGAACGCATTGAGATTCGTGTCGTGCGTCCACGGCAGTCCGCCGGGGCCGATGCCCATCCACGATCTCAGATCGACAAAGATGTCGCGCGCGCCGCTCTTGAAGCTCGATAGGCCAAGCTGGCTCAGGCCGTCGTTGAAGAGCCCGTTGTAGAGGAAATTCGCCTGGCGGATGACGCTCGTCTCCGAGGTGATCTCAAACTCCGGCGTGATGAGGCCCGCCTCACCGAGGATTCCGGGGAACTGGTAGTCGGGCAGGAAGTAGTTGAAGACCGTGGGCGAACGCAGCGGGGTCTGGTTCAGGTCGGTCTCAGTCGTGTCCATATTCCAATCGCTATAGGTCACGGCCATCGGGCCGCTGCGGTTGGCGGAGTCCGCCACCCGCGTGAGCTGCGCATTGCCGGTGACTGAAGGGAGGACGTCCGCCGCGGGAATCGCGATGGCCGTGCCGCTGCGAACGGCGGCCTCCGCCGCAGTGATCGTGTAGGTATTGGCCGTCACTGCGACGACTGTGTAGAGGCCTGAGACAGGCAGCAGGCCACTGGTGCTGAGGAAGTCGATGTGCAGACTGCTGCCGGCCGTGAAGCCGTGGGCCGTGGTCGTGAGCGTGACCGTCGTCCCGGAGGTGGACGTCTGCGAATAGGTGGCGCGCTTGGCGGTCGGGGCGGCGATGACAAGTTCCTGCTCATCGCTGCTTACGTACTCGACCGTATCGGCCAGGCTTGTGAGGGCTGCGGGCACGCCGTCGAGATACTCCGCGTAGATGACCTCATTGGTGCCGTACTTGAACCCATTGCCGCCGCTGGGACCGGTGAATCGGACGATGCCGCCGCTTTGCGCGTAAGTGACGCCCGTTTCGATCGATTTCGTCCGCACGGAAAAGCTCGTCGCGGTCGGAGCGGGGCTGGAGAGGATGCTATAGGTCGCATTGGCCGGCGAACCCGGGTCGCCAGAGGTCGAGGTCGAGAATTCAAGAAACACGGACTGCCCGGAGGAATAGAGATGGTTCGCGCTGGTCGAGACATTGATGAGGCTCGCCGTCTGCGAGTAGGTGGCGCTGATCGGGGCCGGGGCGGGAAACGCGCGGGCGAGTGCCGTGACGCGGGCCACGGGCTCGCGCAGCTTTCCATAGCCCTGCTGGCTCAGGAGCACCGCAGACCGCGCCTCGTAATCGAGCAGGATCGCCTTGATGACCGCGACCATGTCCCCCCGGACTCCGCTTCCGTTGTCGTTGAACTTTTGCACCACCCGGTAGATGTAGCCCCGGCTGGGAGTGCTCGTGACGAGCCGCTGGATGAGCTGGCGGCAGAGGAACGGGCCGGTGTTCGGGTGCTTGAAGAGCGCGTCGTGCGCGGCGCTGAGCTCCAGCGCGGGGAGCGCCTGGTAGGCGGGGTCGTTGTACTGCGTCGCGGTGTGCGTCTTGTAGGGATCGAGCGGCTGTCCGCCGACGACGGCCAGGCCCGGCAGCACGACGTTGTTCAGAATCCGCTTCTGGCCGGTGAAATGCAGCGTGGCCACCTCGCGCATCGGATTGATCCAGTTTTCCGCCGCGTTGAAACCGGTCTGCGAAGTCTGCGTGCCCGTGTAGAAATAGTCCCATCCGGTGAAGACGTGGGCGAATCCGATGATCGCGTCCTGGTCATAGGTCGGGACGAGCTCGCCCTTGGAGTTCAGCATCAGCGAGCCATCGGGGTGCATGCGGTAGAGGCCGATGGAAAAGAGCTGCTTGATCTCGCGGGCGTAGTTTTCGTTCGGGATGCGGCCGGTGGCCAGGTCGGGCCGGCGGTTGCGGAGCATGTCCAGATAGCGACCCATCGCGGGATGCAAGGTCACATCCTGGAGCAGCGTGCGGGCGCTGCCAAACGCATTGCCCAGCAGCATGTCGTAGTAGCTGCTGATCGCATTCGCCTTGTCGTCTAGCGGGCCGCTTTCCGAGACGACCATGATCTCGCTCAGCGCAAAGGCGATCCGCTGGCGGAGCTGGTCCTCACCCGTGACCGAATTGCGCCACCACGCATTGAATGTCAGCGTGCCGCCGTAAGTCGCATTGACCGGGTCGGTCTGGTTGCGGTTCGCATAGACATTCGGGTAGTGCAGCGTGGCCGGCTTGGTGAGCTGGTCGTCGATCCACCCCTCGAAGCCGAGCGCCTGCACCTGCGCAATCTCGGCCGGTGATGCGCCGAAGCTCGCCTGCGCCAGGAAACGCGACGCCGCGTTCCGGTTGAGCCGGCTTTCCAGGCTCCCGGCGCTTTCCGGATCGGTCCACGTCTTCGGCGCCGGGGCCGTGAAAGTCTGCGAAGCGGCCTGCAGCTTGAAGAAGCCCTTGATCTCGCCCGCCGGGTAATTCGCCGTGTGGATGTTGATGTAGGTGTTGCCCGCCTTGATCAGATTCAGGATGTCCGCCGCGGAGAATGGCGCGACCGGCCCGATCTGCCACGTCCGCGTGCCATCCGGATTCGGAGCCGCCGTGTCGATGTCGAAGATGATTCCGCCATTCGTCCCGGCATGGATGTGCTCGCCGGTCAGGGGGCTCGAAAGATTCGCATGGGTGAAAGTGAGCACCGCCTGCGATTCGTCGGCGCTCAGACGCAGGGACGCGCTGCCGTAGCCGCTCGTCACGGCCCCGCCCTGCGCTGTCATGCTCGTGGCGAAAAGCGTGCTCTGGCCGCTGATGATCGACGGCTCGACGTAGGGAGAAAGCGCGTAGGCCGGCACGACCTCGCCTGGCGTGGTCACATTCGCCGGATCGACGCCGCCCTCGGAAGGCTTCAGCCAGCCGACAGAGACGTGCCCGTCGCCCCCGGCATCGACCTGCCGCACGTCGATCGCGTAGCGCTGGCCGGCATGGAGCATGAGGAGCGCCGACTTGCCGGCATTCACATTCGTCCAGGCCCGGTAGCCGGTTCCGCCCGCCGTGGCCGCGCGCAGGAAAAGGTTCACGGGCTCGTCGTCATCGGAAATCCACAGCTCGGCCGCATCGCTCCCGGCGACCCAGAATTTGTAAACGCCCGTCTGCGGAGCCGTGAGGTATCCACGGAGGCGCGTGCCCTGATCTCCGCCGCCGGGCGCGAGCGGCCCCTCCAGGGAGCTCACGAGCCCGGTGCTCGTCGGTGCCGTGGCAAGCGGCAACGCCGCGACATTCGCGTAAGTCCCGCTCCAGACGTCGCGCGTGATCCCGCCGCCCGTTTCGATGACCGTGAGGTTGAGAACCGCGGAGCCGGAGCCCTGCGCATTTGTGGCTGTGAGGACGATCGGCCACGTGCCCGCCACGGTCGGCGTGCCGCTGACCAGGCCGGTCGCGGGATTCACCGTCCAGCCCGGCGGCGGATTTGCCGCCCCATAACTCGTCGGTTCGCCGCTGGCGACGATCTGATAGGTCGTGAGCGGGCTGTTCTTGATGAGGAGCAGCTCCAGTTCGCTCAGAATCTGCGGCGGCGTGGCCGGGAAAAGGTGGTTCTGCGGGATGACCTCCAGCTGCTGGTTCGTGCTCTGCCAGCTCAGGATCGCCGTCGCACCGCTCGATCGCGCCATGTGCTCAAACACGATCGGCACACGCTTCCCGGCCTGAAGTTCGATGGTCCCGGTGTAGGTGCCCGCCGTCGGCGAATTGCTCCAACTGCTGAAGATCAACTGCCCGTTCACCCACAGCCGCCCCCCGCGCTCCACCTGCCCGGTGAAGGTGTAGATCTGCGAAAAATCGGGCAGGACCTCGCCAGTGAACCGGGTGACAAAGTAGGTCGCATTCACACCCGCGCCGGGGGACACGGTGCCGGTGGTTCCGGTAGTGAAATTGATCTGGGGATCGACCCGCGTCAGCACCGGCAGCGCCGAGCCGTTGGTCGTCCCGCTGGTGTTCGTGAAGACCGGGATCGTCGTCGAGGTATTGTTCCAAAACCGCGCCGTCACGCCCGTGCCAGCGGCCGTAGCCCTGTCGTCGATGAGAAGCGCCGCAGTGGCCGGTGTACCCACCGAAAAACTGGCGCCCGCGACTACCGTGAGCAGCACGGACTCCGGCGACTCCAGCACGCTGTCCGCCAACGGCGTAATAACGACCGTCGCGCTATTGACCCCGAGCCCGAGCGTGACCGTGCCGCTGACGCCCTCGTAGTCCGTCCCCGCCGAGGCCGTTCCACTCATGGTGTAGCTCACCGTGATCGCATTGAGATTGCCCGTCCGCCGGATTTCAAAGGCGCCCGTCTGCGTCGCCGGCGCGCCGGTCGCCGGCTCCGCCACCGTCGTGTCCGTGGCCGCCACCGTCACGACATTCGTCGCGCCCAGCGCCGCTGTGATCCTCGCCAGATCGTTCGCCGCGCTCAGCCCGTTGCTGTAGCTGTTTTTCGGATCGAAACCGAGCGTCATCTCCTCCCAGTCGTTCACCCCGTCGCCATCGCTGTCCATGTCCTGCACCACCACCCGGTAGAAAAAGTCCGTCGCACCCGCCGACGGGAGCGTCACCCACTGATCGCCGCCCACTCCCGGCACGATCGGATTGGCCGTCACCCAGTTCGCCGGTGAAAGCGACGCCGACTTCTGCATGAGGTAGCCCTTTCCCGGCGCCGTGGCGAAGGTGAGACGCAGCCCGTTCCCGTCCAGCAGCATGTCGGAAATCTTGATCGTCGAGTTCGCGCTGAAAGGGTCCGTGCCCGCCATTGCCTCCGCCGCGTCCGGGATCCCGTCGCCGTCGGTGTCCGCCGTAGGCGAGAAAGACGTAACGCCATATTTGAGCGCCCAGATGTCGCTGACACCGTCGGTATTCAGATCCACCATGACCGCCCGCAGTGGCAGTGCGGCAGCGAGGACAAGCAGGAGGAGAAGGCTGCGGCGAAACGCCACGGAGACTGACGATAAAAGGTAGAGCATGGCGTGGAGAGGTTTTGGGTGGGCCAATGGTCGGGAATCACTGAAACTGAACCGGTCGGCGAAACGCCTACGGTTGGGGAGGCTGCAAAGTTTCACGCCCGGAGCGACATGGCAAACGATGAGCGAAAAAACTTTTAGTCAGGGAGAGGGATCGCAAACCCAACGCGTGCCGGCGCCGGAATGGGCGGCCGGACTACATTTCCGAGGGTTCAGCCGCTCACAAAAGCTTCATCTGCGGATCGGGCCCCGCCTTTTCCAGCGGCTGCTCCATGTCCACCGCCAGGTCGAGCGACCGTCCCAGCCTCGCCGCCAGCCGCTGGCAGCTCCGCGGGGCGAAGCCCTCATAGTGATTGCTGATGGCCACGAAAACCGGCCGCGCCTCCGCCGCCTGCCGGATCCGCACCGCCCAGCTCTCCAGCCCCGGATCGCGCGGCCACATCAGCTCCCGGTAGCGGTGCACCCGACGCCCGTCCGCCCCGTACTTCTTTTCCAAATCCCCCAGCAGCCGCACATACGCAAAATCCGCCGTGTCCGGCTGAAACGCGAACGCGCCCTCCGCCTGATCCTCCATCGCCGTCGCATCGCTCCACACCCAGCAGACCCGGTGCTCCTCCAGCAGATGGGCGAAGCGCGGCAGGTGCCAGCCCGCATGCCGGAACTCGATCGCAAACCGCACCCCGCCCGGCAACCCCCGCACAAACTCGCGCAGCGCCAGCGCATCGTGCTCCGGCGTGAAAAAAGGCGGGAGCTGCACCAGCACGCAGGCGAGCTTTTCCCCCAGCGGCTCGATCCCAGCGAGAAAGCCGGCCAGCGCATCCGCGGACTCGCGCAGCTTCCGCTCATGGGTGATCTCGCGCGGCAGCTTGCACGCAAAGCGGAAATGCGCCGGCGTCACCTCATGCCAGTGCGCCGCCGCGTGCGGCGTCGGCACATGATAGAAAGTCGAGTCCACCTCCACCGCCGGCAGGTGCCGCGCATACCACTCCAGCCACTTCGCCTGCCCCAGATGCTCGGGATAGAAAACCCCGCGCCAGTCATCGAAACTCCAGGCGCAACTGCCGATGGAAATATGGTTTTCGGGGTTCAAACGTCGCCGAGACCATAGCGCGCCGTCTGCAAACGTGCGCCGTCTTCTTTTAATAACCGCGCACTGTGGATGTTCCGCACGGCCAGCCAGCCCGCCGAGGCAGCCGTCCCCCGTCTCGTCCCCAAAGCGCTTCGCCAACTTCGGGAGCGGGAGCGAAAGCGGCTAAGGGGGCGCCGGGTTCCGCGGATATGCGTGGGCGATTTGTCATCAGAGTTCCGCCCATGAAAAAACAGTTCCCCTCCACGCTGCTCCTCTGCTTGTTCCAGGCCGCCCTCGCCGTCCAGGTCTTCGCCGCGGAGGGCGATGCGCCGGCAAGCCCCGAGGTGACCGCTGCGATGCAGCCCTATCTGGACCGCTACAAACTGGCGGGCATCGTCACCGTCCTTGCGGATAAAAGCGGGAAGGTTCACTACCAGAATCTGCTCGGCTACTCCGACGTCGAAGCCAGGAAACCGATCCGCGCGGACGACGTGTTCTGGATCGCTTCGATGACAAAGATGTTCGCCGGCGCGTCCATCATGATGCTGGTGGATGAGGGCAAGGTCAGCCTGGACGATCCTGTGACAAAGTTCATCCCGAAGCTCGAGAAGTGGATGGTGGTCGAGGAAAAGGACAAGGATCATGTCCTGCTCAAACCGTTGGTTCGCCCCGTCACGATCCGGCATGTGTTGAGCCATACCAGCGGTCTCACCGGTTCGTCCGAGCTTCAGAAAGAAACGGGATCGGACAGCACTCCGCTGAAAGCTCGCGCGCTTAGTTCCGTGACCGGTCCGCTCCAGTGGCAGCCCGGCGATAAGTATCAATATGGCAATCAAGGCATGAACATCGCCGCGCGCATCGTGGAGATCGTCAGCGGCATGTCTTACGAGGACTTTCTGAAAAAGCGTTTCTTCGATCCGCTGGGCATGACGGAAACGACCTTCTGGCCCGGCGAAGCCCAGATCGCGCGTCTCGTCGGCGCTTATGGCCCCAACAAGGAGAAGACGGGTTACTCCCGGGGCGGCGTCGCCTTTCTCACCAAGCCGTACGGTGATCGCACGCACCGTTTCCCCGAGGCGGGCGGCGGCCTTTTCTCCACCACGCACGACATCCTTCGCTACGGCCTGATGCTGGCGAACGACGGTGCCTTGGCCGGCCACCGCTACCTCTCCCCGGCGGCGATGGAGGAACTGCGCAAGGAGCAAACGGGAGCCACCAAAATCAACTACAGCCTCGGCTATCATCTGCGCAACGGCCTGTTTGGCCACGACGGCGCGTATGGCACCGACTTATCGGTCAGCCCGGTGAACGGCATGGTCGCCGTTTTCATGGTGCAATGCCCCGGCCCCGACCAATGGGCGGCCCGAGATTTGTTCCTCAAGACCGCGACCCAGGTCTTTGGTCAGATCGCCCGGTAAGGTCCGCGATCAACCCTCCGGCGG
>JANOBH010000447.1:0-2759 GCA_031411535.1 Chthoniobacter sp. | reverse complement strand
GTGCCAACCCCGGCCGCCGCAATGGGGGGGCGGGTTGGGTTTGCGGCCCCCGGGCCCCGGGCGCCCCCCGGGTTTGCCGCGCGGGCGCGCGGGCGCGCTGGGCCCCGAGACTGCGGCGCCGCTTCTTCGTTCGCCATGTCTGACCTCGGGCTCAAGAATATGACCGCGCTCGTCACCGGCTCCGCGTCCGGCATTGGCGAGGCGATTGCGCGGCGGCTGGCGGCGGAAGGAGCGCGAGTCGTCATCCACGGACCACCGGGGAGGGGGGATGACGCGGAGACAGTGGCGGGCGAAATCCGCGAGGCGGGCGGTGAGGCGCATGTGGAGCTGGCGGAGCTGACGGACGCCGCGGAATGCGCGCGACTGGTCGCGGCCAGCATCGCGCGGCTGGGTCGGCTTCACATTCTTGTGAACAACGCGGGCATTTCTCCGCGCGGCGATCTGCTCGCGACGGATGCGGAGTTTTTCGACCGCGTCATCGCTGTGAACCTGCGCGCGCCGCTGCTGCTCATCCGCGCGGCGCTGCCGCATTTCCGCGAACACGGCGGCGGGCGGGTGCTGAATATCGGCTCGATCAATGCCTACTGCGGCGAGGCGGGGCTGCTCGCCTACTCGGTCAGCAAAGGCGGCCTGACCACGCTGACGCGCAATCTCGCCGATGCCCACGGGCGCGAGGGGCTGCGCGTGAACCAGATCAACCCCGGCTGGGTGCTGACCGCCAACGAGCACGCCCTCAAGATCCGCGAAGGGCTGAGCGAGGACTGGTTCCACCAGATTCCGCGGGAGCATGCGCCGGGCGGGCGCATTTTCCAGCCGGACGAAATCGCCCATTTCGCCGTTCAGTTCCTCGGCGCGCAAGGTGAGCTGGTGAACGGCACGGTGATGGAGATTGAGCAGTTCCCGATGATCGGCCGCAATCCGGTGAAGGCGTCGGGCTTTTGACTGACAGCCGCCGTCATCGAACCGTTACTTCCGCATGCACCGTCGCACATTTCTCCGCGGACTCGGCGTCTCGCTCGCTCTGCCGTGGCTGGAGGCGATGGCCCCTCGCGTCCGGGCCGCTGCCGCCTTGAGGCCGCCGCAGCGCTTCGCCTTCATCTACACGCCGAATGGCTACAACCAGCAGACCTTTGCCCCGAAGGCGACGGGCGCGGACTGGGAGCTGACGCCGGCGCTGGAGCCGCTCGCGGGTCTGCGGAAAGAGGTCACGATTTGCACCGGTCTCGACCGCACGTTTGTCGGCGGCACGGGTGTGCATGCGCAGTGCGGCGCGTGCTGGCTTACGAGTTCGCCGCCGAGCGAGACGCTGGATGGCGGCTTTCCTACGAACGCGACCCTCGACCAGATCATCGCGCGCGAGATCGGCGGCGAGACTGCGCTGCCGTCGCTGGAACTGAGCTGCAACGATTTCGCCGACAGCAAGGAGACCCGCTACTACGAGTGCATTTCGTGGGCTGCGCCGGGCTACGCGGCGGGCGTGGAGAAGAATCCGCGCGCCGTGTTTCAGCGGCTCTTCGGCACCGGCGGGCGTCCCACGCGCAGCGTGCTGGATGTGGTGCTCGCGGATGCCAGGGCGCTGCAGGCGCGGCTCGGCCGGGCGGATCGCGAGAAGCTCGGCGAGTATCTGGAAAGTGTGCGCGCCACCGAGCATCGCATCGAGCTGGCGGAGAAGGCGGCGAAGCGCGTGCGCAAGCCGCCGATCCCTGAGCCGGCGGGCATTCCCGAGCAGCGCGGCGATTATCTGCGGCTCATGGGCGAGCTGATCGTGCTCGCGTTTCAAAACGATCTGACGCGCGTGGCATCGCTGGTCGTGGATCCGGAGCGCTGGGATTCGCCGCGCATGTTTCACGGCCTTTTTGACAAGCCGCAAAACCACCACGTCCTCACGCACACCAAAGGCGATGAGGCCAAGGCCGCGCTGACGAAGATCGACCGCTTTCACGTCGAGCTTTTCGCGCATGTCGTCGGGCGTTTGCGGGAGATCCGTGAGGGAGACGGGACGCTGCTCGACTCGTGCTGCGTGGTCATGGGCAGCGGGCTGAGCGACGGCGACACGCACAAATACTCGGACCTCGAAGTGCTCCTCGCCGGTCGCGCCGGCGGTGCGCTGACGGCTGGCGCGCATCATCATTTCGCGGGCGAAGTGCCGCTTGCAAATCTCTGGCTGACGCTCGCGCAATCCGCCGGGGTGAAACGCGAACGCTTCGCCGACAGCACGGGCGCGATCAATCCCCTCCGCGCGTGAGCCGCCGCGTCGTCGCCTTTCTCTGCGCGGCA
Organism: Chthoniobacter sp.; assembly: GCA_031411535.1. Classification (GTDB taxonomy): domain Bacteria; phylum Verrucomicrobiota; class Verrucomicrobiia; order Chthoniobacterales; family Chthoniobacteraceae; genus Chthoniobacter. Next base: position 482 of record JANOBH010000447.1, on the reverse strand, counting down.
GCGACCGCGCATGCTGCACCGGATTTCACCCGCGAAGTCTTGCCGCTGCTGGAGGCGCACTGCTTTGACTGCCACGGCGATGAGGCAAAGCCGAAGGGCGGGGTGAATCTCGAACGCTTCGGGAGCGAGGCGGCGGTGATGGCGGACCGGGAAATATGGGCGTCGGTTTTCAGCAAGGTGGAATCCCACCAGATGCCGCCGCCAAAGCGCGACTCCCAGCCGGTGGATGCCGAGCGGGCGAAGCTGCTGGCGTGGATCGAGGACGTCGCCGCGCGGCCAGACCCGAAGCTCGGCGCGCGCGATCCGGGCCGCGCGGTGCTGCGGCGGCTCACGCGGCTGGAATACAACAACACGGTGCGCGATCTCTTCGGCCTGAAGCTCGACGTCTTCGTCTTCCCCGAGCGGCTGCCGGTGGTGGGCGATTACTTCCAGCCGGGCGCGGGGCGGATGCCCGACCGCGTGGATGCGCCGGTGCGCGAGTA
>JANOBH010000446.1:0-28284 GCA_031411535.1 Chthoniobacter sp. | reverse complement strand
GTCCTCCATCAGCGGCTCGTCGTAGTAGGTCCACGAGAGGTCGTGCTTGAGCTTGGCCTGCAAGCGCCAGCGCTTGCCAAATTTCTCGGCGCGGACTTCGCGTTTCTCGCCTTCGGCGGTGGTGGTTTTCCAGACGTGGGTATTGCGCATCGTGTTTTGTGTGGAGCGGGCAGGGCTTTTGGCAAAGATGCGCCCGCATTGAAAGACCTCGCCAAGATATTCGGCTGCCTCGTCGCGGTGATCGCCCTCGGCTCGCTGCTCTATCGGGGAGTGAATGCCAGCGCCATCACGCTCCGCGCACCCACTCCTGCGCGCGGGTGAGCAAGTCGGCGCCTGAGGCGAGATCGAGCTTGCGCTTGATGTTCTCGCGGTGGGTTTCGATCGTTTTGATGCTGATGCCGAGCCGGGTGGCGATGTCCCGCGTGGGGACGCCGGCACCGATGATCTCGAAGATTTGCAGCTCCCGGTCGCTGAGCGCGCCGATGGCGTCGCTGGCGGTGAGTTCGGGATTGGCGATGGCTTTCCGCATGAGCGCGATCTCGATGGCGCGGCTCATGTGCATTTCCCCGGCGAGCACGGTGCGGATGGCGGCGATGACGTCGCTGCTGGCCTCCTGCTTCATCAGATAGCCGGAGGCCCCGGCGCGCAGGGCGCGCTCCGCGTAAAGCGATTCGTCGTTCATCGTGAGGACGAGGATGGGCGGTTTCGGGTGAAGCGCCTTGATCTCTTTGAGGAGCTCGAGGCCGCCGATTCCTTTGAGCGTCAGGTCGAGGAGGATGATGTCGGGGAGGTGCCGCGCGGCGGCCGCGAGCGCCTCGCGGGAGTCGGTCGCCTCGGCGCAGACGGCGAGGTCGCGCTGGCGGTTGATGAGCTGGACGAGGCCCTCGCGAAAGATCGGATGATCCTCGACGATCAGCACCCGAGCTTTTGAATTCGTGCTCATCTACGCAGCGGCGGCCTGCGGAAAGCGGCAGCGCACGACCATGCCGCGCTCGGCCCCGGCTGCCATGTCAAAGTCACCGCCCAGCGAGGCGAGCCGGTGGCTCATGATGCGCAGGCCGATTCCAGAGACCGGTTGCGCCCGCTGCGTGAGGCCGAGGCCGTTGTCGGAAATGGTGAGCGTGACCTCGCGCTCATCCGCGGAAAGCAGCAGGCCGATGGTGGTCGCTTTGCCGTGCCGCAGGGCATTGTTGATCGCTTCCTGGGCGACGCGGAAGAGCTGCTGCGTGGCCTCGGCGGAGGCGAGGGTGAGGGCGCGGTCGCCCTCGAAGGTGCAGGCGATGCGAAAGAGCCGCTCGGTGTTCGAGGCGAGCTTGGCGAGCATGGCGGCGAGGGTCTCGGTGGCCACGGCCGCGGGGTCGAGCCCGCGCACGAGGAGGCGGGTCTGGGCGAGCGCTTCATTGACGAGCGTGGCGATTTCCGCGGCGTCGCCGGCTTCCGCGAGCGCCTTCTCCGCGAGCGTTTCGTGCAGAGCCTGGGCCTTGAGCGCGATGCCGCCGAGGAGTTGGCCGAGCCCGTCGTGGAGGTCATGCGCGATGCGCTGGCGCTCACGGTCGCTGACGGCGGTGACTTCGGTGTCGCTGAGGGACGGAGACATGGCGCATCACTATACCCGGCGCCGGCAGCGTCGAGGCCCTTATCTCCCGCTGGGGGAAAATGGGGGTTCCCCCATGCGCCGAATGAGGGCGCCGCCCCGATGGCGCGGCGGCGCGGCACGGTCAGGATGTGCGCATGAAATTATCCATCGTCCCTGTTGTCGTCGGTCTGCTCGCCACCGTCGCGACCAGCCAGGCTGCCGTTCTCATCCTGACCCCGGATCTCACCGAATCCTCCGCCCCATATCCTGACAGCTCGGTGGCCGGCACGCTCAACGATCCCTTTGCCTACGATCCCCTGACACCGACCGCGCCGTTACCCAACCCAACCTTTGGTTCGAACAATTCATTCCACGGCAACAGCGGCAGCCCAACAATCGCATTCCTCCTCGATGGCACCTATCAAGCCCTGTTCATCGACCTCTACGGCCGGGACAGCAGCATTGAGCGGGATAACGACATAACGATCCGCTTCTACAGCGGCTCCTGGGCTGTCGGCGACCTCACGCAGGAAATCACCGGTTTCGAGATCGCGGACACTTTTCCCTTTTACGCCCGCGTTACCGCGCTACCCGGCACCGAAGCGGATCGCTTTTCGGTCAGTTCGCCGACGCAAGTTTACTTCACTATCATGGAACTCCGGGGCAGTGGAACGGTCGTTCCCGAACCTACCGCGGGCCTGCTGCTCCTTTCCGCCGCGGCGCTCCTCGGCCTGCGCCGCCGCTCCCGCTCCACAAACGCCTAGCATCTCTCATCCATGAACCAACCATCCCCTGCTCGCTCTTCACTGTTCCCCGCCCCACCCCGGTTCGTCCGCACTCAAGTGCCAGCCCTTGCATTGGTCAGCCTGCTAGCTCTCGGGTGGTGCGGCCCGCTGGCGCCCGCGCTGAGCCACGCGAGCAATCTGGTCTCAGTTCGCGCGAATGGCTCGTTTGGATCGGACAGCCGCTCGGCTCCGAGCGGATCGCTTTCCGCCATGTTCGGCGGCATGGAGGGTGACGCTCAGGTACTTAGCCGGGCCATTGCCGAATTCGGCGTGCTGCGTGTTTATGCCGAGGCCCATATCGGCTATCGAGGCCCAACCAACATCGTGAGCAAGAATGCCTCTGCCACCGCGTTTTTCAGGGATGATTTCACCATCAACTCCCTCAATCTGACCGACCAGCCCGGCTCCTTCACCTTCAGCCTGCGCATCGACGGCGGGCTCACCGCCACCCCCGGAGTAGGCGAAAAAACGGCGTATTCCAATCCTTCAACGGCCAGCGCCGGCCTCGGCGTCTCCGTCAATCGCAGCATCGTTATCCGCAATTCCACCGAGTCAATCTGGGCGGACGGGACCACCCACAACCAGGGTGAGACGTTTCTCAATGAGTTGGAAGTGTTCACCGTTCCCTTTGTCTATGGCAAAAGGTTCGAGCTCACGGTCGAGCTTTTCGCCGGTGCCCAAGCCGTCTCAGACACCGGTGCCGTCTGCATCTCGAACCTCGAACACACGCTCGAGTGGGGCGGGATCTCCTCCGTCAATGACAGCGGTAACAACCCGATCGGCGACTACTCGATCCTGACGGCCTCCGGCACGGACTTTTCGCAGGCCATCCCGGAGCCTTCCTCGGCCCTCCTGCTCCTCGCCAGCGCGAGCCTGCTCGGGCTGCGGCGGCGGCGCGCGGCGCTGGCGGCACCGGGCGTGTAGCGGCGCCGGCTTGTGCTTTGGGCGGGCGGGCATGAAGGTGCGCGCCCGTGCGCCGCATTTCATGATCATTCCCCGCACCGAGGTCGTGGTGAGTGAAGGCGGGGAGCGCATTGCCAGCCATGTGCTGGAGCCGGGCGAATACGTGATCGGGCGCGAGGCCGGGTGCGAGATCGTCGCGGCGGTGGAAGGCGTCTCGCGGCGGCACGCGAAGCTGACGGTTAATTACGCCGACATGCTGATCGAGGATCTGGCGAGCGCGAACGGGACGTTTGTGAACGACCGGCCGGTCGGCGAGGCGGTGCGACTTTGGCCGGGGCAAACGATCCGCGTCGGCGATGCCACGATCACCACGCGGCGGCTGCGCAGCGAGGATGGCGGCGAGTCGATCCTGCCGATCACCGCCGAGCTGCGAAAGCGGCTGCCGGCCGCGCTTTTGAAAGAAGAGCGCTACGCCATCCACAGCCTCGTGGCGCAGGGCGGCATGGGCGCGATCCTGGACGCGCGCGACCAGACCATCCGCCGCACCGTGGCGATGAAGGTGATGCTCGATCCGCGCTTCGAGGACGACATGGTGCGCTTCATCGAGGAGGCGCAGGTGACCGGGCAGCTCGAGCACCCGAACATCGTGCCGATCTACGAGCTGGGCGTGGATGCGCACGAGCAGGTCTTTTACACGATGAAGTTTGTGCGCGGGATCACGCTCAAGAAGGTGCTCGATCTGCTCGCCGCGGGCAGTGCCGGGACGATTGCGAAATACCCGCTCGCGGCGCTGCTCACCGTTTTCCAAAAGGTCTGCGATGCCGTCGCCTTCGCCCACTCGCGCGGCGTGATCCACCGCGATCTGAAGCCGGAGAACGTGATGATCGGCGACTTCGGCGAGGTGCTGGTCATGGACTGGGGCCTGGCGAAGGTAGGCGCGACTTCCCAGTCGTGCGGGGGCGGGGAAGCGGGACTGGGAAGTCCCGCCTACGTGCTCAGCGCCCGCTGCGACAGCGGCGAGGCCGGCGCGACGATGGCCGGGATGATCCTCGGCACGCCCAGCTTCATGGCGCCGGAGCAGGCCGAGGGGCGCATCGCCGACCTCGACGCGCGCACCGACATCTTCGCGCTCGGCGGCATCCTTTACTCGATCCTCACGCTCCAGGTGCCTTTCACCGGCGCGACGGTGGAGGAAATTCTGGCGAAGGTCGTGAGCGGCAGGATCACTCCGCCGGCGAAACTGATCGGCCTCACGCAAAGGCGCAAAGGCGCGAAGGAAGAGAAAGAGCCGGACGTCGCCGCTCCGTCCTTTGCGCCTTTGCGCCTTTGCGTGAAACATCTCCCCGGCAGCCGCGTCCCCGACTCGCTTTCCGCGGTGGCGATGAAGGCGCTGGCGACGCAGCCGGGCGACCGCTACCAGTCCGTGCCCGCGCTGCAAAAGGACATCGAGGCCTACCAGGGCGGCTTCGCCACGGGCGCCGAGCGGTCGGGCGCGGGGAAGCAACTGGTGCTGCTCGTGAAGCGCCACAAAGCTGTGAGCACCGCGGCGGTCGCGCTGATTTTCCTGAGCGCGGCTTTCACTGCGAAGGTCCTCGCGGAGCGCAATCGCGCCGAGCGCTCGCTGGCGGAACTGCGCGGCACGGCGCCGACTTTCGAAGCGCAATCGCGCGCGCTGCTCGCGGAGGGAAACCTCGACGTCGCCCTCGCCAAGATCGGCTACGCCGTGACGCTCGCGCCCGAGAGCGCCGACTACCGGCTCGCCCGCGCGCATCTTTTCCAATCCACGCAGAAACTCTCCGCGGCCGCAGATGAATACCGCCGCGTGCTCTCGCTGCGGCCGGACGACGCGGCGGCGAAGAGCAATCTCGATCTGTGCGCACGCCTGCTCGCGGAAAACGGCGGGGCGGCGGAGCTGCAACTGCGCATCCAAGGCAAGCTGCTCGATGCGCTCGTCGCCCAGCATCGCGCCCTGGAAGCGAGCCCGCTGAGCAAAGTCTTGAAGCGCGGGAACCAGACCGCGGAAGCCACCATCCGCGCGCGACTGGCTTCCTACACCGCGCAGAAAGGGTGGAACGAGGAGCGCATCCGCTCCCGCGGCGCGGGCTTCACCGTGGATCTCGGCGACCTCCAGCTTGGCGACCTGAGTGTTTTGCGCGATCTCCCGATCGTCGGCCTGGACCTGCGGATGACCAGCGTCAGCGATTTGCGCGCGATCGCCGGTCTGCCGCTGTTCAGGCTATCGGTCGCTCAGGCGCGGGTTTCCGACCTTTCGCCGCTCCGGGGAATGAAGCTCAAGGAGCTTTCGATCTACAACAACAGCGTGCAGGACCTCGCGCCGCTCGCGGGTATGCCTCTGGAAATGCTCAGCGCCTACGGCACTCAGATCGCAGACCTCACCCCGCTCCGCGGCGCACCTCTCGATTTCCTCAAAATCGACAACACCAAGGTGCGCGATCTCTCGCCACTCGCGGGCATGCCGCTGATCCACCTCTCGCTCAAAGCCCTGCCGATCACCGACCTCATCCCCCTGCGCGGGATGCCTCTGCGCGAGATCTACCTCCACGGCACCTGGGCGGTGCGCGACTTTTCCCCGCTCGCCGGCTGCCCGACGCTGGAGAAAATCAGCCTGCCTTGGGACATCAGTGACATCGCCTTTCTGGCCACCCTGCCTAAGCTGCAACAGGTGGAACTGCACGAGGGCAACCAGCCAGACATCTGGATCCCGGCGCGTGTATTTCTCGCGAAGCATGGGTCCGACGTGCCGGAGATCAACGCCGCCCGCGCCGCACTCGCCACCGCCGGTGTGAAGGATCTGCCCATTCGGAGAACGGTCGCCGTTTCCGATCACCAGCTCGATCTCGACCTCAAGGAAACGACGCTCACCGACCTCACAGCGCTCCGCGGTCTGAGCATCAGGAAACTGAATCTCGCCGTCACCGGCGTGCGGGATCTTGAACCTCTGCGCGGCATGCCGATCCAAGAGCTGGAACTCCGGAATACCAAGGTGCGCGACCTCGAGCCGTTGCGCGGCATGCCCCTTCGGAAGCTGGGCCTTTCCTTTCTGAACGTGAACAGCCTCGAACCCCTGCGCGGCATGCCGCTCACCGGCCTTTATCTGCGCGCCAGCTCGGTGCGCGATGTCGGCATTCTGGCGGACTTCCCGGACCTCGAAGAGATCGAGCTGCCCGAAGAAAAAGCCATCAACATCGAGCGCCTCCGCACGCTCCCGAAGCTGCGCTACCTTTCCACCCACTGGGATCCCGTCACGAATCACCCCGCTCAGACGGCGGCGCAATTCTGGGCCGAATACGACGCGAAGAAATAGCGGAGCGCCCCTCGGGGAGTTCGGTCAAATGCTCCAGGAGCGAGTGTTGCGCATCGTGTTTTGTGTGGAGCGGCCGGAGCTTTTGGCAAAGATGCGCGGGCATTGAAAGACCTCGCCAAAATCTTCGGCTACTTCGTCGCGGTGATCGTCCTCGGCGCGCTGCTCGCGCCGCCGCTCTACTGGGGCGCGAACTGGTTGGCGGGGCACGGCGTTTTTCCGGCGCTCGCCGAGTTCAAGTTTCAGAAATACTTCAATCGCGCCGCGCTGATCTCCGCGCTGCTGCTGCTGTGGCCGGTCGTGCGCTCGCTCCGCATCGGCGGCTGGCGCGATCTCGGCCTGGAGCCGGACCCGCGCTGGCGGCAGCATTTGCTCGCGGGCTTTGTCATCGCCGGACTCGCGGTGGCGGCGATGGCGTTCGCCTTCACGCAGCTCGGCATCTACCGCATCCGCGAGGACATCAAGTGGGACCGCATTCCCGTGGTCGTGGTCTCCGCGATCACGGTGGGTTTTCTCGAAGAGGCGCTTTTTCGCGGCGGCATCCTCGGTCTGGTGCGCCGCACGATGCGCCCCGCGGCGGCACTGTTCTGGGTCACGGCGCTCTTCGCCATCGTCCACTTTCTCAAGCCCGATGAGCGCTTCAAACTGAACGATGTCGGGTGGCTCTCCGGCTTCGTGCTCATGCCGCATACATTTCACCAGTTCGCCGACCCGATGACGCTGCTCGCGGGCTTTACAACGCTTTTCGCGCTCGGCTTGCTGTGCGGCGACGCCACGCTGCGCACGCGCGCCTTGTGGATGAGCATCGGTCTCCACGTAGGAGTGGTATTGGTGAAGATGAGTTTTTCGGTGCTGGCCGTGTTCGCTGTCAAAAAGAAGCTGCGGGCCGACTACCTGCCGTGGGTGGGCGACCGCTTCGAGAACGGCCTGGTGCCCGTCGCCGTGCTGCTGCTCGCGTGGGGCGCGGTGCGGCTCTGGCTTTCGTATGAAAATCGGCGTGACACTCCGAAGCGCGGGTGAGGCGCTGATCTCGCTGCTCTACCCGCCGCACTGCGCAAACTGCGGGGCGGACACGGACGGCGGCGTGCATCTCTGCGCGGCCTGCGCGGGCCAGGCGCGGAAGATCGAGGCTCCGTTCTGCCGGCGCTGCTCGGAGCCGTTCGACGGGGCGATCGACGGAGAATTCACGTGCCCGAACTGCGCCGGGCGCACGCTGCATTTCGACTGCGCCGTTTCCCGCTACCTCAGCCGCGGCGTGGTGCGGGAGTTCGTGCACCGGTTCAAGTACGACCGGCACTTTTACCTCCGCCACCCGCTGGCGGACTGGCTCGCCGAGGCGCTCGATGACGGGCGCATCCGCGCGCAGTCCATCGATGCGCTGGTGCCGGTGCCGCTGCACAGCGCGCGGTTTCGCGAGCGGGAATTCAACCAGGCGGAGGTGCTCGCGGCGCTGCTCGCGAAGCGCACCGGCACCCCGCTGCTCCACGCGCTGACGCGCATCCGCTACACCACCACGCAGACGCGGCTCGACCGCCACGAGCGGATGGAAAACTTGCGCAACGCATTCCGCGTGCGACACACTGCCGCCGTGCAAAGCCGCCATCTCGTTTTAGTGGACGACGTTTTCACCACGGGTTCCACCGTGGATGAATGTGCGCGCGTCCTGCGGGCAGCCGGCGCGGCCTCCGTCCGCGTCCTGACCGTGGCCCGCGGCTGATTCCTTCAACCTTCGCGACCAATGGGTATTTTCTCAAAACCAGCCTTCAGTTCCGACAAGAAACGCGAATTCCCCGAGGGGCTCTGGCAGAAATGCCCGAGCTGCCTGGAGATGATCCACAACCTCGATCTCGTGCAGAATTTCCGCGTCTGCCCGAAGTGCGACCACCACATGACGCAGAGCGCCCGCGAGCGGCTGGAGATGCTGCTGGACGCCGGCTCCTTCGAGGAGCACGACGCGAATATGGTGTCGGTCGATACGCTGAAATTCACCGGCATGGCGAGCTACACCGACCGGCTGAAGAGCTACCAGAAAAAGACCGGCCTGAAGGACGCGGTGATCAGCGGCTTCGGCGTGATCGACGGCCAGCGAGTCTCGATCTCGGTCATGGATTTCAATTTCATCGCCGCGACGATGGGCTCGGTGGTCGGCGAAAAGCTGACGCGCTGCGTGGAGCGCGCGACCAAGGAGCGCATCCCGGCGATCATCGTCTCCGCGTCCGGCGGCGCGCGGATGTATGAGGGCGTGCTCAGCCTGCTGCAGATGGCCAAGACCTGCGGCGCACTCGCGCTGCACGCGCAGGCGCGGCTGCCCTACATCTCGATCCTGACGCACCCCACGACTGGCGGTGTGAGCGCGAGCTTCGCCACCGTGGGCGATGTCATCATCGCGGAGCCGAAAGCGATGATCGGTTTCGCGGGGCCGCGCGTGATCAAGGAGACGACGCACCAGGATCTGCCGCCGAATTTCCAGACCGCCGAGTTTCTCGAAGACCACGGGCTGGTGGACATGATCGTGCATCGCAAGATGATGCGCGAAATGCTGGGCCAGTTGCTCGGCTACCTCGCGCCCGCGAAGTGAACTACGACGAGGCCGTCGCCTGGCTTTACGCCACCCAGCTCCACGGAATCCGGCTCGGGCTGGAAAACATCCGGCAGCTCACGGATGCTCTCGGCATCAGCGTTTCCGGGCCGGATGCGCCGAAGTTTCTCCATGTCGCCGGGACGAATGGGAAGGGCTCGACCTGCGCGATGCTCGATGCGTGCTGCCGGGCTGCCGGTTTCCGGACGGGGCTTTTCACGTCGCCACATCTCGTGACCTTTCGGGAGCGCATCCGGCTCGATGGCGGGATGATCAGCGAGGAGGATGTCGCGGAGGGACTGACCGGGATCCGTGAAGCGGCGGAGTCCTGCGATCTCGCTCTGACTTTTTTTGAGATCGCCACTGCTCTCGCGCTCGGGTGGTTTCAGCGGCGCGGTGCGGAGGTGGTGGTGCTCGAAACCGGGATGGGCGGACTGCTCGACGCGACGAATGTGGTGACGCCAGCGGTGTCGGTGATCACGCGGATCGACATGGACCACCAGCAGTGGCTCGGCGATTCGCTAGCCGCCATCGCGGTGGAGAAGGCGGGGATCATCAAGCCCGGTGTGCCTGTAGTGACGGGGCCGCAGGCCGATGAGGTGCGGGTGGTGATCGTGCAGATCGCGATGTGGCGCGGCGCGGAGCTGAATCTTGTCGTCACGCCGCTGCGGCGGGCGGAGATCGCGCTGGAGGGCAGCCATCAGCGATGGAATGCGGCACTGGCCGTGCATGCGCTGGAGGTGGCAGAGCTCGGCGTATCCGCCGCGGCCATCGCGGAGGGAATGCGCACCGTGGAATGGCCGGGCCGCTTCCAGCGGATCACGGAGAACGTCGTGCTCGATGGCGCGCACAACCCCAGCTCGGCGCTGCGTCTCGCGGAGACGTGGCGGGAGGCGTTTGGCGAAAAGCGGGCGACGCTCGTCCTCGGCATCCTGCGGGACAAGGATCTCGACGGAGTCTGCGAGGCACTGCTGCCCGTGGCCGGGCGCATCCTCGCGGTGCCGGTGCAGAATCCGCGGTCGGCGACGACGCAGGAAATCTGCCGGGCGATCGGCCGGATCGCGCCCCGACAGGAGTGCATCGCGGTGCGGGATCTTCCGGCGGCCATTCGCATCGCGTCCTCGATGGAAAGGCGGACGCTGATCACCGGCTCCCTCTTTCTGGTGGGCGAGGCGCTCGCCCATTTCCAAGCCGGCCCGCCGCCGGAGGCGAGCGCTCAGTAGGCGCGCTCTACGCGCCGCGGAGGCGGCGGATCGCGCCGGGCATGTCGGGCGAGGCAAAGACGGAGGTGCCGGCGACGAGGGTGTCGGCTCCGTGAGAGATCGAAATCGGCGCGGTTTCTGTGGTGATGCCGCCATCGACCTCGATCCGGAATCCGAAGCCGAGACTGGCGCGGGCGTCGGCTGCGGCGCGCACCTTGGGCATCATCTCGGACAGGAACGGCTGCCCGCCGAAGCCGGGGACAACGGTCATCACGAGGAGCAGGTCGATCTGATCGAGAAACGGGACCACGTCCTCGAATGGCGTCGCGGGACGCAGCGCGAGGCCGCAGGTGCAGCCGGCGGCGCGGATCGCCGCGAGCGTTTTCGCCACGTCGTGCTGCGCCTCGACGTGGATGGTGATGTTCCGCGCGCTTTTCGCGAAGCGGAGGAAGTAATGGTCCGGCCGCTCGACCATGAGATGCACGTCGAGCGGCACGGTCGCGACTTTCGCCGCGGCATCGACGAAGGCCGGGCCGAACGAAATGTTGTCCACGAAATGGCCGTCCATCACGTCGCAGTGCAGCCAGTCGGCACCCGCCGCCTCGGCGCGGCGCACCTCGTCATGGAGGCGGCCGAAATCGCAGGCCAGCAGCGATGGCGCGACGCAGATGGACGGGGTCGTCATATTTGGAAATCAGCGCGGCGTCGCGCCGGGCATCCCGACTGCGGGCGGCGGCGGCGGCGCGCTGCGCCACGCGATGAAGCCCCAGACTCCCGTGGCAAACAGCAGCACCGCCAGCGCGCAGAAGATCATCCGCGCAGGTGTCGGATCAGACGCGGCGCCGGGCATCGCGGGCCGTTATTCGACGAGCGTGTCGATTTTTTCCGCGACCTCGAAGTCGAGGTCGGTCACGCCGCCCTCGCTGTGGGTGGAAAGGACGAGGCGCACCTTGCTGTCGCGGATGTCGATCTCCGGGTGGTGGTCGTCTTCCACGGCGATTTCAGCGACGCCGTCCACAAACTCGATGGCCTGCGAAAAATCGTCGAACTCGAAGGTGCGCTCGATGTGTTTCTTCTCGTAATCCCACTCGGGGAGTTTTTTGAGCCAGTCTTTGATGTCTTGTGAGTTGAGGAGGTCGGCCATGGTGTGTGTGGGTTGGTTTGCGGGTGGGGAGAAGTAGCATCCGCTTTTCGCATTACAAACGGAATCTGCGCGGCAACATGGGCCTTGCCCGCGCGCGCCGGACGGCGCTAAAAGTGCGGCCCGTTTTTTCTCGAACACAACCTCCACCACCGCACAAATCCTATGGGCAAGATCTACAACAACATCGTCGAAACCGTCGGCCGCACGCCGCTCGTCAAACTGAACAAGGTCACGGACGGGCTGAACGCGACGATTGCGCTGAAGTGCGAGTTTTTCAATCCGCTCGGCTCGGTGAAAGACCGCATCGGCATGGCGATGATCGAGGACGCGGAGCAGCGCGGCGTGCTGACAAAGGACACCGTCATCATCGAGCCCACGAGCGGAAACACGGGCATCGCGCTGGCGTTCGTCGCCGCAGCGAAAGGCTACAAGCTCATCCTCACGATGCCGGAGACGATGTCCCTGGAGCGGCGCACGCTGCTGGCGATGCTCGGCGCGAAGCTCGTGCTGACGCCGGGCGCGGAGGGCATGAAGGGCGCGATCGCGCGGGCCGAGGACCTCGTGAAAAACACGCCCAACGCGTGGATGCCGCAGCAGTTCAACAACCCGGCGAATCCCGCGATCCACTCAAAGACGACCGCCGAGGAACTGTGGGATGACACGGACGGAAAGATCGACATCCTCGTGGCCGCGGTCGGCACGGGCGGGACGATCACGGGCTGCGTCGAGGTATTGAAACCGCGCCGGCCGGGATTCCAGGCGATTGCAGTCGAGCCGAAGGATTCGCCGGTCATCTCGCAGACGCTCGCGGGGCAGCCGGTAAAGCCGGGTCCGCACAAGATCCAGGGCACGGGCGCGGGCTTTGTGCCGAACAATCTCCACCTCAAGGACGCCGCCGGAAATGCGCAGATCGTGGAGTGCGTGCAGGTGTCGAATGACGACGCATTCGCAATGGCGCGGCGGCTCGCGAAGGAAGAGGGCCTGCTCGTGGGCATCAGCACCGGCGCAAATGTGATCGCGGCCATCGAGGTGGCCAAGCGCCCGGAGAACAAGGGCAAGCTGATCGTCACCATCGCGTGCTCGACCGGCGAGCGCTACCTCTCGACCGCGCTCGCCGCGGACGCACGCGCGGAAGTGGGCGCGTAATCCCGGACGGCTTCCACCCGGAGACGCGCGCCCGCCGCTACGCTGCGGCGGAAGCCCGCCGCCGCCTGGAGAGCAGGAGGCCGCCACCAAGCAGCAGGCTGACCGCCGCGGCAGGCTCGGGGACTGCGGCGGCGATTCGGAATCCCACATAGCTGCTCTCGTTCGTCGGGAGGAAGCTGTCCCGGGCGGTGGAGCGGAGCGCAAATTCTCCGCTGATCCAGGATCCGCCGCGCAGGCCCCGCGAGGCGCCGATGACCGCATCGTTCCACTCATAGACATTCCCGCCCTGATCGAAGGTGCCGTAGTGGCCGGAACTCATGGTGAACGCGCCTGTATTGACCAGGTAGTTCTGCGTGTTGCTCGATGCCGTCGAATCCGTCACGGCATACCCGCCGTTAAACCCGTTCGCGACGCCATCATCCCGGTAGAAATTCGCGCTGTTCGGATCGCCCGCGCTCCCATTGCGACTGTTCGGGATGGCATTCGCACCGGTGGGATACAGCCAGTAGTCGCTCGCGTTTCCGCCCATGCCGGCAGGCTGGTGATACGCGGCCTTGTACCATTCGCTCTCGCTCGGAATCCAGAAGGCCGCCGCTCCGCTCCGGCTGAATCCCGCACCGGTCGTCGCCCCATTGAGCGCGTAGGCGCCGGTCTCCGTCGTCCCCGCTGCCTGCGCGCCGACCGGCTGCCCATTGTGCAGCCAGTTTGTGAAGCGTGCCGCATCAAACCAGCTCACGTAGGTCACGGGGCGGTTTCCGTCGCCAGAGATCGCGTAGCTAAAACTCCCGGTGCCCCCCGCACGCGTGATCCCCTTGCTGTTCGCGTCCGTCCCCATGGCCGCGTTGTAGAGGCTGTAGGTGTCGGTCTGCGCCACGGAGTTTAGGAACGCGGTGTACTGCACCAGCGTCACCTCATAGGCACCGATCGCATAGGTGTAGCTCACGCCGCCAAACTGGAGCCCCGATCCGTCAATGGCGGTCACGGTATCATTTGGATTTCCGGGATTGCCGATCGTCACGAGGTCGAGCGTGATGCCTGCGGACACCGACGCGCCTGTCGAGAGCAGGGCCAGGATGCCACGAATGAAAAAGCGGGCGGGTTTCAAAATGGGCGGATCGTCGGGTTGGGGGGGGATTCTCCAGGCGGGAAAATGCCGCCACTACTTCCCACGGAGACGGCCAAAAGCAAGCCGGCTACCGCCGTGCGCGCGCGGTTTGCGCGGGATTGCTCAGGCCAGCGGGGGCGATTTCCTTTCGGCGGCGACTGCGGCACCCGGCACCTCGGGTGGCACCCATGCCTCGGCTACGCGGGTGATCGCGAGCGCGCGGCCCGTCGTTTCGTCGATCTCCACGACTGCCCCGTGGAGCTTCACCGGGCCGCCGGCGATGGGAAAAAGGATCGGCCGCCCCGTGAGGAAACGCTGAATGATCGGCTGGAGTTCGCGCCCGAGGCAGCTCTCGCTCGGGCCGCAGAAACCGGCGTCGGTGAGATAGGCGGTGCCGCCGGGGAAAATCTGGTCGTCCGCCGTCTGGCAGTGCGTGTGCGTGCCGAGCACGGCGCTGACCAGGCCATCGAGATAGCGGCCCATCGCGATTTTCTCGGAAGTCGTCTCGCCGTGGCAATCGACGAGGATGACGGGCGTCTCCTCCCGCAGCCGCGCCACCTCATCGCGCATGGCGAGGAAGGGATTCTCCAGCGGCGGATTCATGAAGGTGCGGCACTGCACATTCACGACGGCGACCTTTCCCTTGGCCGTCTCGAGGACGATGGAGCCGCCGCCGGGCGTGCCGGGCGGGTAATTGAGCGGACGCAGGAGCCGCGGCTCGTTGTCGAGAAACGTGAGGATCTCCTTTTGGTCCCAGATGTGATCCCCGGTGGTGATGACGGCAGCTCCGGCGCGCATGAGATCCACGGCGATCTTCGGCGTGATCCCGCGCCCATTCGCGGAGTTCTCGCCATTGACCACGATAAAATCCAGTCCCCACGCCTCTTTCCATTTCGGCAGCACGTCGATGACTGCGCGGCGTCCCGGTTCACCTACGATGTCGCCGAGAAAGAGGATTTTGAGCATGTGCGCTGGTGTCTAGCCGAGGCGGGAGGAAAGGGAAGGGCGAAACAGCCGGCGCGGCCGGTTTGCTCCGCCTGACTCCCGTCCAGCCGCCCTTCGCCCGGGGCTACGGCACCGGAGCCAGCTCGTACTTGTGCGGCGCAGGCTGGTTGGTCTGGTAGATCTGATCCTCCAGCGCGCGGGCTTTGGTGAGGAGATCGGCGACCTTGGCCTTCATCGCGGCGTAGTAGGCGTCATACTCCGCCTTTTTCGCGTCGAGGTCGGCGGCCTTGGCGTCCTCGGCTTTCTTGAGGTCACGCCGCTTACCCTTGAGCTGGGCGTATTCGCCGCGGATGGGGCCGTAAGCGGTCTCGTTGCGCTGCTTGTTGAGCATCGCGACCTTCAGCGCCTGCTGGTACTGCGGGGTCTTCTCGTTTTCCTCGAGCTCCACGCCAAAGGCGAACTGCCCGGCGGTGTAGGTCCCCACCGACTGGCCGTCGATGGAGAGCTGCCATTTGCCGGCCTTGAGTCCGCGCGCGCTGATCTTTTCATTGCTCAGCTTGTTGCCGGCGTGCGCGAGTTTGTAGCCCTCGGCCGCGTCCGGCGGCAGCACCCAGGGGAGGCGGTCCGCCTTCCACGTAAAGGTGATCTTTTCGCCCGCGGCGAAATCCTCGACCACTCCGCCCGTGGCGCTCGCGGTGAGCTCGCCGGCTTTCTCCCCGATGGTGATGGCCGAGACGTTGCTCTTCGGCGCGATGTCATTGAGGAGCGCGACCGCCATCACACACTGCCCCGCGGCGCCCGGGTGGACGCCGTCGGAGATCATGGTGAAGGCCGCGTTCGTTTTCCGCTCGGCGAGGGTGATGTCATTGAGCGGCGCCCACATATTCACGTAGCCGAGACCGCGCTGCTCCGCCTGATCCCGGAGCCATGCGCCGTAGAAGGCGAGCACGCCGTTGTAGAGCGAATTGCGCGGCTCGGCATTGTCGTTTTTCGCGCGCTTGGCGCGGGCGTCGAACATCGTCGGCGTCATCGGGATGGCGGTCGCGCCGAGCGCGGCGATCTTTTCGAGGATCGTGGTCATCCCCGCGGAGTAGGTGTCGAAAATCGTCTGGTCGAAGCCCTTGTAGCCGCCGTCATTCATGCCGAGGAGGATCGTCACGTACTTCGGTTTGTAAGCGGCCACGTCCTCATCGAAACGCAGCAGCGCGTCCGCCGCGCGGTCGCCGCCGACGCCGGCATTGTGAAAGCGGATGCGGGTCTTCGGATAGCGCGTGTAGAAGAAGTCCTCGACGTACTGCGTGTAGAGGCACTGGTGCGTGATCGAGTCGCCGAGGAAGACCACGGTATCGCCGTCCTTGAGATCGAGCTGCCTGAGGACTGTGGGAAAAACGGGCGCGGGCGGCGCAGCGGGCTTTTCCTGGGCGAAGGCGGCGCTGGCGGTGAGGGCGAGCGGGAGGAGGAGTCGGCGGAGTTTCATGGGTGAGGTGTGCGGAGAGAACCGGGCGAGGGTGCGGGTCTTTGGGGAAATGGCGAGCGCCTTTCCGCCCAGCACCTCCGGGTCGCGCTCCGGCGGTTTTATTTAAACGTCCGCGCCTTCCTGCTGTCTGACGTTGCCCCAACCCAATGATGACTCTCAGACCGCTTCTCCTCCTGCTCGCCGCATGCGCCGCCATCGGCCCGGTCGGCGCCCAGACCGATCCCGCCAGCGAGCCCTCCGTCGTCGCCGTGGCCAAGGCCATGCCCGCCGTCGTGAATATCAACACCGAGCGCGTGGTGCAGCGCACGGTGCGCGACCCGCGGGACGAGCTGTTCAACCAGTTCTTTGGCGGCCCGATGCGCCGGCCGCGCGTGCTTTCGCAAAAAGTCCAGAGCCTCGGCTCGGGATTCATCGTGGATGCGACCGGCTACATCGTCACGAATGAGCATGTCGTCGAGCGCGCAGCGGAGCTGAAGATCTCCGTGACCACCAACGACGGAAAAACCTACACCGCCCGCTACATCGCCGGCTCGCCGGAGTACGACCTCGCCTTTCTCAAAATCGACACGAAAGACCCGCTCCCCTTCATCAATCTCGCCGAGCTTTCGCCCAACCACCTCGGCCAGACCGTGCTCGTGCTCGGAAACCCCCTCGGCTACGGCAGCTCCGTGGCCCGCGGAATCCTCAGCGCGAAGAACCGCACCGTGGCGCTCGGCGAAACCGAGTTCAAAAACCTCATCCAGACGGATGCGGCGATCAATCCGGGCAACAGTGGCGGGCCGCTCGTGGACCTCGCCGGAAAGCTCGTCGCCGTCAGCTCGGTGAAGATGGCATTCACCCCGCAGGGCGTGCCGACGCAGGGGTTGGGCTTCGCCATTCCCGGCGAGGTCGTGCGGGATCGCGTGGTGGATTTCAAAAAGATCGCCGCCAACCCCAAGGCCGCCCAGGAGGCGGAACAGGCGCGGTCGCTTGCGCGGAAGTTCTTTGGGCTCCACCTCCAGGACCTCACTCCGAAGCTGGCGGAGACGCTGGGCGTGGAGCCGGGCGGCGGCGTACTCATCGCGGACGTGGACGCGCGCAGCGTGGGCGAGGTGGGGGGCTTGAAGCAGGGGCTTGTCATCACTCAGCTCGGTCGCTACGAAGTCGCCTCCGTACGGCAAATCGAAGAACTGCTGCGGACGGTGGACAGCGGCTCGCAGGTCGATTTCACCGTCAACCTCGTGCGCCGCGCCAACGGGCGGAATTTCCGCCAAAGCGAGACCGTGCAGCTCACCGCGAAATAGAACTTTCCCCATGATCAAAGTCGAAAACCTGACCAAACGTTTCGCGGGCTTCACCGCGATCAACCAACTCAACTTCGAGGTCGAGCAGGGTGAAATCGTCGGCTTTCTCGGGCCAAACGGCGCCGGCAAGAGCACGACGATGAAGATTCTCACCAGCTACCTCCCAGCCACCTCCGGCACGGCGAGCATCGCAGGGTTCGATGTCTTTGAGCAGTCCGTCGAAACGCGGAAACGCATCGGCTACCTGCCGGAAAACACCCCGCTCTACACCGACATGCGCGTCGGCGAATACCTCCGCTACCGCGCGAACCTCAAAGGCGTGGCAGGCGGAAAGGTGAATCAGGCCGTCGGCGACGTGCTGGAACTGTGCAGCCTGCGCGACCGCGAGAGGAGCATCATCGGCTCCCTGTCCAAAGGCTACCGCCAGCGCGTGGGACTCGCGGACGCGCTCGTCCACGACCCCGAACTGCTCATTCTCGACGAGCCCACCATCGGCCTCGACCCGAACCAGATCCGCCTGGTCCGCGAACTCATCAAGAACCTCGGCGGCAAGCGCACGGTCCTCATCTCGACGCACATCCTTCCCGAGGTCGAGATCATGTGCTCGCGCGTCATCGTCATCCACAAAGGCGAGATCCGCGCCAGCGACACTGCTGAAAACCTGCTCAGGAACCACCGCGCCGCCGGCCACATGCGCCTCGAGGCCAAAGGCGCGGCCAATGGGTGCGAACTGCTGGGAAAGATCACCGGCGTCAAGGACGTGACCGAGGAAAAGGACGGCGAATACAGCATCTTCCAGCTCAAGCTCGACGCGAACGCCGACCCCTGTGAGGAGACCCTGCGCCTCGCCAATGACAGGCACTGGCAGGTCCGTGAACTCACCCGCCGCCGCCCGACCCTGGAGGATGTCTTTGTCGAGCTGACGCACTCCGACAGCTAGCCGACCTGCTTGACCCTGATCTTAATCGTCAAAACCAACCGGGATTACGATTACGATTAAGACCTCCGCCTTCGCCGCACGCAGCCAGTCTCAAAACCTTTCCACCCGCCCAAGCCGCCTATGAAAATCTTCCTTACCCTCCTCTCCCGCGAGGTGAAGTCTTTCTTCTACTCACCCATCGCCTACGTCGTGCTGTTTTATTTCCTGCTGCTCTCAGGATTCAATTTCTTCAGCCAGATCAACGTGATGAACGGCTACCCGACCGAGATCACCATCGTCGAAGCCTTCTTCTCACCCGCCATCTTCTGGTTCCCCTTCATCCTCAGCTTCCCGCTCATCACCATGCGTAGTTACTCCGAGGAGTTCCGCATGGGTACGTTTGAAACCCTGACCACCGCACCGGTCAGGGACTCCCAGGTCGTGCTGGCGAAGTTCTTCGGCGTCCTCATCTTCTACTGCATCCTCTGGTCGCCGACCCTCTGCTCCTTCGCGGCATTCCAATACATCACCGGCAAGGCAGCCGTCAGTGCCGCCGGCGCCTACTGGGGCACCTACCTTCTGCTCCTCCTTGTCGGCGCCTTCTACTGCTCCGTGGGATGCCTCGCCTCCGCGCTGACCAAGGATCAGATCAATGCGGCGACGATCTCGTTCACCACCATCACGCTCCTGCTCTTCGTCGGCTTCCTGCCGGAAATCCTGAACCTCACCGCCCCGGCGATCAAAGACCTCTTTTCTTACATCTCCACGCTCCAGCACATGCAGGATTACTCGAAGGGGATCATCGATTCGCGCCCCATCGTCTGGTATCTCTCCATGACGACACTCGTCCTCTTCATCACTCTCCAGGTCTTCCAGTATCGGAAGTGGAAAGCCTGACCCTTACCCAACCACACGCACTTATCCCCGTATGGCTACAGAATCCCCTGCCCCGCCCAAACCGAAGAACGTGACGATCCACCGAATCCAAATCGGCCTGAACGTCGTGCTCCAGCTAGTGATCGTCGCTGGCATTATCGCGATGCTCAATTACCTGAGCTTCCGTCATTTCAAACGCTGGGACTACTCCCGCGACCGCAAGTTTGCCCTTAGTTCGCAAACGACCAATCTCCTCACCCATCTCAAAAAGCCCGTGCGCGCCGTGATCTTCTTTTCCAGCGCAGGGGAGATCGTACCCGATCTTCAGGCCCTGCTGCGGGAGTTTGAGTTCACCTCGAAGAAGAAGTTCACCGCGGAGTACATCGACCCCTTTCGCAGCCTCACCCGCGCCCAGGATCTCCAGACGAAGTACAAGTTCGGCGCGAACGAGAACATCCTCATCCTGGACTACGACGGGCGGAGCAAATTTGTGAACGCGGCGGACATGGCCGACTTCGACATGCCGGATCAGATGTCGATGATGATGGGCCAGACCCAGCCGCGCATCAAAGCCTTCAAGGGCGAGCAGGCGATCACCAGCGCGCTGCTCGAACTCACCGAGGGTAAGCCGAACAAAATCTACGCAGTCGGCGGCCACGGAGAACCCGACCTCGACAGTCCCGAACTCAAGATTTTCGCCGAGAGCCTGAAGCGCCAGAACATCCAGTCCGCGCCCATCAATCTACTCAACATCGCCGCGGTCCCCGACGACGCGCGCACCCTCATCATCAACGGGCCGAAGCACGATTTCACCGAGATCGAGATGAAGCTGCTGGAAGACTTCTGGCAGAAGAAGGGGCGCGTTTTTGTCCTGCTCAATCCTTTCGCCCGAACCCCGCGCCTGACTGCTTGGCTGAACGCGCAGGGAATCATCCCGCAGGACGACCGCGTGATCGGACTCGGCAATTTTCTGGGCATGGACGAAAACGGGAATCCCAAGGTGACGAAAGGCACTATCAAGGACGCCGGTTTCCTAGTGCTAAACAGCCGCACCAAGATGACGAAGGATCTCGAAGGAGCGACCAAGCGCCTGCTCGGCGCGACGCAATCGCTCCAGATCGACAGGGCTGTGGAGCAGACCGCCAAGCTGAAGATGATGCCGCTGCTGGCCTCGGTGGAGGGATTCTGGGGCGAAACGGACCTCGCGGGCGACGAAGAGCAGGCTTCCTTTGATCCCAAGAAGGATCACATGGGACCGCTCAATCTCGCGGTCGCGGTCGAGAAGGGCGGCGTCTCCGACGTGCGGGTGAAGGTCGAGACCTCCCGACTGGTCGTCGTAGGCAATGCGGAGATGCTCGGCGGCAATGCCTATCGACTCTCGGAAGGCATCAGCGTCGATCTCGCTGTCAACGCCCTCAACTGGCTGCTCGACCGCGAGGAACTGATCGGCATTCCCGCGAAGGAAAAGAAGAACGTCACGCTCAGCTTGGACGATAAACAGCTCCGCAACATCGCGATCACCGTGATGGCAATCATCCCCGGGATCGTCGCTTTCTTCGGGCTGCTGAATTGGTGGCAGCGCCGCAGCTAAGCCCGCCTGGCTTTCATCCCCATGAAACTCAAAAACACGCTCCTCCTCCTGCTGCTCGCCCTCGCCATCGGAGGGTTCATCCAGTTTTACGAAAAGAACATCCCCGGCTCGCACGAGTCCGCCGAGCGGGCCGGGCGCGTCGTGCAATTCGACCGCGACAAGATCACCGCAATCACCATCAAAAACCCGGAGACGACCATCGAACTCCACAAGACGAAGGATGGCGCGTGGATGATGGAAAAGCCGCTGAAGGACCGCGCGGACCTGATGGCGGTGAGCCAGCTCTTTACCACCGCCGAGGCGCTGAAATCGGAAGCGCAGGCGAGCGATGAAAAGGGCGCAACGAAGGATCAGCTCAAGGAGTTCGGACTCTCGAGTTCCGAGACGCGCGTGACATTCACCGGTGGGGCCAAACCGGTGGAACTGATTTTCGGCAAGGACGCGGCGGTCGAAGGAAAGCTCTACGTGCGCCTGGAGGGTTCGAACGTCGTCCACGTCATCGGCACCGATCTTAAAACCCAGGTCACGAAGAAGACCGACGACTTCCGCGACCATAAGCTGACGGAGATCGCCACGACCAATGTCGAAAAGGTGGCTCTCAAGACCGCGGCCGGAGAGATAGAACTCGGCAGGAAAGACGGACACTGGTCGCTCGCCAAACCGCTC
This sequence comes from Chthoniobacter sp., assembly GCA_031411535.1. Classification (GTDB taxonomy): domain Bacteria; phylum Verrucomicrobiota; class Verrucomicrobiia; order Chthoniobacterales; family Chthoniobacteraceae; genus Chthoniobacter. The sequence continues at coordinate 6,766 of JANOBH010000446.1, read as the reverse complement.
AAGGCGCGCGGCGACGACCAGAAGATCGGCGATCTGATTTCGAAGGTCGCGAACGCGCAGGTCAGCTCCTTTGCGGCCGATGTGTCGGCCCTCGCCGCCTACGGGCTGCTGGAGCCGCGCGGGACGGTCACACTTTTCACCGAAGGGAGCGACCAGCCGGCGGTGCTGCAAATCGGCGCGGTGACGGAAAAGGACAAAGAGAAAGTGTATGTGAGGCTCTCCACGCGGGACGCCGTGTGCGTCGTGCCGAAAACCATCGAGACCCTGCTCGACACCAAGCCCAACGACCTGCGTGACAGGAATCTCGTCCGCGTCGAGGAGGACATCGTCGATCGCATCACCATCGAGAGCGCGGACAAGACGAAGATCGTGCTCGCCCGCAGCGGCGAATCGTGGGTGGGCAAGGGCAGCGACAAGGATCAGCCAATCAATGCGACCGCCGCGATGCGGCTGCTTTCCGAACTGCGCCGGCAGCAGGTGTCCGGCTTTGTCGCCGATCTGGCGACGGAACTCCCAAAATACGGGCTCGATCAGCCGTCCGTGAAGGTGACACTCAGCTCCTACGCATCGGAAAACACGCCTGAGACCAAGGCGGGCGAACGCCCGATTCTCAGCGTGCTCTTTGGCAAGACCGAGGGAGAACTCGTGTATGCAAAGCTGGACGACGAGCCATTCGTGGTGAGCGTGCCGACGCCGATCCTAGACTTCGCGATGACTGACCCGCTCCAATGGCAGGATCTCGCCATTTTCAGAAACAAGGCGGATGAACTCACGAACCTCGAGATCACCCGCGAAGGGCAGCCCACCCTGACACTGGAGCGTGACAAGGACAAAAAGTGGGCGCTGGCCAAAGGGGACGGCAAGGTCAACCAGACCAACGTCGAGTCACTCGTGAACACGCTCGCCACCTTGCGCTCTGTGCGGTGGATCGGGGTGGCCAAACCTGGGCATGGCCTCGAAAAGCCGGCGCTGACTGTGACATTCAAGGCGGGTGGCAAACCGGGGAAAATCGTCGCCGGAGCCACGAGCGCCGACGGCCTGCACTACGCCTCGGCGGAGGGGCTGACGGGCACTTTCGCGATCAGTCACCCGGATTTCACCGCTTTCGAGCTGCCGCTCATCGACAAGCCCGCAGCCGCACCGACACCGGCAGCGGCGACGCCGGCTCCCGAAACTCCCGCCATCCCAGCGCAGCCGACACCCGCAGCGCCGGCGACCCCCAACTAGACGCGGCGGGCGGTGTAGAGGGAGACGATCCCGCCGCTCAGCGCTTCGCATTCCGCCCCGGCAAAGCCCGCACTCCGTATCAGTCCGCACATTTCCGTTCCGCAGGGAAATTTCTCGATGGAATCCCCGAGATAGTCGTAGGCCGCCTTTTCACCCGTGAGAATCGCCGCCAACCACGGCAGGACATGGTGCAAGTAAGGGCGATACAGCCACCGGACCGGTGCCGGCGGCACGGAAAAGTCGAGCACGAGCAGACTGCCTCCGGGTTTGAGGACGCGGCCCATCTCCGCGAGCGCGCCGGGCCACGACTCCATGTTTCGCAGGCCAAAGGCGACCGTCACGGCGTCAAAAGCGCCATTTGCGAACGGCAGGCGCATTCCGTCGGCGACAACGAGGTTTCCTAGGCCCTTCCGGTGGGCCTCGAGAAGCATCGGAAGGCAGAAATCCGCTCCAACCGTGTGGGCCCCTGGGCAGGCTGCCTGCAGTGACAGCGCTAGGTCACCGCTACCCGTCGCCAAATCCAGGATTCGCTCCGGCTGCCAGCCCCGAACGATCCGAGCCGCCTTGCGCCTCCAAAAAAAATCCAACCCAACGCTGAGAAAGTGATTCGCGAAATCGTAGCGGCGGGCGATCGCGGAAAACATCGCGCGGACAGAAATCGCCTTGGACTCCTGAGTGGGCATCAAGAACGCTTTCTCATCAGGGGCAAGTTCATCGCCAAGGCATACCATGTGCTCACTAGCGACTGTCGAATGAAACCTTGCGTCATCGGGCTCCAGCCCGGCAGCGCACGGCAAACGTCGTATGGCCAAAGACTATCTTACCGAAGCGAAAATCCTGATCGTGGACGACGAACCGTCCAATGTCCGGCTGCTCGAACGGATTCTGGAGATGTCTGGCTGCAAAAACGTCCGCGGGATCACTGACTCGCGGCAGGCGCTGCCGACCTATTTCGATTTCGCGCCGGACATCGTCCTGCTTGACCTGAACATGCCGCACTTCGACGGCTTTGCGATCATGCAGCAGCTCGCCATGGCGGTGGCCGATGACTTTCTCCCCATCCTCGTCCTCACAGCGGACATGACATCAGAGACCAGGCGCCGGGCGCTGGCAGGTGGGGCCAAGGATTTCGTGATCAAACCGCTCGACCACACGGAGGTGGTCCTGCGAATCAGAAACCTGCTCGAAACCCGCCTGCTGCACCTCGGAATGCAGAAGCAGAACAGCATCCTCGAAGATCAGGTCCGCGAGCGCACCGCGCGACTTGAGGAGGCGCTCAATGAATTGCGATCGACGCAGGAACACATCGTCAAACAGGAGCGCCTCCGCGCCTTGGGCATGATGGCCGGGGGTATTGCCCACGATTTTAATAACGCGCTCACGATGATGCTCGGCTACGGCGAGCTTCTGCTCCCCTGGATTCAGCAGAATGGCTCGCCACGCGAGCAAACCTATCTCAATCACATCGTCTCCGCCGCGCAGGACGCCACCCACGTGGTCAGCCGCCTGCGCGAATTCTACCGGCCGGCGGAGAACAACGAGATCCGCCTTCCGGTCGATCTCAACGAAATCGCCACGCAGGTCGTCGCCCTCACCGCGCCAAAGTGGAAAAACCGGAGCCGGGCGGACGGGGTGCAGATCGAGGTGCAGACGGATTTGCGCGACACGCCGCTTGTTGCGGCAAACGCAGCCGAGCTACGGGAAGTTCTCACGAATCTGATCTTCAACGCCGTCGATGCCATGCCCGGCGGGGGCCTCGTTACCATTGCCACGATGCCGCTCGACGATGGCGTCGCGCTCACGGTGACCGACACAGGAAAGGGCATGACGGAGGACGAGCGGGAGCGCTGCCTCGAGCCGTTTTTCACGACAAAAGGCGAGGGCGGGACCGGCCTCGGCCTGGCTGTCGTCTATGGCATTATCCAGCGGCACGGCGGCACCATTGAGATCGCGAGTGAAAAGGGCGTTGGCACGACCTTTGCCATTCATCTTCCAGCGACGACCGAGGAACGGTGCGTCGCCACACCGATCACGCTGCGCGTGGATCGCACGCTCCGAGTGCTCGTCGTCGATGACCAGGAAATCATCTGTGAACTGATCGCCGAACACCTCGCCACCGACGGCCACACCACGGTCTCCGCAGCTCGCGGCCACGAAGCCTTGGAAATATTTCGCACCGGGGCCTTCGACCTCGTCATCACAGATCAGTCGATGCCGATGATGAACGGTGTCCAACTCGCGACCGCCATCAAGGCGATCTCCCCCGAAACTCCCGTCGTGCTTCTCACCGGCTTCGGGGAGGAAATCCTGGCTGTCGGAGCCCACCCGACCGGCGTCGATCTCGTCATTGGGAAACCGGTCAGCCACGCGGATCTTCGCCGCGCCATTTTCCAAGCGATGGAACGGGCTGAACCGCTGGCCAGCGTGGCGTAGCACGAGGGCAAAAAGCGAAAACCCCAAGCCTTTGCCGGCTTGGGGTGGTGCTCACGAGAGGAGTCGAACCTCCACGGGTTTCCCCATACGGTCCTGAGCCGTACGCGTCTGCCATTCCGCCACGTGAGCTTTGGAAACCTCCACCCGCCGATTTTCGGCGACGGGAGCGGCACGATAGGCCGCGAAAGAAAAAGCGCAATCCGAATCTCGCCGCTCGCATCAACTGATGCGCATAGGCATCAGCACGTAAAGAAAAGGGCTCTGAATCTTGATCACACCGGGGCTCATCTCGTCGATGAGGTCGAGAAAAACCTCGTCGTTGGAGAGCGCGCGAAGCGGCGCCTGAAGAAACTCCGGATTGAACGCGATCGAAAATTCGCGGCCCTTGTAGGCGACGGCGAGCGACTCGCGGGCCTCGCCGACATCGGGAGTGTTCGCGGCGATCTCAATGTTGTTCTTTGAAAACACAAGCTTCACCGAATTCGATTTTTCACTCGAAAGCAGCGAAACGCGATGCACTGCATTGAGAAACATCTCGCGTTCCAGCGTGATCCGCTCCTTTGCATCACCGGGGATGACCTGGCGATAGTTGGGATAGTTTCCCTCGATCAATTTGGAAACGAGCGACGTCCCACCGATCTCAAAAGCGACCTGATTCTCGCCGACGCTCATTCTCACATCACCCTCGTCGCCGAGCAGTCGGCCCAGCTCGGTGACGCACTTTGTCGGAACGATGATCTCGACCTCGTGACTGCGCGGAAATTCGACCTCAAGATCGACGAGCGCGAGGCGGCGTCCGTCGGTCGCCACCATGGTGAGCTTGTTCTCCTTGAAAGAAAACAGGATGCCGTTGAGCACGTAGCGTGTCTCGTCCGTGGAAATGGCGTAGCTGGTCTTTTTCAGCGCATCGCGCAGCGCCTGCTGGCTGAGGGTGAACGTCTTCGCATCCTCAAACTTCGGCAGCGGGGGAAACTCATCCTCGGGCAGGCCGAGGATTTTGAAAAAACTCTGGCCGCAGCGGATTGAGGCGACGTTCTTTGAATCCACATCGATCTCCACCTCGGCCGCCGGCAGTTCGCGCACGATGTTCGCAAGTCGTCTCGCCGGCAGCGTCGTGGCACCGGATTTCTCGACCTGCGCATCGATCCCGCCGCTCACGCCGACATCGAGATCGGTAGTGGTGAGCCGGACCTGGCCGTCGGCGGCATGGAGCAGGACGTTGGAAAGGATCGGAAGCGTGGTGCGCGTGCTGACGACGTTTTGGACAGTCTGCAGACCCGCGAGGAGCTTCTCTTTGCTGACGCTAAATTTCATAGGGAGTGGAAGTCCGCTTAGATGAATGATTGCCATTGGAGGCGCAATCATTTTCCCGTGCACGACGCGGATAATGCAGGCGCAAAGTCCCGAACTCGGTCAGCGCGTAAGCTGACTGTCGAGGAACGAGACGACATTCCTCGTCCTCTCGTCCTTCACCATGCGCCCTTTCACCAGCCGATGCGCATGCAGGACGGTGCCGTGATCGCGCCCGCCAAACGCGTCGCCGATTTCGCTGAGCGAGATCTTGGTCAGTTCGCGGGCCAGATACATCGCGATCTGCCGCGGGAAGGCGATGTTCGCCGGGCGGCGCTTGCTCGTCATGTCCGCGAGTCTCACGTCGAAATGCTCGGCCACGCGGCGCTGGATCTGATCGATGGTGATGGCGCGGCGCGCTTCCTCGTGGAGGATGTCCTTTAGGAGATGCTCCAATTTTTCGGACGTCGGAATGCGCCCTTCATGGAGCGAGATATACGACGCCACGCGCATCAGCCCACCCTCGAGCCGGCGCACGTTTGAGCGAATGCGCTCCGCGAGGAACTCGATGATTTCGTTGGGGATCCCGACTTCCATCCCCTGGGCTTTTTTCCGAAGAATGGCGACGCGCGTCTCAATGTCGGGCGTCTGAAGTTCGGCGGTGAGGCCCCACTCGAAACGGGAGACAAGACGCGCCTCGAGATTCTTGATTTCCGAAGGCGGCCGATCGCTCGAAAGCACGATCTGTTTATGGCCGTCAAAGAGGGTGTTGAAGGTGTGGAAGAATTCTTCCTGCGTCCTCCCCTTGTCGGCGAGGAACTGAATGTCGTCGATGAGCAGCACGTCCGCCTGCCGGTAGCGTTTGCGGAATTTGACCAGCGTGTTGTTTTGAATCGCGTCGATGAACTCGTTGGTGAACGCCTCGCTGGTGATGTACACGACCTTGGTTTTCTTCTTCGCAGCGATGGCGTGGCCGATCGCGTTCATCAGGTGCGTTTTCCCAAGCCCGACGACGCCGTAGATGAAAAGCGGGTTGTAGGTCTTCGCCGGGGAATCCGCGACCGCCCTGCATGCGGCCTGTGCAAACTGATTGTTCGTCCCGACGACAAAGGCGTCGAACGTGTTGCGCGGATTCATGCCGGCGGTGCGCGGCTCGGGAGTCTCCACGGCCGGGACCGATCCCTTTCTCGCGGGCTCGGCAGCCGCCTCCTTCGGCGGCTCCGCGCCGGCACCCGCAAAGACAAACCGGATCGCGCGCGTTTCCCGGAGCACGAGCAAGACCGCCGCCCGCAGGAGGCTGATGTAATTCGTCTCGATCCAGAGCTGATAGATGTTATTCGGCACCCGCAGCGTGAGTTGCTCGGCATCGAGTTCCACAAGCTCGATGTCCTTGAACCAACGGTCGTAAGTATCGACGCTTACATCGGCTCGCAGCGCCTTTGTCACAGCGCCCCAGATGTCCGTCAAATCAGCGTATTTCAGGGTCTTATCCACAGGAATCAGGAGGGTTTCAGAGTTCAGAAAAAAACGGCCTTAAACCGGCCTGCACGCCAGCGGTGGAGGCTCGCCCCGAAAAAAACCGCCGCCGCCGCGAAACGACATCCGATTTCATATCACTGGAAACAAGCGCCTTACGTGATGATGCAACGTGGAACATAGATTTTACCGGGATCGCCAACACGCGCTGCCGCTCAGCCCTGTGGGCAAGCGGACTTTCCTTCACCGACGCGTGGTTTTTGGTCTTTGTTCACAAGTTATTCACACTGCAGGAATCCCCTTCCCGCCGTGCGGCGTGAGACTATTTTTGAGCCGCCCA
>JANOBH010000445.1:0-9610 GCA_031411535.1 Chthoniobacter sp. | reverse complement strand
AAGACAACACGCGAGGGCGCGTGCGCTACCCAGGGCGATCTTCGCCGCGCCAAGAAGCTCGGCTTTTCCGACCGCCAACTCGCCATCGCCTTCGGCACCACCGACGCCGACATCCGCGCGCAACGCAACGCGGCAAAGATCATCCCCACCTACCGCCTCGTGGACACCTGCGCGGCGGAGTTCGAGGCCTACACGCCTTACTACTACTCCACCTACGGCGACGAAAATGAGCGGCGCGAGAGCGGGAAGCAGAAAGTCATCATCCTCGGCGGCGGGCCGAACCGCATCGGGCAGGGCATCGAGTTCGACTACTGCTGCGTGCATGCCGCCTTCGCGCTGCGGGAACTCGGGTTCGAGACCATCATGGTCAACTCGAACCCCGAGACCGTCTCCACCGACTACGACACCAGCGACAAACTCTACTTCGAGCCGCTGACCCTCGAAGACGTGCTCAACATCTGCGAGCAGGAGAGCGAAAATCTCTTTGGCGTCATCGTGCAATTCGGCGGCCAGACCCCGCTCAATCTCGCCGCCGGTCTGCAAGCCGCCGGCGTCCCGATCATCGGCACCTCGCCCAAGTCGATCGAGATCGCCGAGGACCGCAAACTCTTCGGCGCGATGCTGGATAAACTCGGCATCCGGCAGACCAGCGGCGGCACTGCCGTGACCGAAGACGAAGCCGTGACCGTCGCCGACCGCGTCGGCTACCCCGTGCTCGTGCGCCCGTCGTTCGTCCTCGGCGGACGCGGGATGATGCTCGTCCACAATGAAACCGATCTGCGCCGCTACGTGCGCGACGCGATCGATGCCTCGGGTAGGGTGGGCGTCCCGCCCGCCGGTTCGGGCGTCTCGCCTGAACGATCTTCCGCGACTGCCAACGCGTCCACCGCAGCAGGAAAGGCCGCGACGCAGGATGCGTCGCTCGGCGGGCAGGATGCCCACCCTACCCGGGAGGCTGCCCTCCCGAACCGGGCCGAACACCCCATCCTCGTCGATCACTTCCTCGAAGACGCCACCGAGGTGGACGTGGACTGCATCAGCGACGGCGAGACGGTGGTGATCGGCGCGATCATGGAGCACATCGAGGAGGCCGGCATTCACAGCGGCGACAGCTCGTGCGTGATCCCGCCCTTTTCGCTAAGCGACGCGGTGAAGGAGGAAATCACGCGCAGCACCAAGGCGATGGCGAAGGAACTGAACGTGCGCGGGCTGATGAACGTGCAGTTCGCCGTGCAGAACGAGACGGTCTATGTGCTCGAAGTGAACCCGCGCGCCTCGCGCACCGCGCCGTTCGTTTCCAAAGCCATCGGCGTGCAGCTCCCGAAACTCGCGGCCAAGATCATGGCGGGAAAGACGCTCGCGGAACTCGGCTTCACGAAGGAGATCGTGCCGCCGCACTACTCGGTGAAGGAGGCGGTGTTCCCGTTCATCCGCTTCCCCGGCATCGACATCGTGCTCGGCCCGGAGATGAAATCGACCGGCGAAGTGATGGGAATCGACCGCACGCTCGGCCTCGCTTTCGCGAAGGCGCAGATGGCCGCGCAGCCCGCGCTGCCGGGCACAGGCAACATCTTCATCAGCGTCTCGGACTCCGAGAAAAAGCGGGTCGCCGAGATCGCGCGCGGCTTTGTGGAACTGGGTTTCACGATCTTCGCCACGAGCGGCACCGCCGCCGCGCTGAAGGCGGCCGATGTGCCGGCGACGAAGCTTTTCAAACTCAACGAAGGACGCCCCAACGCGCTCGACATGATCAAGAACGGCGAACTGGCCATGATCGTGAACACGCCGAGCGGCAAGGTCGCCCGCGAGGACGAGGTGAAGATCCGCAGCACCGCGACCGGCAACCGCATCCCGATCTTCACCACGCTGCGCGGCGCGCGTGCGGCGCTGGAGGGCATCCGCGCCCTGCGCGAGCACGGCCTCGGCGTGAAGCCGCTCCAGGACTGGCACGCGTAGGCGGCACTTCCCAGAGCCGTCCGCCGCCGCACCCGCTGACGCGGGAATGCGGCTCTGGGAAGAGCCGCCTACGTGACGCAATCGTCACAATGTTTACGCACACGTAACGCACGGTTTTACCGAAACGTGCTTTGATTCCGGGCATGAAAACCACAGATCGCACATCTGACCGGATCAATGACACCGCCGCGCCCGCAGCCCGCTGGTATCGCGTGCGCCCCGCGCTGCGGTGGACACTCGCGCTGAGCGTGACCGCATGGGTCGGCGTCCTCGCCGTCAGCGCGGCGCGCGGACTCGGCAGCCCGGAGTTCGTGGAAACCGCCGCGCGGCTGCTCACGCAGAACGCGGGCACGTTGCTGAACGTCCTCGCCGCCGTGGCCGTCGCCGCCGTCGTCGTCGAGGGCGTCCGCACCACCCGCCGGATGCGAAAGGTGCGCCGCAAGCTGCGGCGCTCGGTGCGGCTCACCCAGCGCCTCATTCTCGGCCCACGCGCACTGCGGGCTTAATAGGTCGATCCGGTCAACTGGCGCGAAGGCCGCGGCGCGGATGCTTGACGGCGCGGGCAAAATGCAGGCTCTTGCTTGCACTCACCCCCCGCCCCGATGAGCGACCCCGTTTCCAGCCCAGCCCCCGCGCCGCGGAACCGGCGCGGCTTTTGGGCGAAGATCCTCGCGAGCAAATTCCTCGTCGTCAGCATCGCGGCGCATCTGCTCTTCGGCGCCGGGGCGACGCTCTACGTGGTGCAGCGCTATTCGGCGAAACGGAAACTGACTTTCAAAGGCGGTCCGCCGACCTCCAATCCGAGCAAGCGGGCGATGGAGCACAAGGTCTCCATGGCGAAAAAGAAGAACTCCATGAGCGCGCCCGCGCAGGCCCGGCGCATCAGCACGAGCGGGCTCGCGAAATTCACGCTGCCGGAGATGCCCGCCATGCCGACGGCGACCACGGTGACGGCGAACAAGATGGGCGGCATGGGCGGCTTCGGCTCCGGGATGGGGTCCGGCGGCGGCACAGGCGGCGGCGGGATGGGCGGAGGCGGCGGCGGCGGGATGACGATGTTTGGCTTTCGCGACAACCGCGGCGGCGGGATGGTGGGCACCTTTTACGACCTGAAGCAGAAGAACGATGCCAAGCCCTCGGGCATGGATGTGGGGCAATACTCGGGTGTCGTCGCGCAATTCACGAAGAACTGGGACACGAAGGTCCTCGACGCGTATTTCAAAGGCCCAAAGCCGCTCTACATGGCGCAGCTCTACATCCCGGTGATGGACGCCGACGAGGGACCAAAGGCATTCGACCTCGCAAAGAAGGTGCAGCCGAAAATGTGGGTCGTGCACTACAAGGGCGAGGTCCTGGCACCGGAGGCCGGGCGGTTCCGCTTCGTGGGAAAATCCGACGACCTGATCATCGTGCGTTTCGCCGGCAGGCTCGTGCTCGACTGGTCGCAGCCCGACGCGGGCAGTCTCTCGGACTGGCGTCCAAAGGAAAAAGCCTACCCGTATCCGGGAACGAATAACTACGGCTGCATGCCCGGCGACTGGATTGAGGTCGAGCAGGGCAAGACCTACCCGCTGGAGATCCTCATCGGCGAGCGGCCGGGCGGGTTTTTCTCCGCCTATCTCCTCATGGAAAAGGAGGGCGCGAAATACGAGACGCGCGAGGGCCAGCCTAAGCTGCCGCTTTTCCGCGTCGCGGAGGTTTCCGCACCGCCGCACAAGAAAGACATGCCGCCTTTCGCCAGCGGCGGGCCGGTCTGGAAAGCCGTGGCCAAGCGCACCGCGCTGCCGCCGCTGGGGATGTAAGTGCAGGCGACCGGCGAAGCTGCATCGATGCAGGTGGGTTTTGGTTTTAACGCAGAGGCGCAAAGGCGCGGAGGGCGCAGAGGAGTGGGCGGGGCGATCACTGGTTGGTGAGTTCGATTCGGAGAGGGAGAATCTTTCCGAACTCTGCGTCTCTGCGCCTCTGCGTTGAAAATCCACCGTCTCCGGCTGCATCGTTCCGGCTAAGGTTTTCGCTTCCGCCGGGGTGAAAGTTCAGTCCACTCTCAACACCCCATGAAACTCCTCCCTTCGCTCGTCCTCGCCGCCGCCTTCACCCTCGCCGCATCCGCCCGTGCGGCCGACGGCGTGACCTACGAGGGCAAGGCCGGCCCGGGCAAAGGCAAGCACATCGTCCTGCTCAGCGGCGACGAGGAATACCGCAGCGAGGAGGCGATGCCGCAGCTCGGCAAGATCCTCAGCCAGCGGCATGGCTTCAAATGCACGGTGCTCTTTGCGATCAACAAGGAGACCGGCGAGATCGACCCGAACACGAAGGACAACATCCCTGGCATCGAGGCGCTCGACACCGCGGACCTGTGCCTCACCTCGCTCCGCTACCGCGCGCTGCCGGACGAGCAGATGAAGCACTTCGCCGACTACCTCGCGGCGGGCAAACCCTTCATCGGCCTGCGCACGAGCACGCACGCCTTCAATGGCGTGAAGGGCACCTACAAATGGTTCAATGATTTCGGCAAGCTGGTGCTCGGGGAAAAATGGGTGAGCCACTGGGGCTCGCATAAAAAGGAGGCCACCAAGGGAATCATCGAGGAGTCCGCGAAAAGCGATCCCGTGCTCCGCGGCGTGACGGATGTCTTTGGCACGACCGATGTCTATGAAGCCTACCCGCCGGACGACGCGAAAATCCTCATCCGCGGCCAGGTGCTCAAGGGCATGACGCCGGACACCGAGCCCGCCGATTACAAAAAGAAACGCTCCACCGACAAGGCCGAGCAGGGCGTGAACGACCCGATGATGCCGGTCGTCTGGAGCCGGGAATACAAGGGCGAGTCCGGCAAGGTGAGCAAGGTGCTCTGCACCACGATGGGCGCGGCAAACGAACTGACCAACGAAGGGCTGCGCCGCCTGATCGTCAACGGAGCCTACTGGGCGACCGGGCTGGAGGTGCCCGCGAAAGCCGACGTCTCCATCGTCGGCGACTTTCAGCCGTCGATGTACGGCTTCGGCGGCTTCACCAAGGGGCTCAAGCCCGAGGCCCACGCGCTGAAATAGCGGCGCGTCGCCGGCCTTTTTTTGACCGCCCCAGCGGGCCCGGCAGGGACTCGCGGATTCGGATTTTACAACCCGAAATCCGTAGCCTAATTTCCGGCCCGTATGCGCCCCTCCCGCCGACAAATCCAGCCGTTCATCCGGCGATGGTCGGCGGGCCGCCCCTCGGTCACGGCGATTCTCGTCGCGCTCAGCGTCGGCGCATTTGCCTCGCAGATGACGGCCGGTTTTTTCCTCGGCGAGCACAGCGTCGAGCAGCTCTTCATGAACTGGCTGGCGCTCGACGGGGCCAGCATTCAGGCGGGGCAGTACTGGAAGTTTTTCACCTTCCCACTGCTCCACCACGATGCGCTCCACCTGCTCGCGAACATGCTGCTGCTCTACTTCGCGGGGCGCGAGGTCGAGCCGATCGTCGGCCCGCGCCATTTCCTCGCGATCTATGCCGGCGGCAGCCTGCTCGGCGGCGTCGCGCATTGGCTGGCGATGCCGGAAGCCCCGATCATCGGTGTCACCGCGGGCGTGACGGCCGTGTTCGTGGCCTTCACCACCATCCTCCCGGAACTCGAGGTCACCGTGCACCTTTTCTTTGTCCTGCCGCTGCGGCTGCGGGCAAAGTATCTCGCCATCGCGCTGGTCGCCTTGAGCGTGGTGTGCTGGCTCACGCTTACGGCGCCGATTATCGGCCCCGCAGCGATGGTGGCCGCCGCGGTCCTCGGCTGGGTCTATGTGAAGCAGCTCGGCTTCGGCAATCCGCTCGCAATCCAGCGCTACATCTTTGAGAAACGCCAGCGCGCCGCGCGGCTCGAACGCATGGGGCCGGACCAGTTCATCAGCAAGGAGATCGACCCCATCCTCGAAAAAATCTCGCAGCACGGCATCCACAGCCTCACCCGCGCTGAGCGGAAAATCCTGGAACTCGGCCGCGGGAAAATCGCCGCGAAGACAGCGCGGAAGTAGGGCGGCACTCGACCGGCGCTGCGGCGGCGGCTAAGCATGCGCCCGTGTCCCCCCTCCAGATCGGTTCGCTCGTCCTCGCCTTCCTCGGCCCGGTGGTGCTGTGGGCCATGCACCGGCGGCGTCCGCATCCGCTGCTTGAGCGCAATTTCGCCCGCGGCATCGCGGGAATGCTCGTCCTCGTTTTCACAGCCGCACTGATCCAGGACGCCTGCGATGGAAACCTCACCGCGCAGGAGGCGCTGCCAATGCATCTCTGCGACTGGGCGCTTTTCGCCGTCGTGGGAGCGCTGCTGTGGCGCTCGCAGACGTGCTTTGAGCTGGGCTACTTCTGGGGGCTGAGCGGGACGGCGCAGGCGCTCTTCACGCCGGCCATCGCGAGCGATGCGGATTGGTGGCGGCAGCTTGGCTTTTACCTCGACCACGCCGGGATCGTGGCGGGCGTGCTCTTTCTCCTGCTCGTGCCAAAGATGCGCCCGCTAGCGCTCTGGCGCGTGCTGCTTTGGTCCGAAGTCTATCTCGCCTCTGCGCTCGCGGTGAATGCGCTGACGGGTGGCAATTACGGATTTCTCAGTCACCGCCCCGAGCAGGCGACGATGCTCGATCTCTTCCCCGATTCGCGCTGGCTCTATGTCGCGGCGATCAATGGCGTCGCCGTGCTTTTCTTCCTGGTCATGTACGCGCCGTGGCTGGTCGCCGACGTGCGGAAGGCCACTTCCTACGGCGTGAGGTTGCGGAAATAGACGGTGCGAAGGCGGACGAGGTCGTCGGTCTTGTCCTGAGTATTGAGCGTGTCGAGGTAGCGCTCGACGACGGCCTGCTGTCGCTGCTCGGCGGTGACGAGGAGTTTGCCGGCGGAGGTCTGCTTCAGCGACTGGCCGATGGTGTAGATATTGAATACGCCGCCGCGCGCGGTGATGAGGCTCGCGATTTCGCGGATGAGATCCTCGTCCTTCTCGCCGGTGTCGGCGACGCCTTTGATCTCGCAGATTTCGCCGGGCGTATCGAAGGCGTTCGGCGCGGTCGCGGCGGGCGTTGGTGTCCAAGGGTAGCCGTAGGTTTTGCCCTTGTTCACGCCGGTGGCGAGGGTGCGGTTGTAGATGTTATTCGCCGCGGACTCGGCGGCGGCGACAGTGGGCAGCTTGCCCGTGCCAGTGAGCAGGGCGACGAGCCCGCGGTCGCGCGTCAGCTTGTCGAATGCGGCGGCGTGGCTGTTCACATTCATGCGGCCCGCGACGCTGGTGCCATGCGGCGTGTAAATCGCGGTCGGCCCGGTCGCTCCGGTCGTGGGCACGGAGAAAAGATCCATGAAGGCCCAGTCGGGAAGAACATTGCTGTTCGGGTAGTTATTCGGCTGGAGGCGGATCGTGCGCCACGGGGTGCTGCCGTTGTTGGCTTCATTGCCCGTGTGGATATAGCCGAGTTCGCCGATAGATGTGACGCGTCCGTTGTCGCCCGTCGGGCCGTTCTTGCCGATCCCTTTGGGTTCCGGCATGTAGAGGCTGTGGTCGGAGATTTTACCTCCAGCATCCACATCCTGCTGGGGACTTCCGACCGGGGATTTTGTCGGAGTCTTGCCCACCGTTCGGGCTTTGTTGACCTGTCCGAAGGAGTTGACCGAGGCGTCGATCCAATCGCTCGGGTGGACGTTGCATCGCGGGTCGTCCACTTCTTTGGAAAGCATGTTTGCCTGGGTGTAAGTGCCCTGGACAGCCACGGGAAGACTGATGGCGATCGCTTGCGTGGCGATATTGACGCGCGCCCATCGGTTGAGTGACGAGGCCAGCAGCCCATCCGAGCCCGACAGCCCGTTGTAAAGCACGGCGCGAACGCTCAGCGTGGGACGTTGGGTGTACGACTTATCCCGGTAGAAAATCTTCGTCACCGTGACGAATTTCCCAGGGAGGAGGGACGTGCCATTGTCTCCACCGCCGCCTTCCAGGTCCGCCTTGAAGATCCGCTGCCCGTTCGTCCCGTGGCCGTTCATTTTGACACAGGCGCCGCTGGTTTCGGAGATGTAGTAGTAAAGGCCGGACGCTGCGGCCGTGTCGCGGACTTCGGTCCAGCTCGCAAACCATCCCTTGGTGCCGGTTTTCGGCTTGGCGTCCTGGTCTGGCACAAGCTCGATTCCCTTCGAGTCGAAGCCATAGTTTTCCGGAAGAAAAAGCTCATACTTGAAGTAGCACTTGTACATATTTCCGCCCGGCCAGCCGGAGGGAATCGGTGTCGGTGTGGATGGGTCTTTTTCCATCCACATGCCGATCTCCGTGATGTAAGGGCTGCGGCAGATGCCTTGGTAGGAATTGGCGCCGCCGTAGGCATAACTCGGATTGAGTGTGTACTTGCCGTCATTCGGGTTTAGGGCAAAGCGCAGCGGGGCGATAGTCTGCGTCGGAGATTCCTTGGCGCGCACATAGTCGATGATGTTAATCGCGATCTGTGCCAGCCGTGCGCTGCTGTCCGCGGTGCCAGGGTAATACTTGTCCTTGAAACTGACGCCTGGAGAAAGCGGCCAGTCTTTCTTGCTGATATAGTCGATTAGGTTCCGGACGACGGTATCAAGCTTGTTCTTGCCACCCTGCACGAGGACGCTGCCGCCGACATTCGCGGCCCAGTCCGGCTGTCCGCCTGCGATGTCGTCGAGGTTGCCGGGATCAAGGTTCGCCGCCGGTTTGTCGTCGCGCATGATGTCGAGAAACTCGCGGGCATACTTGAAGGTGCCATCCGGGTTCTTCGCGGGCGTTCCGTCGGGGTTCAGGATTTTCGGCACGAGGTCGCCATTCGTCGTCAGGAGGATGCGGTTTTCGCCAAAGAAGGTGGTGTCGGGATCGTGGTTGAAATGGGTCAGCTCAAACTTGTTGTAGGCGAGCATCGCGGAGACGCCGGCCGACTGCGCGTCCACGACACGGGCGTCGGCAAAGGAATTGAAGAAACGTCCCGGTGTCTTTGCCGTGTAGTTATGGATGGCGTCCGCCATCGACTCGGTGAGCGCGGAGCCGCTGGCGAGGGTCAGGCCCTTGAGATTGATGCGGCTCGGGTGGGAGTGCGGGTTCGGGTTGATGTTTGCGCCGCTCGCGCCGGCGGCGTCGCGCTTCCACGCGAGGTTGTAGTTGATCTTGCTGCTTTCGTCGTCGGTCCAGTAGGCGAAGCGACCGATGATCGGCTTGGCCTTGTCGGTGAGGGAAGGCGTCTCGCTGGTGTCGTAATCGTAGGTGCCGGTCGCGGAATTTTCGCGGACGTAGATCCATTTCAGCTTCATCTCCGCGACCGTGCCTGTGCCCGCGTCGGTGCGGTCGGTGATGAGGTAGGTGGGGGGATTCTGATCGACGAGGAGCTGGATGTTGAGGTTCGGCGGGGTGAGGACCGGGTTCGTGGGGTTCGTGACGGTGGGTGCGCCAGAGGAGAGATCGACGTTTTTGCGCAATTGCTTCTGATCGGCGGGGAGCGGGTCGGGGACGATGAGGGCGCCGGGCTGGCTGATCCAGTTGCGCGTGCGCTTGTTGTAGGCGTCGTCGGTTTCACCGGGCGTCCGCGGCTCGTCGGTGGTCTCGCGGCGGAGGGTGGCCACGCTGCGCTCGATGCCCTCGCGAGCCATCGTGGCGGCGCGCAAGCGCTCCAGGTGCGTGCTGGCGGCGGCGCGGTCGCTGCGCGCG
>JANOBH010000444.1:0-1539 GCA_031411535.1 Chthoniobacter sp. | reverse complement strand
CCAGATGAATCTGGACCTGGAGTTCAAGCGCAACCGCGAGCGCTACATGCTGCTGAAGTGGGGCCAGCAGGCGTTCAAGACCTTTGGCGTGGTGCCGCCCGGCATCGGCATCGTGCATCAGGTGAATCTCGAATATCTCGCGAAGGGTGTGCTGGAGAAGGGCGGCGTCTTTTACCCGGACACGCTCGTGGGCACGGACTCGCACACCACGATGATCAACGGGCTCGGCGTGGTGGGCTGGGGCGTGGGCGGCATCGAGGCGGAGGCGGGCATGCTGGGGCAGCCGGTGTATTTCCTGACGCCGGAGGTGGTGGGCGTGCATCTGACAGGAGCGGTGAAGGAGGGCGTGACGGCGACGGACGTGGTGCTGCACATCACGCAGATGCTGCGAAAGGCGAAGGTGGTCGGGAAGTTTGTGGAGTTCTACGGGCCGGGCGCGAAGTCGCTGCCGGTGGTGGATCGCGCGACGATCGCAAACATGGCGCCGGAGTATGGCGCGACGATGGGCTTCTTCGGCGTGGATGAGGAGACGACGCGCTACCTGACCGGCACGGGCCGCACCGCGGAGCACGTCACCGCCTTTGAAAACTACTACAAGGCGCAGGGCCTCTGGGGCATCCCGGAGAAAGGCCAGTGCGACTACTCGGTCGATCTGGAGCTGGACATCTCGACGGTCGTCCCCGGTGTGGCGGGCCCGAAGCGGCCGCAGGATCACATCAATCTGCCGGATTTGAAGAAGACCTTCACCGGGCTTTTCACGAAGGCGCTGCCCGACGGCGGCTACGGGAAGACGGCGGAGGATCTGGCGAAAAAGGTGCCCGTCCACATCAATGGGGCCGCGATGACTGCGGCACCGGAGCTTTTTTCCACCGAAGGCAGCACGGAAGCCACCCACATGCGCGAAGGCGCTCCGGTGAATGTCGCGGAGATGATCACGAACCGGCCGGCGCCGACGCCTGCGGAGGACATCACGCGCACGTCCTACCGCCCGGCGGACACGAATATCGGGCACGGCTCGGTGCTGATCGCAGCGATCACGAGTTGCACGAACACCTCGAACCCAAGCGTGATGCTGGCAGCCGGTCTGCTCGCGAAAAAGGCCGTCGAGCGCGGGCTGAGCGTGAACCCCGCGGTGAAGACTTCGCTCGGGCCGGGCTCGCGCGTCGTCACCGACTATCTCACGAAGACCGGCTTGCAGACTTACCTCGATGCCCTCGGCTTCCAGACCGTGGGCTACGGCTGCACGACGTGCATCGGCAACAGCGGCCCACTGCATCCGGCGCTGGAGGAGGCCATCGCCAAGAACGATCTCATCACCGCCAGCGTGCTGAGCGGCAACCGGAACTTCGAGGCGCGCGTGCATCAGAACATCAAGGCGAACTTCCTCATGTCGCCGCCGCTCGTCGTCGCCTTCGCGCTCGCGGGCCGCGTCGATATCGACCTCACGACCGAGCCGATCACGCTCGACTCGGCTGGCGCGCCCGTTTTCCTCCGCGACCTCTGGCCCAGCCTCGCCGAGATCAACGACGCGATGCGAAG
>JANOBH010000443.1:0-3607 GCA_031411535.1 Chthoniobacter sp. | reverse complement strand
TTTGTTTCGCGCGTGATGTCGTTCTGTAACTCGTGCAGGCGGTAACCGACGGCCAGCTTGGCCGCGATCTTCGCGATCGGGAAGCCGGTCGCCTTCGACGCCAGCGCCGATGACCGCGACACGCGCGGGTTCATCTCGATGACGATCATCCGCCCCGTGTTCGGCTCGATGGCAAACTGGATGTTCGACCCGCCCGTCTCCACGCCGATCTCGCGGATGACCGCAAAGCTCGCGTCGCGCATGTGCTGGTATTCGCGGTCGCTCAGCGTCTGCGCCGGCGCCACGGTGATCGAGTCGCCCGTGTGGACGCCCATCGGGTCCACGTTTTCGATCGAGCAGATGATCACGCAATTGTCCGCGCGGTCGCGCATCACCTCCATCTCGTATTCCTTCCAGCCGAGCAGCGATTCCTCGATCAGCACCTCGCTCACCGGCGAAAGATCGAGCCCGCGCGCGACGATCGTCTCGAATTCTTCGCGGTTGTAAGCAATCCCGCCGCCCGAACCGCCGAGCGTGAACGCCGGGCGGATGATCACCGGCAACGTTCCCAATTTCTGCAAAACGATCCGCCCCTCCTCGATGGTGTGCGCCGTGCCCGAGCGCGGCATATCGAGCCCGATCTTGATCATCGCCTCCTTGAAGGCCTGCCGATCCTCGCCCTTGTGGATCGCCGCCGCATTCGCGCCGATCATCTTCACCCCGTGCTTTTCCAGCACGCCGCTCTCGAAAAGTTTCATCGCGCAATTGAGCGCCGTCTGCCCGCCGAGCGTCGGCAGGAGCGCATCCGGCTTCTCCGCGATGATGATTTTCTCCACCACCTCCGGCGTGATCGGCTCGATGTAAGTCCGATGCGCGAACTCCGGGTCCGTCATGATCGTCGCCGGATTGGAGTTCACGAGGATCACCGTGAAGCCTTCCTCCTTCAGCGCCTTGCAAGCCTGCACGCCCGAGTAGTCGAACTCGCAGCCCTGCCCGATGACGATGGGGCCGGAGCCGATGAGGAGGATTTTGTGGAGAGAGGTGTCTTTGGGCATAAACGTAGGCGGCTCTTCCCAGAGCCGCGGGGCGGGAGGTGAGGCTCTGGGAAGAGCCGCCTACGTCGTGGGCGTCGGGCGAAAAGTGCGCAGGTTCTAGCAGCGCGACGGGAGGGAGGGCAAAGCTCAAAGTGCAAAGCTCAGCGACGGGCATCCGGTGGCGGCGTTTGCCCGTAGCGCAGGCGTCCCCAGCCTGCCGTCTCGCCGGCCTCGCGGCGGCGTGGCAAGCGGGACGCATGCGATACGGCAAGCGAGACGCTTGCGCTACGGCTTCACGGGTTCGCGCTCATGCGGCGTTTCCCGCGCCGCTTTCGATCACACCCTTTCCACCCTCCGCGGCGAGGAGCGTTTGGGCGGCGTCGAGCTGGGTGCGGCTGCCGATGAGGAGGATGCGGTCATCGACCCGGATTTCCTCGTCTGGGCCGGGGTTGACGAGGTTTTCACCCGCCCGCTCGATGCCGACGATGCTCGCGCCCGTGGCGGTGCGGAGGGCGAGTTCGGCGATGAGCTTGCCGGCGGCGGGCGATTGCGCGCCGATGGCGACGAGGGACAGCTCGGCGTGGCGCATGAGGGCGGGCATCTCGCGAGCGGGTTCGGGCGGAGGCGGAGGCGTCTGGGCGAGCGTCTCGTGGAGGGCGGCCTGGCCGCGGGAGTAGAGGCGGATGAAGGGGCGGCGGAGGACGACGACGGCGGCGGCGACGATGAGCGCGAGGACGAAAAGGACATTGCGCGAGGGGAGGATGGCGGCGCTGAGGACGAGGACGAACGGGAGGAGCGCGAGGCAGCCGACGACGAGGATGACGGTGCTGACGATTGAGCGGAGGGACTCGGTATTCGCCCCGCCGGCGGGGCGGGTGACGCTGATCTCGGCGATGAGCATGGCGGTCGCCTGGAGCTTTCGGACGGCGGCGATGAACATCGGCAGACTGAGCAGCATGGCCGCGAGCCAGAGGAGCGCTTTCATCCCCTCGAAGCCGCCGGGGACGGCGGGCCACCAGGCAAAGGCGCGTCCGCGCAGGGCGGCGGCGGCGATGAAGATGGCGGCGATGAGCAGGAGATTGAGGGCGATCTGGAGGGACCAGGTGCGGAGGAGTTTTCCGGCGAGGCCGGGCTGGCGGCTGGCTGCGCCGAGGCTGACCCAGCGGGTGTAGGTCTCGAGCGCGGCGGTGACCGGGCGCGGCGCGGTGCGGTCGAACCACGCGACGACGGCGTCCGACGAGCGCATGAGGTAGGGCGAGCAGAGCGTGGTCACCGCCGAGACGGCGACGGTGATGGGGTAGAGGAAGCCGCTCGTGATGGAGTTGCCGGCGGAGTCCTTTAGCGTGAGCCCCAGGGCGGCGATGATGAATGAGAATTCGCCGATCTGCGCGAGGCCCATGCCGACGCGGAGCGAGGTGCGCTGGTCGTGTCCGGAGATGAATGTGCCGAGTGAGCAGGTGACGATCTGGCCGATCATGACGGCGGCGCTGATGGCGAGGATCGGGCCCGCGTACTGGGTGAGGATGCGGGGGTCGATGAGGAGGCCGATGGAGACGAAAAAGACCGCGCTGAAGAGATCGCGCACCGGGTGGGTGAGTGCCTCGATTTTCGCAATCTGCCGCGCCTCGGCGATGATCGCGCCGATGAGGAAAGCGCCGAGCGCCACGCTGTAGCCGAGTCTGACCGCGAGGAGCGAAACGCCGAAGCACAGGCCAACGACGGTCACGAGGAGCATCTCGTTGCTTTTGAATTTCGACACGTAGTCGAGCAGCCGCGGGACGAAGATGAGCCCGCCGACGAGGAGCGCGCCGAGGAATGCGCTGAGCTGCAAAACGGTGCGCCCGATGTCCTGCCACGCGAGCGAGCCGGTGGTGGCGAAGCCGGAGAGCAGCGCGATCATCAGGATCGCGAGGATGTCCTCGACGATGAGGATGCCGAAGATGAGGCGGGCGAAAAGCTCTTTGGTCTTCCCGAGTTCTTCGAGCGCCTTCACGATGATCGTGGTCGAGGAGACGGAGAGGATCGCGCCGAGGAAGACGCAGTCCATCGGCTTCCAGCCAAAGACGCGGCCGAGATTGTAGCCGACGCCGATCATCAGGACGATGGCGAAGGACGCGGCGATGAACGCGGTGGCGCCGACGGCGTGGAGCTTGCGCAGGCTGAACTCCAGCCCGAGCGAAAACATGAGGAAGATGACGCCCAGCTCGGAGAGCGTCTTGATCGTCCCGGCATCGGCGATGAGCGGAAACGGGGGCGTGTGCGGCCCGATGATGACGCCCGCAAGGATGTAGCCGAGCACGACCGGCTGCCGGAGCTGGCGGAACACGACCGTCACAATCGCGGCGACGATCATGACGATGGCGAGATCCTGGAGAAATGTGACGGCGTGCATGAAAGGGTGTGGCGGCGTTTCGCGGAGACAATCCGGTTCGCGCGCGCGTTTGTAAATCCGCGCGGACCGGCGTGCGGCAGCGGCGCGCGTGCGGCCCGGCATTATGGACCGTGAAGTAAGTCTGCGGAGCGTTCTGGCGCAGGAGCGCCAGGCGGGGCGCGCAGGAGCGCTTGGCTCCGAGTGGTGGCGTCCGGCGGAGCCA
>JANOBH010000442.1:0-4078 GCA_031411535.1 Chthoniobacter sp. | reverse complement strand
GCGCGACATCATCAAGAAGCACGAAAAAACCCGGCGCGACAAAGAGGACGACCGCACCCGCCTCATCGGCACGCTGAGTGCCGACACCGGCCCCGTCTTCCTCACCTACCGCGACTCCGAGGCCATCGACGCCCTCACCGCCGCCGCACTGAATACCGCGCCGCTCTACGACTTCACCGCGCCCGACGGCATCCAGCACACCGTCTGGCGGATCGCCGGCGGAGAGTCCTTCGTCGAAAACTTCCGCAACATCCCCGTCGCCTACGTCGCCGACGGCCACCACCGCACCGCCAGCGCATGCCGCGTCGGCCGCGAGCGCCGCGAGGCAAACCCCACCCACACCGGCAGCGAGGACTACAACTGGTTCCTCGCCGTCCTCTTCCCTGCCAGCCAGCTCCAAATCCTCCCCTACAACCGTGCAGTCAAAGACCTCCACGGCCACACAAAGGAAACCTACCTCGAAGCCGTCTCCCGCGTCTTCACCCTCCGCCACGGCAGCTCACCCACCCCCGTCCGCCTAGGCGAAATCCGAATGTATCTCGACGGCGCCTGGTACGACCTCACCTGGCGGCCCGCCCCGGACGCCGACCCCATCTCCCAGCTCGATGTCACCGCACTCCAGGACCGCGTCCTCGCGCCCCTCCTCGGCATCGATGACCCGCGCACCAGCAAGGGCATCGACTTCATCGGCGGCATCCGCGGCCCCGGCGAGCTCGTGAAACTGGTCGATTCCGGCAAAGCCGCCGTCGCCTTCAGCATGTATCCCACGACGGTCGAACAGCTCATGGCCATCGCCGACGCCGGCCAGATCATGCCGCCGAAAAGCACCTGGTTCGAGCCCAAGCTCCGCTCAGGCCTCTTCGTCCACACGTTCTGAGGAAAAGGCGGGCCCGCGCGCCGGAGGCGCTTCCCTCCGGAGCCGAGCGCTCCTGCGCGACCTCAGCGCGCTCCCGCGCGCGGTCCGCCAGCATCGCGCAGCCCTCTCCCCAACCGCGACCGTTTTGATCCTCGCCTAAAACCCACCGCCCGCCTATTTGCAATTCCTCTCTCACCCTCAACCCACACCCCAAACACAAATCCTTATGAGCAGAAAAATTCGCATGGGCATGGTCGGCGGCGGACGCGGCGCATTCATCGGCGCGGTGCACCGCATCGCCGCCAATATGGACGGCCAGATCGAACTCGTCTGCGGCGCCTTCTCCAGCGACCCGCAGCGCTCCCGCGACTCCGGCGCCGATCTCTTCCTCCCAGCCGACCGCTGCTACGGCACCTTCCAGGAAATGATCGAGCGCGAGAAAGCGCTGCCCGCCGACCGGCGCATGGACTTCCTCGCCATCGTCACGCCGAACCACATGCACTTTCCCCCGGCAAAGATGGCCCTCGAAAACGGCTTTCACGTCCTCTCGGACAAGCCCGCCACCTTCAGCCTCGCCGAGGCGAAAACGCTCGGCGCCATCGTCAAAAAGAGCGGCCTCCTCTACGGCCTCACGCACAACTACACCGGCTATCCCATGATCAAGCAGGCGCGCGAAATGATCGCCGCCGGCGCACTCGGAAAGATCCGCAAGATCGTCGTCGAATACCCGCAGGGCTGGCTCGCCACGAATATCGAGGCTGCCGGCCAGAAGCAGGCCGCGTGGCGCACCGACCCGAAGCGCAGCGGCGCGGCCGGCTGCATCGGCGACATCGGCACCCACGCCGAAAACCTCGCCGAATACGTCAGCGGCCTTGAGATCAAAGAACTCGCCGCCGACATCACCGCCTTCGTCAAAGGCCGCAAACTCGACGACGACGGCAACGTCCTCCTCCGCTTCAAAGGCGGCGCCAAAGGCATCCTCCACGCCAGCCAGATCAGCGTCGGCGAGGAAAACGACCTGAACATCCGCGTCTATGGCGAAAAAGGCGGCCTCCAGTGGAGCCAGCGCGAAGCCAACACCCTCATCCTCAAGTGGAACGACAAACCCGCCGAGATCTACCGCACCGCCAGCGGCTACCTCGGCGCAGCCGCCCTCGCCGCCGGGCGCGTCCCCCCCGGCCACCCCGAAGGCTACCTCGAGGCCTTCGCGAATACCTACAAGAACTTCGCCGCCACCATCCGCGCCCGCTTGGAAAAGCGGAAGCCCACCGCCATCGAGAGCGACTACCCAAAGATCACCGACGGCATCCGTGGCATGGCCTTCATCGAGGCCGTCGTCGCCTCATCGAAGGCGAACGCCTCCTGGACGAAGCTCGACGCCTAGGGCGCTATCGGCTCCCAGCCCGCGCGGGCGGAGCCGGCAGATCATGAAATGGTCTTGGAAGACATTTGCCCTGCAGCTCGTCTCTGCCAGTCTGCTCGGGCTCGCGCTGGCATATGTCCTGAGTACGGTCACTGATGCCATCCGAGGCCCGGGGCACTCGGATTCGACTCCGTCAGCGCTGGCGTTCGGCGGATTCTTTGCACCGCTGGCGCTTGCTGCGCTTGGGGGATGGAAGAGTTGGAATCTGAGGCCTCTCCTTGCCGCCGGGGTCATCGTCTCAGTCTTCTATTCCGGCAACCCGGTTCTCGGACTCCTGACCTTTGTGTTCGCCGGGGCGACTTATTTCGCCGCGCGGAAGCTCCGGCTGATTGTTCTCTACTATTTTTCCTAGCCTCCACTTCAGGAACGCGCAGCCTTGCCGAGCGACGCTTACTGCGGCGGCAGGCTCCTTGCATCATTTATCTCTGGGTGTTAAGCGCATCCAAAACACTCGTTCCGTGAAAACCACATTCGCCATTTGGGCGGTCCTCCTTTTCCTATCGCTTTCGATCCTGTCTGCGAAGGCACCCGAGCCCGCCTCCGAGCACGAAAACAAATACCCCCTTGGCGCGAAGCTCGTGCTCACGACGAGCAAGGAAATCAACACACCCACGGGAAAACTCATCGAGTCAGAACATATTTCCGGTGAGCCGAGTGGGCTGCTCCTAATGATCTCAAAATCCACCGATGGAGTGGATGTTACTTTTTTCAGCCGCGGCAATTATGAGATTACGCTCGGCTCAATCGGTCCCGATGGACGGCCAAAGGTCGTCGTGGTGATGAACGGTGATCATCTCGTGACTATTCTCGTTCGTCGTCCCGGCGCGTTGCTGGCACCGATCGACGCGCCTCAACTCAAGAAACAGCGCGCGCGCTTCACCGAGTTCTCCGAACCTTCCGAAATTGTCGGCGAAATCATCTCCGAGTTTAAGAATCCAAAGTGACCGCCACTGCGACCAGCCCATGCCCAGCGGCGCAGCACTCCGTGCATCACGGCACACATTATATGAAACGGACGCTTCTGCTTCTCCTGGCTCTGACGTGCCTGCTGTCTTCGGCGCGGGCGGATGCTCCGCTGCCGCCGCCGGCCGATCACAGCGTCAAGTCGCCGAACGGACGATTCGAGGCGCGCTTTACACTTTCTCCCGAACAGACCGCGGTTTTCGACATCTCCACATCGAAGCGCCTGTGGTCGATGAACGGCTTCCACCGCCACGCTTTCCTTGCCGATGACGGCCGGCACCTTGTCACCTCCTACAGCGGCTACAATCTCATCCCCGTTGACTCGAAACCTGACCTGGTTCTTCTCGAGTTCTTCGACGGTCCCAAGTCCATCAAGCGCGTCACGCTCGGCGAGATCGTCCGCGACATGGCCCGCCTTCGCCGCACCGTATCCCATCTCCATTGGGGCATGTCTGCCGGCTTCGACGCCGAGGGGCGGTTTTGCGTCGAGACTGTCGAGGAGCGCCGTCTCAAGTTCGACGCCGCGACCGGACGCCTGTCAGTGGAAGAAGCAATGAAGTAACCGGAGGCGTCTGAGCCCATGCGGTGCCGTGAAGCAATGGCCAGCGAGTTGTCCCCTCGTTCCTATGCTCCAGCTTAGGAACGCGCTTGTCTGCGAGGCTCCGCTTCGTGCGGCCCGCTGGCAGTAGCGGCGCGGACGAAGCGGAGCTTCGGAGACAAGGCGCATGTCCAAGCCGGAGCATGATCGGGGCGTCCGCCATGGCGGCGGGCGGCTGGCGCTTGCGCGCTGGACAGTGGAGGCGCGCGCTTTGTAGCGTGCGCTCCGTTTTTCTCAC
>JANOBH010000441.1:0-4071 GCA_031411535.1 Chthoniobacter sp. | reverse complement strand
TTACAAGGCCGAGCGCTGGGAGGCTTCCGAAAAGATCGAGGCCGCGCTCAAGACCGCGCTCGACACCGCGCAGGGCGAGGACGGCCGCGCGCTCGTGCAGATGATGTACAAAGCGAAGGTCAACTTCCCCGGCCTCGTCGATCTCATGCTCGCGAAAGCCGGCACCGACACCGCGGCCAAGCTCACCGCCGTCGAGGGCCTCTTCGGCAGCGACAATTCACTCCCGCCCGAGGCGCTCGCCGCGATCAGCGGCATCGCCACCGACGAAAAGCAGGCCCCCGATTTCCGCGCCAAGGCGCTGCGCCTGCTCGCCCGCGCGAGCGAGCGCGGGGCCGCGCTCGACGCCGCCATCACCGCGTTCGCACCGCTCGCCACGCACCCCGGCCACGCCTCGCTCGCCGCAGCGTTCGAGGACTTCACCCGCGACGGCAAGCAGGCGAAAAACCTCGGCGCACTGCAAAAAATCGCCGACGGCAGCGACGCCGCGAAACGCGCGCTCGCGCAGACCATCCTCGTGAACCTCGCCACCAGCGCACTCGTCAAAGGCAAGGACAAGGAGGCCGCCGAGAAAGCCGTGGAAAAGGCGTGGGCCAAGCCGGATTCCGCCGCCAGCCTGCTCGGCGTCATCGCGCGGACAAAGGCGAAGGCCTACGCGAACCAGGTGACCGCGCATCTGAAAGACCCGAACAACGCGGTCGCCGAATCCGCACTCTTCGCCTACCAGGCGCTCGGTCTCAAAGACACCGGCGCACCCACCGCGCAGATCGGCACGATGAAATACGAGGCGGTCTTTGCCGCCGTGCAAAAAGGCGGCGACGCCGCGCAGGGCAAGGACATGTATCTGCGCGCCGGCTGCATCGCCTGCCACACCCTCACACCCGACGAACCGGCCAAGGGCCCGATCCTTTCCGCAGTCGCGAAAATCTACGACCGCGCCGCGCTCACCGAATCCCTCCTCAAGCCAAACGCGAAGCTCGCGCAGGGTTTTGAAACCGCCACCTTCAAGACGAAAAAGGGCGAGGTCATCCAGGGCTTTGTCACCCGCGAGGGCGGCGACAGCGTGGACGTGCGCAACGTCGCCGGCCAGACCGTGACGATCGAGAAAGGCGACATCGCCGAGCGCGGCAAGAGCGAGCAGTCGATGATGCCCGAGGGCCTGCTGAATACGTTCACGCCGGCCGATCTCGCGAACCTGCTCGCATTCATCGAGTCGCTGAAAAGCAAGTAGCCGCGCGGCTTTCCCACCACCGCGGCTACACCCGCTCCCGCTTTTTCAGCGCGAACCACGCGACGAAATACGTGAGCACGCCCCAGAGCGCGTGGGCTAGCAGCGCGAGCGCGGCGGGACGTCCGCGAGTGAAGACATCGCCCGTGCTGAACTCCCGGTCGGGATCGAGATTGCGGTAGGACTGGTGGTGGTCGCTGATCACGTCGCCGGTCAGTTCCCGTTGCCACAGGAAGCTCGTGTCCACGACCGTCTGCGCGCTGAAGGTGGGCGTGAGGCGGCTGACGGCGAGGACGGATTTGCTCATGTCGCTCGGGGCCACGCTGTAGCCGGAAAAGATGATCTGCGGGATGAGGATGAGCGGGACAAACATCACCGCCTGCATCACCGAGCGCGAGAGTGCGGAGATCGTGAGGCCGATACCGACGGCGGCCAGCGCGGTGCCGAGGAGCGCGGCGAGCTGGAGCAGCACCGAGCCATCCCGCCCGCCGCTGCCGACGATCATGACGGCGTAAAGCAGCAGCGTCTGGAGCGTGGTGATGGCGATGAGGAAAAGATACTTGCTCGCGAGATAGGAGTGCGCGCCGACGCCGACGAGCCGCTCGCGCCGGTAGATGGCGATCTCCTTCACGATCTCCTGCGCCGCATTGCTGCACCCGAACCAGAGCGTGGCGAGATACGCGAAGAACATCGTCAGAGGCCGCTCGTTGCTGACCCAGACGACGAGCAGCGCGATGATCACCGGCTGGCCGATGAGCAGCGCGAAATTCCGCCAGTCCGAGCGCAGGATCGACCACTGCCGTGCGAGCAGGATCGGCAGCGCGAAAGCGCGGCGCACTTTCCCCGCAGGGACCGGCGCGGAGGTCGCCGCCGCCTCGACCGCGCCCGCGAGATTGTGCTCGGCGAAGGCCGCCTGCCAGTGCTTCGGCGGCTGCTCGCCGAGGCGGTCGTAGAGCGCCGTGAGCTTCGCCACTTTGAAATACTCGCGCGCACTTTGCGCCGAGCCCTGGAAGGCGAGGCAGCCGCCGGTGAGGACCACGAGCTGGTCCATGAGGTAGGCGTTTTCCATCACATGCGTGGTGCAGACGATGGTGCAGCCGGTGTCCGCGAGATCGCGGAGCAGTTCCATGAGCTGGAATTCCGTGGCCGGATCGAGCCCCGAGCTGGGCTCGTCGAGGAAGAGGATCGAAGGCCGCGCGAGCAGCTCCACGCCCACGCTCACACGCTTGCGCTGGCCGCCGGAGAGATTGCTGATGGACTTCGCCGCGTGCGGGCGCAGGCCGAGCTGGTCGAGCGTTTGCAGGAGGAGCTTCTGGATCTCCAGCGGCGGCGTGCGCGCAGGCAGGCGCAGCCGCGCGCTGAAGCGCAGCGCCTCGCTCACCAGCAGCTCGGGATGCACGATGTCCTCCTGCGGCACGAAGCCGAAGGAGCGCGGCTCGTTTCCCGAGTAGATGTCGTCGCCATCCACGAAGACCGCGCCGCGCTCCGGCGCGCGCAGGCCGCTGAGCGTGTTCAGCAGCGAGGATTTTCCCGCGCCGCTCGGGCCGATGATGCCGACGAAACGCGACGCGGGAATCGCGAGATTGATGCCGTCGAGGATCGTGAGCGCGCCCGAGCGCATGAAGACATTGCCCGAGCGGATCGTGCCGCCCGCGGCATTGGCGACGCGGTTCAGCGCATCGCCGTCGAACTGGAAGCAAAACGGCCCGACTTGCAGCCGGTCGCCGATCGTCAGCGGGTGGGTGTCGAAGCGGCGTCCGTTGACGAAGGAGCCGGCGGTGCTGTTCAGATCGGTGACGACTACGCCGCCGCCCGGCTGCTTGGTCACCGTCGCGTGGCGGCGGGAGACGCCGGGATCATTCAGCCACACGTCGATGCCCGAATCGCGGCCGATGGTGATCTCGCCGACGATCTGGATGCGGTCCGCCGGTTGCCCGCGCACCAGCATCTGCGACGCCTGCGAGGCCGCCACGGATTCCTGCTCCTCGACTTTCGGCGGGTCGCCCTCCCCAAATTCCACGACCGCCGGCCCAATGCCGATTTTGTCGCCCGGCTGGAGCGTGAACGGCGCGGAAATCCGCTCCCCGTTCACCGTCGTCCCCCGCACGCTGCCGAGGTCCTCGGCAATGCAGTGCTTCCCATCCCACGTGAAGCGGCAGTGCTGCCGCGAAATCTCGACGTGTTTCAGCGAAAAATCCGCCGCCGACGCGCGCCCAACCACACAGGTGCCGGGCTTCAGCGCGAAGACTTTCGGCGGCAGTCCGGCGGTGACTACGAGATAGGGCATGAGCTTTTTCGGAGACGGTAAAAACGGGCTGGCGAGCGGGCTATCAGATGCGCCGGGGCCGCCGGGAATTGCAAACCGATACCGCCGGACGCCCTGCGGTGAAAGGCGGCGCGCCGCCCCGCCGCGACCCGCATGGTCGGACCCGCAAAATTTCCCACCGCCTGGCTATTTCACCACTTGACCAAGCGCTCCGTTCGTTATTAAGAACGAGTCTCAACAGCAAACCAACACCCAATCCAACCATGTTCAAATCACTCCGCCTCGTCCCCGCCGTCTTCGCTCTCGCGCTCGTCGCGTCTGCCTTGCCCGCCTCGGCTGGCCAGCGAAAATTCGCCTACAGCTACGAAGCCACCACGGCCCCGAAGGGCGCGATCGAGATCGAAAACTGGGTGACTTGGAAGACGCGGGGAACGCCCGATGGCCGCGTGGACCGCTTCGATTTCCGCCATGAACTCGAATTCGGCCTCACCGACCGGCTCCAGCTCGGCCTTTACCTCGCCGACTGGCGGCACCAGAGCACGCCCGGCGGCAGCGAGACCACCTATCGCCACTCCGGCGC
>JANOBH010000440.1:0-10541 GCA_031411535.1 Chthoniobacter sp. | reverse complement strand
CCGCGGCGCGATCAATGGCGAGGCGCTCAACAGCCCGAAGCTCATCCGTTTCCACGAGCTGACCGAGGACGAGTTTTTCTGCACCGAAGCCGGCGCGAAAGAGGGCGTCACCTTCGCCAATACCAGCGAGACTGAGCCGCTAGTCTGTCTCCGCTACTTCGGCCCCGAGGTGAACCCCGACGCCCCCGCGATGGGCGCGTACCGGAAGAACAAGTTCTAACCAGGGCGCTGCTCCGGGCGGAGAGTAGGCTAAACAAAAAGCACCGGGATGCGCCCCGAACTTCGTCGGGAGATTGAGTCCTTGCTCAGCGATATGCTGAGTACGTTTTGGCTGACTTGTGGTCTGCTTCTCGTCTCTGTAGCCCTGCTTGTTTTGAGAACCCGCTGGCGCGGAACTTGGTTTCGTTATTCGGCTGCCCAAGCCCGGTTCTTTCTGCGGCTGAGAGTTCCCGAGCGAGTCGTGACGATGATCCAGCGTTTTGAGGAAAGCCCAGCCTCCCTTACATACCTACGCTTCCTTCTCGCTGTTTGTGTGGGCTTGGCAGTCTGGGCGGGAGGCCAATATTTGTATTTCAAGCCCCGCCTTCAGACGCGGTTGAAACAAAGTGCCTCGCCGGCTACACCGACCGAGCTCGCTGGTCGTGAGCGGTCACGGAATTGAATCTTCAGTGAGTTTTAATGACGCGTTTGTCATCTCTGGGTGAACCGATAGCTTTGGGATATGAGCACCGTCAGCTGCCTTAAACCCTGGGTCAGCCCCGAAGAGTATATTCAGGGCGAACTCCTCAGTGAAATCCGCCATGAGTATTTCGCTGGGGAACTTTTCGCGATCGCGGAGTCGAGCGAGCACCACACTTACATTGCCGGAAACATCTTCGGGGAGCTTCACGGGCATCTTTCGGGCAAAAAATGCGCTCCTTTCATGAATTACATGAAGGCGCACGTTCACATCGCGGGGGACGATTGGTTTTACTACCCGGACGTGATGGTCAACTGCGATCCGGCGGGGCAGCACAAATATTACTGCGATACGCCGTCGCTCATCGTGGAGGTGCTGTCGCCGGAAAGCGATATGCGCGACCGGCGGGAGAAGAGGCTGGCGTACGAGAAAATTGCGACGTTGCAGACGTATGCGCTCGTCTCTCAGGAGCGGCGCGAGGTGCAGATCTTTCGGCGGAAACCGGAAGGCGGCTGGACACGCGAGGGTCTGCCGGAGGCGGGCGATTCGCTGCGGTTTCCGCAGTTGGATTTCGCGCTGCCGCTGGATGCGATATACGCGCGGACGGGACTTTGAAGCGCGAGCCGGCGCGAAGCCGGTGAATCAACCGCGGAATGCGGCCAAGGCGGCTTGGAAGACCGCCCTTAGCGGCTGGCCGGTGCGTTCGCTGGCGAGGCGGCAGGACTCGAATTCCGGGGCGACCTGGATGACGCGGCCATGCCGCAGGCCGAGCTTGAGCGTGATCTCGCCAAACTCGGTCGCGACGGTTTGGAAGCGGCGTTCGAGTTTCAGGCGCGTGATCTTTTCCACGCGGAGCCCAAAGGCGCTGGTCTCGGTGAAGATGATGTCTGCGAGCGGCTCGGTGCGGGCCTCGTCGCAGAGGACGGAAAGCTGCACGGCGGGCCTGTTTTTTTTCATCTGGATCGGCGTGAACCAGACGTCCAGCGCGCCGGCGGCGAGGAGCTTTTCCATGACCGCGCCGGTGAGTTCGGGCGAGAGGTCATCGAGATTCGTCTCGATGCGTGTGACGGTGTCGGTCTCGTAGCTGCCGCTCATAAGCCTCCTACTCGGTGACGAGTTCGCCGAGGACGGCGCGGAGCACGTTCGGGCGGGAGGAGAGGTCCCGCGTGCCGACGCCATAGCCGATCTTCTCGGTCTTCAGCTTGGGCATGGGCCCAAAGGATGCGCCAAATTCCGCGACGATGGCGGCGCCGGTGGGCGTGATGAGTTCGTGCTCCTCGTCGATCTGGCCGAGCGGGATGCCGGTGAGGATTTCCATGGTGGCCGGGGCGGGTAGGGGAAAGGTGCCGTGCGCGCACTGGATGGTGCCGCGGCCTTCGTGAAGGCTGGAGACGAAGACCTTTTCAACACCCAGCGCCTCGATGCCGACACACGCGCAGACGATGTCTGCGATGGAATCGAGTGCGCCAACCTCGTGGAAGGTGACATCGGCGGGCGGCTGGCCGTGGATTTTCCCCTCGGCGACGGCGATGCGCTGAAAGATCGAGAGCGCATGCTTTTTGACGAAAGGGGAAAGCTCGCTGGCCTCGATCAGCGCGCGGATCTCGCCGTGCCTGCGGCCATGATCGTGGCCGTGGAAATGCTTGTGCGGGTGGACCTCGGAGCCGTGGTCGTGATCGCAGCCTTCGTGGTGCTGGTGCTCGTGCGTGTGAGCGTGGCCCTCATGCTCGTGCGCGTGCGTGTGCGCGTGCTCTCCCTCCTGCCCGTGCTCATGTGTGTGGCTGTGGACTTCGTGCGTGTGCTCTTTGGTGTCGCCGTGCTCATGACTGTGTTCATGCTCCGCGTGATCGTGGCCGCAGCAGTCGTGGTGCTCGTGCGCGTCCTGCTCGTGAGTGTGCGTGGCGCCTTCGTGGATGCCGAATTTCACGCCCTCGATCTGCTGCCGCTGCTGGCGCTCGAAGTGCATGTGAAAATCGCCGAGGTCGAGCTTCGAGAGCTCCCATTCGAGCGTGGAAGGTTTCACGCCGAGATCGACGAGCGCGCCGACCGTCATGTCGCCGCTGATGCCTGAGAAACAATCGAGATAGAGGACCTTCATGGAGCGGGTGTGGAGTATTGGGTGAGAGATCAGCGGGATGCGGTGAGTTCGCGGAGATTGATGGCGCCGTCGTAGAGCGCTTTGCCAATGATGCAGCCGTAAAGGCCGGTCATGCGCGCGAGGCGGTGGACATCGTCGGCGCTGCTGACGCCGCCGCTGGCAATGAGCTGGCACTGGAGCGCGCCGAGCATCGTTTCCATTTCGGAGAAATTCGGACCCTGCATCATGCCGTCAGTGGCGATGTCGGTGTAGATGATAGTGCCAGCCCCGGCGTCCTCGGCGCGGCGGGCGAGGTCGAGGGCGGAGAGCGCTGATTCCTCGGTCCAGCCTTTCACGGAGACGATGCCGTTCTTCGCGTCGATGCCCACGGCGATGCGCGAGCCGCCGAACTCCCGCGCCATGTCGCGCACGAAATCGAGCGACTCCGCGGCGCGGGTGCCGATGATGACGCGCGCCACGCCGGCGTCGAAGGCGGCACGAATCGCGGCCTCGCTGCGCATGCCGCCGCCGAGTTCGCACGGGATCGAGATGGCGCCGGTGATGGCGCGCACGGCGTCGAGATTGCGCTGCTCGCCGGTGAAGGCGGCATCGAGATCGACGATGTGAAGGAAGTCGCCGCCCTCATTTTCCCAGCGCTGGGCAAAGGCGGCAGGGTCGCTGGAATACACGGTCTTCTGGTCGGCCTTGCCCTGGCGCAGGCGGACGACTTCGCCGGACATGAGATCGATGGCGGGGAGGAGGATCATCGGTCGGAAAAAAGGGGATGGGGTTTGAAACAATGGAGCGCACCGGGTGCGGTGCGCGGAGTTCAATTAGTCGGCGCACTCGCCGGGCGCAAGGCTGGCGAGCGAAGCGCCTACGCCGACGCATCCACCTCGGACGGCGCGGGGATGATGAGCGCGGCCTGGCAGCTCGGACACTCGGCGGAGGAGCCGATGTCCGCCGTCGTCACGCCCAGACGCTGGCCGCAGTGCGGGCAGGCAAACTTGAATGAGACAACCTCGGGCAGATGCTCAGCAGGCGGCGGTGCTGGGACCGGAGTCGGTGGGATCGGCGGTGCGGAGGGTGGTGGCGGAGGTGGTGCGGCGGGCTCGGACGCACGCTCGGATTCCCGGTCGGAATCCGCGAGTGACGGCAGGCGCGAGAGTCGCCAGCCGAGCGCGACGGCTGCGGCAAACGCCAGCACGGCCGCGGGCACGAACACGACCCAGAAACCGGGTGCCGCTTTGAAATGCTGCACGTAAGCCGCTCGCGCGCCGAACGCCGCCCCCGCCATCACACCGAGCCAGCAGCCAAGAAGGCCGCTCATCCACCGCAGCCCGCTCCGCTGTTTCGCCTGCGCCTGCCGGAGAATCCACAGCGCCAGCGCCGCGAGCCCGCCGGTGACGGCCATGAGCGCGGCGACGATGGGGAGGTATTTCATCGGGGGGGATGAGCGGGCCGGCCGCTACAGGGTCTCGGGCGACTGGAGCAAGGCAGAGATGCGCTGGAGGAGCCGCCCTGCACCGCCGCCGTCGAGCACGCGGTGGTCAAAGCTGAGCGTGAGGTGCGCCTCGGTGACGGGGACGAACGCCGCGGCCTCCTTGTCCCAATGCGGCACGACACGGCCCGCGCCCATTCCGAGCACGAGGGTCTGCTCGGGGAGGGGAATGGGGGTCGCCCATTCGAGGCAAAACGTGCCGAAGTTCGTGACGGTGGCGATGCTGCCGCCCTGGGCGTTCGCCGGCAGGCGGCGCTGGCGGGCGAGTTCCACGAGTTCATTGTAGCGCGCGGCCATCTCGGCAAGCGGCGTGCGGTCGGCGTGGCGCAGGACCGGGACGAGCACGCCGTCCTCGGCCTCGACGGCAAATCCCACGTCGATGGCCCGCGGATGCACGATTTTGTCGCCGATGAGGCGGCCTGCGGGCGCGCTGTTTTCGCCGAGCGCGACTGCGAGGGCGCGGAGCGCGTAGAGCGCGGGGCCAGGCTTGGGGTCGCTGGTTTTTCGATGCGCGAGCATGGCGTCGAGACGGATGGGCATGCCGACGGTGGCGAGTGGGCGCGTCCACGAGCGGCGCATGGCGTCGGCCACGGCTACGCGCATTGAGGAGGCGGGGCTGAGCTTGTGGTGCTCGAGCGAGGAGAGGAATTTCTCGAAGTCCTCGACGGTCACGCGCCCGGCGGCACCGCTGCCTGCGATGCCCGCGAGGTCGGCGGCGTGGAGGCCGAGTTCGCTCATCCGCGCCTTCATGCGTGGCGACATGAAGCCCGCGCCCGCGGCGTGGGCCGGGACCGGCAGACCGCGGACGGTCGGCTGCACGCCGGAGTTCTTTTTTTCGGCCGGGCTGCTCGCGGCGACTGCGGGGAAATCGCCCGCGACCGGCGCCGACACGGGCGCATCCAGCCCCGCACGC
Source organism: Chthoniobacter sp. (assembly GCA_031411535.1). GTDB lineage: Bacteria > Verrucomicrobiota > Verrucomicrobiia > Chthoniobacterales > Chthoniobacteraceae > Chthoniobacter. Next base: position 5,371 of record JANOBH010000440.1, on the reverse strand, counting down.
TTCGCCTCTTCGTCCGTCACTTCGAGAAAGCCGAGCGTCGCGCCGACGGCGTAACTTTGCCCGACCTCGACGCACCATTCCGCCACGCGCCCGGCGCACGGCGAGGTCACTCCCATCGTGGCTTTGTTGGTTTCGACATCGAGGACGTCCTGATCGCCCTCCACGGCGTCACCGACTTTGAAGGCCATTGCGACGATGGTCGCCTCGGCGATGGACTCGCCGAGTTGAGGCATGATGAGTGGGATTTTCGGCATGGTCTCGGTTTCTACATTCGCAAAAGTTCGCGCATCTTGGCGCTGATGGTCTTCGCGGTCGGGCGGTGCGTGCCCCACAGATTCGGGTGATAAGGAACGGGCGTGTCCTTGGCATTGAGCCGCTGCGGAGGGGCGTCGAGCAGGCCAAAGCCGTCCGTGGCCACACGCGCGAGGATTTCGGCGGTCACGCCGCCCCACGGCCATGCCTCGCCGACGGCGAGCAGGCGGCCGGTCCGCGCGACGCTGGCAAGCACGGTGTCCGTGTCGAGCGGCTTGATCGTGCGCAGGTCGATGACCTCGATCTCCCAGCCTTCCGCCGCCAGCTCCTCGGCGCAGGCGAGCGACTCATGGAGCATCGCGCTGTACGTCACGATCGTGGCGTCGCGGCCCGCGCGCGCGATGCGCGCTTTGCCGGTGGGCATCGCCTCGGTGGGCAGCGCCTCCGCTTTCAAATGATAGTAGAGATACTTGTGCTCGCAGAAGATGACGGGGTCATCGATGGCGACTGCTTCCAGCAGCATCGAGTAGGCGTCCTCCACGGTCGCAGGCGTCATCACGATCAGCCCCGGATAGTGCGCGTAGAGTGCCTCCATGCTCTGGCTGTGAAACGGCCCCGCGCCCGCGGTGCCGCCGCTCGGCAGGCGGATGGTGATGGGGCAGGGGACATTCGTGCGCCAGTGCAGCGTGGCGGCGTGGTTCACGATCTGGTTGAAACCCACGGTCGAGAAATCCGCGAACTGCATCTCGATGATCGGGCGCATCCCCTCGATCGCCGCACCGATGGCGCTGCCGACCATCGCATCCTCGCTGATCGGCGCGTCGAGGACGCGGCCCGGGAATTCCTGCGCGAGATTTTTCGTCGCCTTGAATGCACCGCCGAATGAACCCACGTCCTGCCCGTAGATATAGACGCGCGGGTCATCGGCGAGCGCACGGGCCTGGGCTTCGCGGATGGCTTCGAGGTAGGTGATCATTCGGCGTGAAATCCTTCGCACAGATGCCGGGTCGCGAGTGCGCACCAGTCCTCCTCGTCGGGGTTGGGAAGGGGCTCGCGCATCGTGGTGGCCACGGCCTCATCTATCTGCCGCTGCGCCGTGCTTTCGAGTTCGCAAAGCGCGGTATCGTCCGCCCAGCCTTCCGCGCGCAGACGCTGTTCGGCGACCTTCAGGCAGTCCAGGCCGAGCCGCGATTCGCGGAGCTTTTCCTCGATGTAGTGGCTGTCGTCGTGCTCTCCGTGGCCGCTCAGCCGCAGCAGCGATGCGACCACTAGCTGCGGCCCGCCGCCCGCCCGCGCATTGCCGACCGCCTCGCCCAGCACGTTCAGGCATTTCTCCAGGTCCGTGCCTTCCACGGTGTGACCCGTCACGCCGTATCCCACGGCTTTGTCCACGAGGTCCGCACAGGCAAACTGCCGTGAGTTCGGCGTCGAGTAGGCGTACTGGTTGTTCGCCACGACGACGACCAGCGGCAGCCTTTCCACCGCCGCGAGATTCATCCCCTCGTGAAATGCGCCGGTCGAAGTCGCCCCGTCGCCCAGGCACGTCGCGCCGACCGTCCCCGGGATGCCGCGAAAGCGGCGCGCGAGCAGCGTGCCAGCGACCGCCGGGATCATGGCTCCCAGGTGGCTGATCATCGCGAGCTGTCCCTCGCGCGGCCGGCCGCGATGCACATTGCCGTCGCGCCCGCGCATCGGCCCGAGCCGCGAGCCCATGTAGGTGCGCGTGCAGTCGAGCAGGCTCTCGCCGAAAGCGAGCCGCCCTGCCTGATCGCGGATGAGCGGAGCAAAGACGTCGCCTTTCCGCAGCGCCATGCCAACGGCCACGCTCAGCGCCTCCTGGCCGCGCCCGAGGAAGACGCCGCCCGTGATTTTCCCGCCGCGGTAAAGGCTCGCGAGTTTTTCCTCCAGAAGCCGCGCCAGCAGCATCCAGCGGTAGGCCGCGAAAAAAGTATGTCGAATCTCGGAAGGCGCGGTCGCGGGGGACGCGGCCTCGGTGGCTTGAAGCATGGCGGCGACTCTAAGAGGCCCGTCGCGCGCGGCGCAACGGTTTCTTCACCGTGCCTGGACGCAGCGGAAGCCGAGATGGTCCGTGCCCGTGTCTTCCTCGCCCTTGCCTCGCGTGCCCACCATGTAGCGCGTGCAGTATTCGTCAGTGCAGAGATAGGAGCCGCCGCGGTGGACGCGCTTTTTCGTGCCGGGCTCGGTTGGGTCGAAACTGTCGGCTGGGCCCTGCGGATTGCGCGCCAGGCCGGATGCGGCGAGGCGGGCGAAGTAATCGGGCCGGTACCAGTCGCTCACCCACTCCCAGACGTTGCCCGCCACATCGTGGAGACCGTAGGCATTTGCCGGGAACTGCGCGACCGGCGCGATGCCGGCGTAGCCGTCCTCGGCGGTGTCTTTATGCGGAAATTTTCCCTCGAAGATGTTCGCCATCGATTTACCGCCGGGTTTGAGGTCATTGCCCCACGCATACAGCTCGCCCGCCCGTCCGCCGCGCGCCGCGAATTCCCATTCCGCCTCGGTCGGCAGGCGCTTGCCCGCCCATTTTGCATACGCCACCGCGTCGGCGTAACCGACGTGGACGACGGGATGCTTCTCGCGGCCCGTGAGGTCGCTGCCCGGCCCCGCGGGGTGCCGCCAGTTCGCGCCGCGCACGTAGCTCCACCACTGGAAATGATCGGTCAGCGGAACCGGCGTAGCAGGCGGCGTAAAAACGACCGCGCCCGCCACGAGATTCTCCGGCGGCGCATCGGGGAAATCCTCCGCGCGCGGCGTCTGCTCGGCGATCGTCACGTACCCGGTCGCCTTCACAAACTCCGCGAACTGCGCATTCGTGACCTCGGAGCGGTCCATCCAGAATCCGTCCACATAGACGCGGTGGATCGGGCGCGCGTCGGGCATCGCATCCTTCCCGCCGCAGAGTGAGGAAGTCGGGTCGTCGGAGCCCATGGAAAACTCACCGCCCGGAATCCAGACCATTCCCTCCGGCGCCGGGCCGGGCGCCTTGGCGGCATTCGCCACCGTCTCCTGAAAGCCCGCTGGCAGGGACTTCGCGGGCGGCGCCGCCTTCTCGGAGCGGGCACCCTGCACCGCCCAGACCGCAGCGGCGATCGCAAGCGCGATGATCGCCATCCGGCCCGTGCGGGCTTTTGCAGGCGCGGTTTGCGGGGGGCTGGAGCGTGCTTTTTTCGGCATGGGTGGAGCCCTCGATAGCCCCCGATCGCGGTCCGGTCAACGCGCCCGGCAGAGCCAGCCGAATTCCACCCACATCGCGAACCAGTGCCGGATCTTTTCGGCGTTCGCCTCCGGCAGGTCGCGCGATCCGGCAAAGGCCGCGTCGCAGGCGTCGGCGAGCGTCGCGCCGTCGCGCAGCGCTGTCAGGAGCCGGTAGGCCTCGGGTTCGAGGCGCTTGTAATAGACCGCGAGATTGAGGCGATGCACGGCGAGGTGGACCGGCCGCCGGCTCGGGCGCGAGGCGATGCGGGCGCGGCGGCGCGTCACGCTTGCGGAGACGGCATTGCTGAAAGTGCCCGTTTCGATCTGGCTCTCCTTGAATTTGAGGAGCAGGTCATCCACCGGATGATCGAGATCCAGCAGCGTGAGATAAGGCTGGAGGCCGATCCGCAGGCGGTCGGGTGGAAGGGCGGCGATCTTTCCCGGCTGGAGCACCGGCTTTCCCGGCTCGTCGAAAGCGACGACTCGCGCCCACTCGACCCGCACGATGTCGATGGCGAGCCGCTCATGCGGCGCGGTCAGTTCCGGATGCGCGCGGAGAAACGCCTCCAGGTGCCGGCCGAGATCGCGCATCGTCCACCGCTGCGAGCCGTGGACGTCGAGATATGCGACGGCGAGCTTGTCGAACTTCCGCGTGCCGACGACCGCGCGCAGCGCGCGGAAGTCCTCGCCAAACGAGCCGAGCAGCCGCCACCAGTACTGCTGGTTGTAAATCTGAAGCCGCTCGAACGACGAAAGGCGGTCGTTTGGCTTGATGATCCGCGCCGCCACATCCGCCGCCGGCGAGCCGTCCTTCCACTCCTTTTGCATCCGGTCATCCCGCCGCAGCGGACGCATGACGGCCTCGGCCATCAACCGCTGCACGTCCGCGAGCGCGGCCGGCTTTCCGCCGTTTCTACGCGGCGAGGGTTTTGGCATCGGGGAGGAATTTGTTCGCCTTGAGCGCCTCTCGATGGACCTCGTCGAAGCTGGGAATGCGGTCGTCCCACTCCAGCAGAGTGGCGGTGCGTCCGGCCCGCTTCGCGGCGTGCGCGTACAATTTCCACACCGGATCGAGGACCGGGTGATCGTGCGTGTCCAGGATGTAGCGCTCGAACTTCGTGTGTCCCGCGATGTGCATCTGCGCCACGCGTTCATGCGGCACGGCGTCGAGGTATTCGTAAGGATCGAAGCCGTGGTTTTTCGACGACACGTAGATGTTGTTCACATCCAGCAGAATCCCGCAGTCCGCGCGCTCGACGACCTCGCTGAGAAATTCCCACTCGCTCATCTCGGAGACGTGGAACTCCACGTAGCTGCTCACGTTTTCTACTGCCACGGGGATTTCCAAAAAGTCCTGCACCTCGCGGATGTTGCGCGCGGTGGTCTCCACGGCCTCCCAAGTGTAGGGCATCGGCAAAAGGTCGTGCGTGTAGCGGCCATCCACGCTGCCCCAGCACAGGTGATCGCTGAGCCACGGCGTCTGCGTGCGCTTGGTCAGGCGCTTGAGCTTCCGGAGGTGATCGCGGTTCGGGCGCGAGGCGTTTCCGAAGTACATCGAGACGCCGTGCTGCACGACGCGGTACTGCTCGAGGATCTGGTCGAGGATGTGGAGCGGCCGGCCCGCATCGATCATGTAGTTCTCGGAGATGATCTCGAACCAGTCCACGACCGGCTTCTTCTCCAGGATGTGCGCGTAGTGCGGGATGCGCAGGCCCAGGCCGATGCCATAGGCGGTGAAGGCGTTGAAGCGGTTGGAAGGCATGTGGGGAAAATCCGAAATCCGAATATCGAAATCCGAAACAAACTCAAAACGGCAGGAAGTGAAAATCAGGGAAGCTGCGCGGAGCGCATTTCCATTTCCCGATTTCCATCATTCCCGATTTGTTTCGGATTTCGATATTCG
>JANOBH010000439.1:0-1540 GCA_031411535.1 Chthoniobacter sp. | reverse complement strand
TATGTGCGCGGCATGGCGGAGACGCTGCACGCCGCCGGGTGGGACGTGCTCGCGTGGAATTTCCGCGGCTGCGGCGGCGAGCCGAACCGGCTGCCGCGCGCCTACCACAGCGGCGACACCGCGGACCTCGCGGCGGTCATCGCGCACGCGGCGGCGGACTGCGCGCGGATCGCGCTCGTCGGCTTCAGCCTCGGCGGAAATGTGACGCTCAAATACCTCGGCGAAGCGCCGCCGCATCCGGCGGTCGTGGCGGCGGCGGCGATCTCGGTGCCGGTCGATCTCGCATCGAGCGCGCGGGCGCTCGACCAGCGGCGCGGCAATTTCATCTACCTCCGCCGCTTCCTCGTCTCGCTCATCGCGAAGATCGAGATGAAGGCGGTCAGCTTCCCCGGCGAGGTGAATGCGGACGGCGTCCGCGCGATCCGCAGTTTCCAGGAGTTCGACGACCGCTTCACCGCGCGGCTGCATGGTTTCCGCGACGCCGAGGACTACTGGAAGCGCGCGAGCGCCCGGCAGTTTCTCGCCGGCATCTCCGTGCCGACGCTGATCCTGACCGCGCGGAACGATCCCTTTCTCACCGCCGACTCGATGCCCGAGCCGGAGGCGAAAGCGAACCCGTCGCTCTTCCTCGAAGCGCCCGAGTCCGGCGGGCACGTCGGCTTCCTCGATCTCGCGCGCGGCGTGCAGCCGTGGTCCGAGCGCCGCGTGGCAGAGTTCCTCGCCGGCTAGAGATCCTGCCGAAAGAAGTTCGGAATCCCCATTCCGTTAATTCCGTCGAATTCCGTAATTCCGTAATTCCGTCTAAAAAATCAGAACGGAATTACGGAATTTTGCCAAATTAACGGAATGAGTTTTTGGCGAATGCTCGCGCCGCCGGTTCACAAGGTCTTCGTGACCAGGCGGTGCGGGATGGTCGTCTCGATGAACTCCTCGCCGACCACCTCGTATCCCACCTTTTGGTAAAACCCGAGAGCGGTCGCCCGAGCGTGCGCGATCATCGTGGTGAAACCGTGCGCTTTCGCCACGCCCTCCGCGAACGCCATGAGCCGCGATCCGGTCCCGGATTTTTGGAAATCCGGATGCACTGCGACCTGCCGCATTTTCACCGTCCGCGCATCGAGCGGGCGCAGCAGCAGGACGGCGATGAGCCGCCCGCCGTCGAATCCGCCGATGTGGCAGCACGCGGCTTCGTCGGCCAGGTCGGCGTCCGTCAGGCGCAGGCCGAGCGGGGCGCGCAGCACGGCCGCGCGGAGCTGCAGCGCGTCCGCGTATTCGGAGGTGCCGGTTTGGAATTCGCGCAGCGCCATGCCGCGAGAAAAGCGCAAGGCCGCGTCCGCGTCATCACCGGCGTGTCCCGTGCCCGCTGCGGCGGGCGTTTGCGCTTTACAGCGAAATGGCCGCGCGGGACTTTCCGCGCCGTGCCCGCCCGAAAAACTCTCCCCTCCGCATGAGCCTCCTGCGCTCGCCGTGGCGGCTGCTCGTGGTGGCGGCGGTGCTGCTCGCCGGGGCGTGGGCGGGGAAGACGCTGCGGCTGGAAACG
>JANOBH010000438.1:0-7195 GCA_031411535.1 Chthoniobacter sp. | reverse complement strand
AGGACACGCCGAGGTCGGCGAGGATCACATCGGCTCCGCCGGGTGCCTCGGTGGCGAGCAGGCCGGCGAGGCCGGCGAAGTTCATCCGCCGCACGAGCAGCGCCGCATCGGGGAGGCCGGGCGCGCGCAGGCGGGCTTCGGTTTTCGGCAGTTCGATGGGGTCGGCGTCCACTCCGATGAGCCGCCCGCCGGGCTGGATCGCGGCGAGGATTTCCCGCGCGTGCCCGCCGTAGCCGAGCGTGCAGTCCACAGCGGTCTCGCCGGGCTGCGGCGCGAGCACGGCCATGATCTCGCGCACCATGATCGGGCGGTGCGTGCCCGCCGGTGTCTTGCCGCTTGCGAGGACTTTCTCCACATCCTCCGCGTAGCGATCCGGCGCGTGCTCCTTGTATTTCTCGGCAAATTTCCGCGGGTTCTTTCCCGCGTAGCGGACGCGGCGCTTCGGCCGCTCGGGCGGGAGTTCGCTCACGGAGCGGGGGCGAGGCGCGCTGCGCCTTCGCGGATTTCCTTTTCCAGCGAATCGGCCTTTGCCTTCGCCTCGTCGAGCGGCAGCCCTTTGGTAACGCCGGGCCGCGTGTGGCCGGTGTCAGTGAGCCACGCGTCCGCGAGGACGCGCCCGCGTTTGCGGATCGCCTGCGTGAAGCTTGTCACCTTCGTCGTCTGAAAGGTTTCCGAGCCGAGAAGTTTCTGCCACCAGCCGAGTTCCGAAGGCGCGAGCGCGGCGATGATCTGCTCCGCCATGAGCGCGTGCCCGGCGGCGTTCGGATGCACGCCGTCCTTGGCAAAGACGAAGTCCGGCTCCGTCTTCCGCTGCGCGTCGATGAAGGCGTTCATCGGCCCGTGGATGTCGATCACGCGCCAGCCCTGCGCGCGCTGCTCCAGCAGCCATGCGGCGTAGCGGTCGAGCACCTCATTGTAGCCGCCGAGCGTGGTCGCGGGCGGCGTGCCGTTCGCGCCGGGTTTCGTCCGCGCGGAGAGGGGATGAAAGGCAGGCGGCGTGAGGTGGATGACATCGGCGCCCGCCGCCTGCGCCTTTGCGCGCAGGCGCACGATCCCGTCGCGGAATTTCGCGAAGCGCCCCTCGTCGAGCGGGAGGTAGATGCCGTCGTTCATCCCGTAGCAGGCGAGGATGAGATCGGGCTTCGCTTTCGCGAGCACGCGGTCGAGGCGCTCATGCAAATCCGGGCGCGGGAATTTGCCATCCGCGTGGCCGTCCTCGGACAGGCCGGAGACGGTCTCGCTCGACAGACCGACATTGATCACCTCGAAGCGCCGTTCCGGGAATCGAAGGAAGAGAAACATCTCGAAGTCATCCACGTACTGTCCCGAGTGCGTGATGCTGTCGCCGAGAAAAAGGATGCGCTTTACGTCCGGCAGAAAGTCCGCGTCCGCGGCGCGCAGCGGCGGGGAGAGGCAGAAAGCAAGGGCGATGGCGAGGATCAGGGAGATACGCATGAGCGGAGATTAAAGCCGCGTGAGAGATGAGAGCGCAAGGTGGCGTTGGAAATCGCGCGACCCGCATGCTCACAGGCCCTCAGAATCAGCAGGGTCTGGACTGGAAGCTGCTAAAACCCTTTTTTCCGATTCTGCGACTCATGTCATTCCCCGATCGTTTCAACCGGCTGGCCCAGGATGGCAAAACAACGCTCAAGGACGCCGCGGGCGCGGTGTCCGTGCCTTGGCCGTGGCCCGCTTCAGTGCCTGAGAAGCCCAAGCCGTAGATGAAGCACGAAATCCTGCTCGAAGTTGGCGACTTCCTCCCGCGGATCCCGAAGGAACTGCTCCACGACGGGCCCCACGACACGGAGTTAAAGCTGAGATTTGACGTGGCCGAACTCGCCGATCGCATCGGCCGCGGTGAGACGACGATCCGGCTCACGGAAATTCAGCGCTACGCGCCGGAGATTTTCCGCGAGGAAATCCCCGCGTCCAATAAGACGGCAGTCCGCTTCCCGTGGCAGAAAGTGGCGCACCTGCTGGCCGCCGCCCGCACGATGCCCAGCCTCGGCTCCCGCGCCGAGGGCCTGACGCACGCCGGGGCGGAGTTTCTGGCCGAAAGGCTGCGCGCTTACCGGGCCGCCGGCAACACCGTCCCCGGCGTGGCGCAAACCGGCGGCATGCTGCAGCCGGTCCCGGCACCCGTGCCCGCGCCGAAGGTGGACGGGAACACATCGGGCGGATCGCTGACGGCGGGGATCCCTGCCTCTCTGCGGCGTCCGGCCCCGGCGGCTCCCGGCATGCGGAAGGTCCTCCCCGAGGGAGCGCTCACCATGTCGGCGGACACGACCGGCACTGCGCGCAAGCCGCCGCTTTACGACGGCGAAAAACTTTCCATCGAGGAACTCCTGCGCTCGCGCGAGGCGCTGCGTGCGCAGCTCGCGCGGACCAAAAGCGAATTCGCGCGGCAACTCGCCATCGCTTGGGAGGAGCGGCAGAAAATCGGCGTGGAACGGGAGCGATTCATCGCCGAAATGATGCGCGCGAACACCGTGGCAGCCGAACGGGGCGAGCAGATGGCGTTTGAAAAAAGCGTGGCGGCGAAGTGCGCCGAAAACCTCGCCAAGTCGCAGGAGGACTCCCAGGTGCTCCAGCGTGAACTTTCCGCGCTCCAGGCGGAGATGCTGAAGGATAATGAGGAGACCGACGTTTTCATCGAAGAGCTGATCGCGGAGCGCAACGCCCTCGCCCAAGGGAGGCCCCTGGCTTCCCGCCAGATCGCCAATTTGCAAAAGCGCCGCGAGCGCGCTCTGACGATGAGAGCCCAGGCATCGCGGATGATTGAGGCGCTGCGTTCGGCCAGGGAAGCCCAGCGCAAGATCGCCGCATCGAAGCCCCAAATCGCCACCGGCGAGTCTCACGCTCCCGGAACCGCGCACATCGAGGGTCCGCCCGTGGCGAAGCGCGGCAAGCTGGGACGCGCCTTGCGCGCGATTTTCGCAACGCTCATCTATTCGGGCATTCTGGCCGGGATCCTCGCGACCTGGTATCTCCAGATTTGGGAGCACGACGGAGCCGTGTCGGCTGAGCTTCGGCAGCTCGATCGGGAGTGGGCCACCGTGTCAGCTTCTCTGAACGAGGCCCGCGCTGCGCGATCGCAATTTCAAGGGTTTATCCAGGGAGCGAGGAGTGCCAGGGCCGAGTTTGACGGCGATGACCGGTGGACGCCTGTCCTTCGGAGCATCGTGGCGTCCACGAAGGAGGGGGTGGAACTGAGGAAGCTCAAAGTGGTGAAAAAATCTGACAATCCCACGGTGGAAGGGCTGCGCATCGAAGGTTTTGCGGTTGGCGACGAACCGCGCGCGACCGCCGACCAGTTCCTCCTGACGCTGCAGCGTGAGTTGCGGCAGCGTTTTCCGCTCGCCGAGCCTTGCCGATTTGGACGGCTGGAGGATGCGCCCGAGCTGGCATCGGGTGAGCCCCATAAGCGCCGGACGTTCTTCACGATCTACGCTCCGATCGGTGCGACCACTCCGCAAGGCGGGGACCCCCATCCAAAACCGTAAGTATGACCTCCACTCACTCAGCGAACTTCCGTCGGGTTTTGATCTGTGGCGCAGCTCTCGGAACGGTGTGGTTGTTTTCCCATTACGCGATCACTCCTCTGCGGCAGCACGAAAAGGATGCCGTTCGCAGGGTGGAGGAACTGCGGCAGCGACTCGGCTCCGCGCACGCCGAGCTCCGCGGGATCGGGAATCCCGGGCAGGAATCCGAGGATGAACGCTCTGCGCTAGACGGGCTGCTCGGCGAGAGCGCTCTCAAATCGACGATGGTTTCGTTTCCCGAGGGCGTCAGGCGGCATTTCGCCCGTTTCGGGGTTCCATTGCGGATCATCCGTCTGAGTACGATTGAGGAAATGCCAGATCTCGCAGGCTACCAGCGTGTTTACTGGTCGGTGGGCCTCGCGGTCTCGGAAGCAGACCGAACGCTTGCGGGACTGCTGATCTCCGTGGCGGAGCTTGAAGAGCAGAATCGTCCCATCAAGGTGCTCGATTTCACGCTCCAGCCGGACGTGGAAGCGCCCGGCTCCCGCACGGTCGGGATCAACCTTGTCACTTTGCTCCCGAAGTAGCGCGGGCTGCCCGGGAGCGTCTCCGCATCGGTCGGCGCTCAGAATGGCCGCGGCGCGCGAAACCTGGCGCCGCCGGAGAGCAGTGATGTGGCTACCTCACCGCTTCGACCCAGCTCGCGACGCGCCAGGCTCCCGTGGCTCCGCTGCCCGAGTATTTCTTGAGCGCCTCGTCGTAGTGGATGTCTGCCGTGCCGACGACGTTCATCGTCTTTCCAATCAGCGCGCCGAAAAAGGCGGAGTTGCCGAGGATCGTGAAGTCGGAGCCGGGAGCGTTGATAGCGCCGATAAACGTGCCATTCCCGGAGACGGTGACTTTCCGGGGCGTCCCGGGCGGAGGGGTGACCGCGTTGATGATGTTATTGGCGGCGAGATTGCTTTGATTGTTGAAGGACGCGCCGGTGAGCGTGATGTCCCCTTCGACGTGGTAGGTCGCATGGACTCCGGGTTCCAGCAGGACGTAGCTGGTGCCGGTGGTGGTGAATTTGCCGGTGACCCAGATCTCCACATAGCTTTCCTCGCCGGCTGCGTGCGGCGCCAGCGTCAGCACCTTCCCGCCGTTCAGGGTCACGGAGGAGACCTTGTAGCGGGCCGGGGAAGCCTCCGTGCCGCCGGTCAGCGTGGCCGTGTTATTGATGATGGCGGGCAAGGCATTGTAGGTCGTCCACGCCGGTGCGGGCACGAGGGCGGTGGGGGCGCTGAATGGGGTCGAGACGGTGCCTTGCACGTTGGCGGTGTCAGTGATCGCCGGACCACTGTAGGCGACGTTTCCATAGACGTAGGCACCGCCCAAATCGGAGTCGCCCTCGGTATCGTTCACGCCGACATCCCCATTCGACTGGCGTTTGGCGATATCGTAGAGACCGCCCGTCGATTTCGTTGGGTCGCTGGAGTTGAAACTGTCGATCGTGCCGCCGTTCATGTTGAATTTCTTATTCAGCAGCAACGCGCGCCCAAAGGGCGATCTGCCAACGGGCTCCGCGAGGATCTCGACGGTCCGCGTCGCCTGCGGTGCGGTCACGGCCATGCCGGTGGTGCGATCAGCGCGCAAGCTCAGCTTGCGAAGCATCACATCGCGGGTGTCGATCCCCGCGCGAGCCCCGCCGGCCATGTTGGCGACGCCTTTGGAGCGGATGCGCAGCCACTCCTGGGTGCCCATGGTGATCTTTTCGACCGAAACGCTGGCGCTGATCGGCCCGGTGGCCGGCACCCCCGCATCGAGAGCGATCGTTTTCGTGACCGGGCTCGTGCCAGGGGCACCCGGAGCGGCGGACCAGCCATCGGCTGTCCAGGAGCTTTTTTGTGCGGTCATCAGTGCAGTCTCGGCTCCCGCTTCCGCCGCTTGCCCGGCCTGCGCCCACCTCCCCGATTGATGGCCGGTGCGAAAGCGGTGAGACGCTTGGAAAAGCGCCGCGCCGACAGCGATCAAGGTCACGGCGAGGATTCCCAGAGCGGCGAGAACGGCTGAGCCCGACTGCCGGCGGCGCCTGGCTCGGAGTGATGGCTCATTCACTGGCGGCTTTTTCATAGCTGGAGTTGGGAGCGTTGACCGCAAAGGAGATCGACCTGGCGGCGGAGCGTCCGGTTGGCACCGCTCCGCATCCGCTGATTAAAAATCACCCGGCTCCGAATCAGGCCGCTCGTCTCCGTGCGGAAGGAAAGCGTGAACGCCCCGACGGCGTCGGCCAGAGTCCGGCTCGTTCCCGATTCGTTCCGGACGATCGCCCCATTCACCACGTAATAACGGACGGTCAGCGTGTTGCTGTAATTGACGTTCCCGCTGGTTACGGTCGGCGTGTTTGGCGTGCTCGATCCGATGGCATTGTCCTCCTCACGCGAGTCCGCGTAGTAATCGGGGATGGTGAGGCGCAGTTCACTTCCGAAAGCCGTGCCGGCCACCAGGGTTGCGCCGTTGTAGATCGCGGAACTCGACGCCCTCCGGATGTCGCGCTTCAGGTAATCGCTAACGCGCATCTGATCGCTCTGCCGCTGCGCGTATGCGGTTGTGTTCATGGCGGAGGTCTGGAGCGCGGTCCATGTCGTCATCAGCGCTGCCGCGAGCATGCCGAATGCACCCATCGCCACGAGCACCTCGATCAGCGTGAACCCGGACTTTCCCGCCGTTGACTTATCAAAGGTCACTTTTCGAAATCCCTCCTCTCGAAATCACCGTGACAAGACTGCGGGTCTGGACGCGCGAGGAGCGGCGTCCCGTCCAGGTGAGGGTGGCGATCACCTTGACGGCACTCGCTGCACTCAGCTCCTGGGCGGCCGCGGTGAAGGTGACCGACGGACTGGAAGTGCCAGTCCACGTGGCTTGGAGCGTTTTCGCGGAAGCCAGGTCGCAGGCCGAGATCGTGAGCGTTTCCTGCGACACCGTGATCCCCACCACCGACTCGGGCCGGGTGGTCCAGACCTTGCCGGTGATGCCCGTGCCGGTCGTCATTTCGGGCCATTCGAGAGCGCGAATCTGATCGATCCGCTGCTCGAGGCCGGAGCCCACCAAGGCATCCTCCTCCGCCGCAGAAGCCATTTTGCCGCTTTGCAGCACGATCGCAAACGCCCCGAGAAAACCGATCGCAACAATGCCAAGCGCCACGATGACTTCGACCAGGGTAAAGCCGCTGCGCCTCCTGAAAAGCGCGGAATCGCGCATCGCTGGAGAGCGCCTGCCGAGGCGCGGCGGGCTCAATTCTGTAGGTCGCATGGTGGCCGTAAGCTGCATGAATGAGCGGTGTTCGATCTCTCGGGAGCTCTCCTGTGATAGCTCGCTCCGTGCCCCCCCGCCCACCTTTCGCCCCCGTCCGGCTTATATTCCGATTTGGAAAAGCCCCGACTGCGCGCCCAGGCCGGAAATCAGCCTGGGGGAAGCCCCGGCTTCGCGCGGCTCAGCGCGAAATATCCGACTGGCTCAGGATCTTGAACTGCTGGCCTTCGAGGACCGAGGAGGCGCATTCATTGTCCTCGACGTGCAGCGCCAGGGCGGTGCGGCCGCGCCGGCGGGTGAGGAGGGCGTAGCTGCCGAAGATATTGCACTCGGCGGCGAGGAGCGCAGCGAGCAGGCGGCCGAGTTCGGCGGCGCCTTCCTTGAGTTCCACGACCACGAGTTCGCAGATGGAAAAGGGGATG
>JANOBH010000437.1:0-5749 GCA_031411535.1 Chthoniobacter sp. | reverse complement strand
TCCGGCAGCCGATAGACGATCGTCCCCACAGGCACCGGCACGATCCTGTCCGGCGAACTTTTCCCGAAACACTGCCGCCCGCCGCCGCGCTCCCCATTCTTCCCCTTCACGATCGGCTCATAGAAGAACGGCGTCAGATTGTCCTGATGCGATTCCGCCCGCAGAACCACCGAGGCCCCGCGCCCGCCGTCGCCACCATCCGGCCCGCCTTTGGGCACAAAGGATTCGCGCCGGAACGACACGGCTCCATCGCCGCCGTCGCCGGCCTTTGCAAAGATTCGGATATGATCGACAAACATGGTGGTTTCGCGAAGGGCGCAGAGGTTCGCAGAGATCGGCGGAAACGCAACCCGCCGCTCGGATCAGCCCCAGTGCAAAAGCAGACGACGCGGAGCCGCACCGTCTTTCACCCCTGCCGACGCCCGCGCACGAGTCTCTCGTAAAGCCCCTCCACCTGCCGCGCGATCGCCCCCCAGCTAAACTTCTCCTCCGCGCGCTTCCTCCCCGCTTTGCCAAATCGCGCGCGCATTTCCGGGTCGGCCATCAGCTCATTGATCCGCGCCGCCATGTCGCGCGAAAAACCGTCCGCGTTCACCGGCTCAAACGGGCTCTCCGTCATCTGCTCCAGCGGCACGAGATAGCCCGTCTCGCCATGCACCACCACCTCCTTGATTCCCCCCACAGCGCTCGCCACCACCGCCGTCTCGCACGCCATCGCCTCCAGATTGATGATCCCGAACGGCTCGTAAATCGACGGGCAGCAAAACACCGCCGCGTGCGAATACAGCTCGTACACCGTCGCCTTGTTCACCATCTCCTCGATCCAGATCACGCCCTCGCGCCCCGCCGTCGCATGCGCCACCGCCGCCTTCATCTCCGCCGCAATCTCCGGCGTATCCGGCGCACCCGCGCACAGCACCACTTGAAAGCCGGGATCGAGGTACTTGATCGCATTCACCAGATGCACGATTCCCTTCTGCCGGGTGATCCGCCCCACGAAGAGCACGAACGGCGTCCGCGGATCGACCCCGTATTTTTCCAGCGCCGCCGTCGTCGAGATCTTGCGGTACTCCGCAAGGTCGATCCCGTTGTAAATCACCTCCACGCGCTCCTCCGGCACATTGAAAAGCCGCAGCACATCCGCCTTCGTCTCCGCGCTCACGGCGATCACCGCGTCCGCCATTTCCATCGCCGTCTTCTCCACCCAGCAGGAAAAGTCATATCCACCCCCGAGCTGCTCCCGCTTCCACGGCCGCAGCGGCTCCAGCGAATGCACCGTCAGCACCATCGGGATGCCGTAGTTCAGCTTCGCCATGATTCCGCCCAGATGCGTGTACCACGTATGCAGATGCACGATGTCCGCATCGATCGCCGTCGTATTCCAGTCCAGACACCGCTGCACCGCGCCAAAGACCGACTGCAACTGCTTCGGCGCCGTCCACCCGCCCGCATCCAGCCCATACCCCGTCGCCTTCAGCGCCGCCGTGTCCAGTCGCACCTCCTGCATCTCCTTCCCATAGCACCGCACCTCCACCTCCATCAGCTTCGCCAGCTCACGCGAAAGGTAATCCACATGCACCCCCGCGCCGCCATAGATCGTGGGAGGAAATTCGTTCGTCAGGAAAAGCGTTTTCATCAGCCCTCGATTTCGCGCTGTGCAAAGGCGGATGTCGAGAAAGTAGCTTGGACTTGAGTCCAAAGTCCGTGGCGTTCAGGCTAAAGCCCAAGCTGCGTTGACGGAACGGCAGACGCACGCCGGATCAAAGGTCGGTGGATCGCATCGGCCAGCGCATTCACAGCAGCGCGATCCTTGAAGCAGCGTTTCGGCAGCACCCTCACCCGACGCCGCGTAAGGATGAGAAAAAGATGCGCCTCCGTCGCGATTAGAAAAAGATCGGGATGATCAGGATCGCCACGATGTTCACCACTTTGATCATCGGGTTGATCGCGGGGCCGCTGGTGTCCTTGTAGGGGTCGCCCACGGTGTCGCCGGTGACGGCCGCCTTGTGCGCCTCGCTGCCTTTGCCACCGTGGTGGCCTTCCTCGATGTATTTCTTCGCGTTGTCCCAAGCCCCGCCGGAACTGGTCATCGAGATCCCCATGAAAAGCCCCGTCACGATGCTCCCCACGAGCACGCCGCCCAGCATCTTCGCACCCTCAGCGCCGAACGCCCCCACGAGCACGACCGCGACCACGGGAATCAGCGCCGGCACGATCATTTCCTTGAGCGCCGCCTTGGTCACGATGTCCACGCACGTCCCGTAGTCCGGCGTGTCCTCGCCGCGCAGAATACCGGGCTTCGCCGCGAGTTGCCGGCGGACCTCGGTCACGACCGCGCCCGCTGCGCGACCCACCGCATTCATGGAAAATGCGGAGAACAGATACGGCAGCAGGCCGCCGAGAAAGAGACCGATGATCACCTTCGGATCCTTCAGGGAAAACGAGAGCACGTTCTCGATCTGCGCTGCGTTGAGCTTGAGGTGGCTCAGCGGGCTTTCGAGGTGGTGTTTCAAATCCACGAAATACGAACCGAAGAGGACGATCGCCGCGAGCCCGGCGGACGCGATGGCGTAGCCTTTCGTCACCGCCTTCATCGTGTTGCCCACCGCATCGAGATCGTCGGTGATCGCGCGCACTTCCTTCGGCAGACCGCTCATCACCGCGATTCCGCCGGCGTTGTCGGTGATCGGGCCGAAGGCATCCAGCGAAATGATGATGCCTGCCATCGAGAGCATCGCCATGACCGCGACGGAGATGCCGTAGAGCCCGGCCGCGCCGTAGCTCAGCCAGATGCTCGCCGCGATGCACCCCACCGGCAGCGCCGTCGCGTGCATGCCCATGCCGAGGCCGGCGATGATGTTCGTCGCGTGGCCCGTCACGCTCGCCGCCGCGATCTTGCGCACGGGCGAGTAGTCGGTGGACGTGTAGTAGTTCGTGATCAGCACCGCCGCCCCCGTCATCAGCAGGCCGATGACTGATGCAAAGTAAATGCTCCCCGCGCTGTAGGTCGCAGTGCCGAGGCCGAGAACGTCCTTCGCCTCCAGCCCGTTCGGAAACATCGCCATGGTCACAGGCCAGAACATCGCCGCGCAGATCAGCGCGCTCAGCAGCACCCCGCCCATCAACGCATTGCCCGGCTTCAGATTCGTCACGTTCACAAAGATGATGCCAGCGATCGACGCGAGAATCGCGAGCCCGCCGAGCACAAACGGATACACGACCGGCGCACCCAGGCCCGCCGTCAGCGCACCCACCAGCACCGTGCCGATCAGCGTCACCGCGTAGGTTTCAAAAACGTCCGCCGCCATGCCCGCGCAGTCGCCCACGTTGTCGCCCACGTTGTCGGCGATCGTCGCCGGATTGCGGGGGTCATCCTCATCGAGGTTCGACTCCACCTTTCCCACCAGGTCGGCGCCCACATCCGCCGCCTTCGTATAGATGCCGCCCCCGAGCCGCGCGAAAACCGAAATCAGCGACGCACCCAGCGCCACGCCCACGAGCGACGACAGCGCCTTGGTTTCGCCAAACATCTTCAGCGCCACAGCCCAGAATCCCCCCACCGAAAGCAACGCCAGCCCGACCACAAGCAGCCCCGTCACCGCGCCCCCGTTGAACGCCGCCTGCATCGCCTTCTTCCGGCTCACCGTCGCCCCCTGCGCCGTCCGCACATTCGCCACCACCGCGAGCCGCATGCCGATGAAGCCCGCAGCCAGCGAGCACACCGCTCCGAGCACGAAGCCCGCTGCCGTCGGCAGATCCTTGAACCACGCCACCAGCACCGTGATCAGGACTGCGATCATCGCGATCGAACGCACCTGCCGCCCAAGATACGCCTTCGCGCCTTCCTCGATGGCTCCGGCGATCTGCCGCATGCGCTCATTCCCCGCAGGCGAGCGCATGATCGTTTTGATCAAATACAGCGCGAAACCAAGGCCGACCGCGGCGCAAACCATGGACAGGGCGAGCCCGGAATCAGTCAAAAATGCGGCAAAAACTGGAAACATAGACACTCTCTTTTTGGGGAAGGGGCGGGAGTTTATGGGCAAAGCCCCGGCTGGCAACGCTTAATTGGCGCCGCGCCAAACTTTTGCGCGAATCCGAGCCAGACACCGTCCCGGACACCCAAATCCGGCGCAGCCACGAATTCTTCCTCCGTTTCGTGAATGCTGTTCCCACTCCCTGACGAGAGTGGGCTTGCCCCGGTTTGATGGACGGCTTGGAGGCGGCGGGGTGGTGTTGATTGGTTTGGTTGAGTTGGTTCTCGAAATCCGCAGGGGATTGGTAGCCGAGTGCGCGGTGGCGCCGCACCCGCGGGGCTTCAGCGTCACGGCGCCGCAGTTCCGGCTTGTAGATCTCGGCACGGAGTTCGGCATGGAGGTGGCGAGCGGTGGTGGCTCGAAGGTGCAGGTCCTCGATGGCGAGGTGGAACTGCATGCCTCGAATCAGGTGCATCGCGTCTTAGGTGGAGCGGGCGTGTCGTGGGCCAAGTCGGGTGAAAGGGCGGAAATTCCGTCGGACCCGCAGAGTTTTCCCTCCTTTGACGATGTGCGCGATCGCACGCTGCAGCAGTCGCGGCAGCGCTATGCGGCGTGGCAGGAATGGAACCGCACGCTCGCGGACGATCCGCGCATCGCGGTGCGATATGACTTTGAATCCGCCACGCGCACGCTTCAGGACTCCGGCACCGCGCAGGCGCATGGGCTCATCATCGGCGCGGAACTCTCGAATGGCCGCTGGGCGGAGAAGGGCGCGCTGGAATTCAAGCGTCCGAGCGATCGGGTGCGCGTGGACATCCCCGGCAGCTACGATGCGCTGACCTTCACCGCATGGATACGGGTGGATGCGACGCCTGAGCGGCACATGGCGTTGTTGCTGACGGATGGTTTCGAGGTGGCACATCCCCACTGGCAACTCGCGCCGCCGGGCAACTTGCGGCTGGGCTTGCGGAGTCCATCCACGGGTCCGAAGCGGGAGACGACTAATTACAACGCTCCCGATGTCATCAGCGCAGGCCGGATCGGCGTGTGGAGTTTCGTCGCCACAGTTTACGATCGGCGGAACGGCAGGGTGAAACACTACATGAATGGCCGCCAGGTCGCGTCTTCGCCCATTCGTTTCGATCAGCCCCTGACTATCGGCTCGGCGGAGATTGGAAACTGGGGTGTGCCGCTCGGGAAAGGAACGTATCCCGTGCGGAACTTTGTGGGCCGCATGGATGAGTTCACCCTCTGGAAGGTTGCGCTAAGTTCCGCGGAGATCGCCGAGCTGCATCGCAATTACCATCCATGAAACGGGTCCGTGCCGCCGCCTTTCACGGAAAGACTGTCTGAACCCATCCCCCCGATGAACAAGCTTTCCATCCTTGCCGCCCTCCTGGTCTGCCTGACCAGCCAAGCCGCGACGGTGACCTGAAATGGGTCTCAAAGCAGCGCGTGGGAAACCTGGCTGAACTGGGACAACAGCACCGGCCCGGCCGTGGGAGATACGGCGACCATCAACTCCGGGACAGTCATTCTTAGCACCGGCACGACGCCCGGCTTCAATGCGCTCCGTTTCCTCGGCGGCACGCTGAACTTCTCGGGGGGGGCTTTCAACTGCGCCAACAGCGCGCCTAGGCTCAAGTTTGAAGTGCAACATTGGTTAGTGGCGAAGGAAGCATTGATCGGGTGTTTTGTATCCATGTCTTTTTCTTGGTCGGGTATTTAGTTGTTTTGCTATGGCATCGCATTCTTTCTGGGTCAGTCCGGCC
>JANOBH010000436.1:0-3357 GCA_031411535.1 Chthoniobacter sp. | reverse complement strand
CTTGGCTCCGCGTGGGAGCGGCGGAGCCAAGCGCTCCTGCGCGCCGGCCCGGCGCTCCTGCGCCAGTAATTGCCGGGGGGGGAAAGAACGCTTTTTCACAGCCTCTGCGTGTCTTCGCCTCTGCGTTAAAAAGGAAAAACGTCACGGCATGGATACGAGTGAGCGAAAAGCCGCCGGTTCAGCCGGGGCGGGATTGCGTCCACTCATGCACGACCGCGCCGCGCACGTCGTGCAGGCGGATCGTGAGCGTCGCCTTGCCATCGGCGCGGGCGGTGCTGGCGGAGAGGAAGCCGCCGCGGTCGCGGAAGAAGCGGTGGTAGCGCGGATCTTCCGTCGGGTGCTGCGCGTGGGCGTCGGCGCAGGGGCCGATGCTGAATTCGCGGACGCCGAACTCGGGATGGACGGAGTGGTATTGCCAGTGGCGGTCGCCGCAGAGGATCACGAAATTTTCGTCGAGCGCCTCGTGGAACCACGCGAGCATCTCCGCCTGCTCGTGGTTGAAGTTTGGGTTCGTGTGGTTGTCGGATTTGCCGCCGCCGCGGTCCGGGCCGACCCACGGCGTGGGGCTGACAAGCACGCGCCATGTCGCGTCGCTGGCGGCGAGCGTTTCCTTCAGCCAGCGCTTCTGCGCCGCGCCGAGGATGGACTTCGCGGGACCGTCTGGCTCGGGATTCGGCGTGCGGAAATCGCGGCCCTCGATGAACCACACCTGCAAGTCGCGACCCCAGCGAAACGTGCGGTAGGGCGGATCGCTCATCGGCACCTGCTCGCGGAAAATGCGCTGGCCTTCCTCGAATGTGAACGGCGCGAGATGCGCGGATTTTTTTCCCGGCCACGAGTCGTCCACGAAGGTGTCGTGATCGTCCTTCATCCAGTAGCTCGCGACGCCGCGCAGCAACTCGGCGTGGCGCGGCAGGCCATACATCCGCTGCCAGTGGAAGCGGGCGAGCGCGGTCGTGTGGGCATACGGCGCGTCGCGGTCGTAATAAACCTCGTCGCCAGTGAACCCGACGAAGTGCGGCTTCAGCGCGGCGGCGGCCGGATACATGTCGAAGCCCTCGGGCGTTTGGCGATGCGCGAAGAGCTGGCAATTCAGCAGCGCGAACGTGACGGGCGCGGGATCGCCCGCTGCGGGTGCCGTGTGAAACTGCCCGCGCACCGGTGCGTGGGGCTCGCCGTCGGGCGGCGCCGTCTCCGTGGCGTAGTGGTAAGGCGTGCCCGGTCGGAGCTCGGTGAGCGGAAACTGATGCTGGAAATCCGTGCCTTCGCCGACCTCGACCCACGGCGTCTCGCGCGCATCGGCGAGATCGGGCGCGGTGCCGTAGCGCACGCGCGCCTTTCCCGGCGCACCGGGCGCGGCCCATTTGAAAGTCGCGGGATCGCCCGGCTCGATCGCCTGCCTTTTCGAACCCTCGCCGTCCTTGTCGAAGACCGCCCCGTCGCTGTTCGGTGCGGCATTCCGCGTGATCCGCACCCAGACGAGCGCGGTCGTGTCCGTGACTTCGCCGACTTTCACGCCGCTGGCCTGTCGCGACTCCGCGTCGCGATTCTGCCCGAGGGCGGTTCCTGCGGCGGCCAGCGAAAGGAGCGCCGTGAAATCCCGGCGATTCATCGTCTGCATTTCAAAGCGCCCTTCGCCTTTCCGATCTCCGCGCTGTCGTGCCATGGTGGTGGAGCATCCTGCGTCACTCGGTTTTCACGCCGAGCTTTTCGAGGAAGCCGCGCTCGGCCTTTCCGCCATCAACGGGCGCGGGGTGGACGGTCTTCAGCAGCGCTTTCATCTCGGCGCTGGTCGCGGCGTGCCGCGGGTCGGCGGCGAGGTTTTTTAGCTCCTGCGGGTCGGCGCTGTGGTCGTAAAGCTCGGCGCCTTTCTCAGCGAAATCCCACTCCGTGTAGCGCCAGCGCTCCGTGCGGACGCTGTGGCCGGGGAAGCCGCCGCGCTGGACCTGGGTGAAGGCGGGGCGCTTCCACTCGGCATCGGGATTCTCCAGCAGCGGGCGCAGGCTCACGCCTTCGAGATTCTTTGGCGGGGTGAGGCCCGCGTAGTCGGCGATCGTGGGATAAAGGTCCACCAACTCGACGGTGCGCGCGCAGACTTTGCCGGCGTTCTTCGACCCAGGCGGCGCGATGATGAGCGGGACGCGGGCGCTTTCCTCAAAGCAGCTCTGCTTGAACCACAGCCCGTGCTCGCCGAGGTGGTAGCCGTGGTCGCTCCAGAATACGACGAGCGTATTCTCGCGCAGGCCGAGGCGGTCGAGCGCGTCGAGCACGCGGCCGATCTGCGCATCGACGAAGGAGATGGACGCGTAGTAGGCGAGCTTGCATTCGCGCGCCTGCTCGGGCGTGAGGCCCTGATTGGGCCACGGTTTCGTCGAGGCGAGCGCCGGCGCGGGGACGCTGTCTTTGAAGCCGGGCGCGATTTCCGGGAGCTCCATCTGGTCGAGTGAATACTTGTCGAAATAGCCGCCGGGCGTGATCCACGGGCAGTGCGGGCGGTAGAAGCCGACGGCGAGGAAGAAGGGCTCGGCCTTGTGCTTTTCGAGCAGCGCGATCGCCTGCGTGGCGACTTTGCCGTCGGTGTGCTCCTCGTCCTTTCCGGGCCTGTCGTCGAGGTATGCCATCGCCGCGCCGAGGCTCCCGCCTTTCTTGCCGGTGTAGCGGATCACGTCCTGTTCGAGCACGGTCTTGTCGCGTCCGGCGGGGTTGTAGAATTCCTGCCACGACGCCGGATCATCGAGCCCGCTGGTGCCGATCTGGCCGGGGTTTCCGTAGTGGTAGATTTTCCCGACGCGCGCGGAGTAGTAGCCGCTTTTTCCGAAGAGCTGGGAGAGCGTGACGACATCCGGCAGCCCCTGGCGGAAGTGATACTGGAGGTCGAAAACGCGCGTGGTGTTCGGGCGCAGGCCCGTCATGAGCGAGGCGCGGCTCGGCGAGCAGAGCGGGAACTGGCAGTAGGCGCGCTCGAAGCGCACGCCCTGCTTCGCGAGGCGGTCGATGTTCGGCGACTTCACCTGCGGGTGGCCGTAGGCAGGGCCGCGGCGTTGCGGTAGTCGGCGACGTGCAGCTGCGCGACGTCGGACGGCAGCGCGCCCGCCAGCGACGGCGTGCGCGGGACGTTCAGCCCGCCGCTCGCGACCACGACCGAGTCGGCGAGGTGCTCCTGGTCGGGGCTCCGCACGGCGAAGCCGTCCCCTCGCCGGCGGACGGACAGCACCGGGCTGCGCTGCTGCACGAGCAGTCCGGCAGCGCAGGCCTGCAACCGCGCGACCACTCGTCGCGCCCGGGGAAGGAGCCGTCCGGCAGGTCGCCCAGCAGCCGGTTCATCCAGGCCGGGGTGTTCAGCTGGAACCCGTCCCA
>JANOBH010000435.1:0-1543 GCA_031411535.1 Chthoniobacter sp. | reverse complement strand
AGCTCGCCCTGCGCGGGCGCTGATACCCGAGGCTCCGCCTTAGCAGCCTCGGCGCGGACTTCGGCGAGCAGGGATTTGAACTCGCACTTTTCCAGCTCCACTGCCAGCTCCGCCGGGCGCGGGCGGATGGCCATGTCGCCGAGCGCGGCGGGCAGCGGGAGATCGAGGTCGAGGCGCACCATCTCGCGGTTCTGCACGATCTGGTCGCGCGCGGCCTTGAGCTTCTCGCGGATGCGCTCGTTCTTCACGGCGTCGAGGTCGGCGAGCAGGGCGTCGAGCGAGCCGTGCGCCGCGAGGAGCGATGCCGCGCCTTTCGGTCCGATGCCGGGGACTCCAGGGATGTTGTCCGCGGCGTCGCCGATCAGCGCGAGCACGTCGGCGATCTGCGGCGGGGTGACGCTCCACTTTTTCCGCACCGCCTCCTCGCCGAGCAGGGCGAAGCAGTCCGACGGCGCGGCGAGGTCGGTCTTGTTCGTCGAGTACACTTTCACGTTCTCGTTCACGAGTTGGAAGAGGTCCTTGTCGTTCGTCGCGAGCACGACGTCGTCGCCGCGGGCGCTGGCGGCGACGGCATAGGAGGCCATGAGGTCATCGGCCTCCGTGTCCGGCAGCGAGAGGCTGGCGAAGCCGAGGAAGGGGACGAGGTTTTGGATGAAAGCGAGCTGCGGGCGCATCGTTTCTGGCATCTCGGCGCGCTGCTGTTTGTAGGCGGGCTGGAGAGCGACGCGTCGCTGCGGCATGCCCCTGTCCCAGACGACCGCGCCGAGGTCGGGCGCGAGGTCTTTCATCATCCGGCGCACGGTTTTCACAAAGCCGTAAATGGCGTTCACCGGCTCGCCGCCGGAGGTCGTGAGATCGCGGATCGCGAAGAAGGAGCGATACACGTAGTAGTGGCCGTCGATGAGGAGGAGCTTCAGGGGAGGGTGATGGTTGAGGGTGGATGGTTGATCGCCGCGCCTGGTGCGCCGGGCGTCGTGGGTACGGAGGCGTTTTACCGGAGAAAATGGGACGCGCCAGACATTCGCCGCGGAGCTTTGAGCGCGCGCTCGATCAACCATCATCCCGCATCCATCAACTTTCCCCGTCCAGATCGAACCGGAGCTGCGACGGGCGCACGCGGCGGGCGCGGTCGCGGTCGCGGAGCTGGCGGCGGTAGAGCCAGAGGAAAAGCGCGACGACGAGCGTGAATTCGATGGCGAGGCCGAGCATGGCAAAGGCGGGCGGCCGTCAGTTTCGGACCCTGCGGATGAGGGCGACCATGACGCCCTGGATCAGCAGTTCACGGACGGGGAGTAGATCTGGAAAGCGCGGATTTTCCGCCTTGAGATACGGTTTGCCGCGCTGGTGGAGGTAGCGTTTGAGCGTCGTCTCGCCGTCGATCAGCGCCGCCACGACCGCGCCGGGCCGAGGCTCGCGGTGCTCCAGGATCACGAGGTCCCCGTCTTCGATCCCCGCGCCGGTCATGGAGTCGCCCCGCACTTTCAGCGCGAACGCGCGCCCGCCTTTGCCCACACCGACGCTGGCGGCGTCGATGGAAACCATC
>JANOBH010000434.1:0-6924 GCA_031411535.1 Chthoniobacter sp. | reverse complement strand
GGGCACGGCGTAGCCTTTGTACACCGAGTAGGTGTCCATGAACCACGCCATGACCTGCTCATTGGTGCCCATGTCCGGCCCGATGACATCGGTGTGCGGGCCGACGAAGGGAATCATCTCCTGCATGTAGCGCCGCGAGAGCGCCTCCAGCTCGCGCAGTGAAAGCGTGCGCGGATCGACGGCGACACCGCCTTTCGCACCGCCATACGGCAGGCCGGTGAGCGCGCATTTCCAGCTCATCCATGTGGAAAGCGCGGCCACCTCGCCGAGCGTGACGCTCGGGTGAAAGCGGACGCCGCCCTTGGTCGGCCCCATCGCGAGATGGTGCTGCACGCGGTAGCCCTGAAAGGTCTCAATCTGCCCGTTGTCGCGATGCACCGGCAGCGTCACCGCGATGGCGCGCTTGGGGTGCAGCATGCGCTCGCGCAGGTTCGGCTCGATGTTTAGGTAATCGGCCACGACGCGGAACTGCTCCGTGGCCATGGCGTAGGCGGGGTCGGCGTAGATGTCCATAATGGGTTAGTCGGCTGCTCTTCCTCTTACTTACGATTACGATTTGAAATCGCGGGCGGAGAAGACGATGACGCCGACCAGGAAGAAGGTGGCATCGAGGCCGATGAGGAGGCCGTAGTCTTCGAGCATCTGCGGCCAGGGCCATGGACTGCGATAGACATTCAGCCATGTGCTCATGTGCGTGGTCATCATCCACGGACGGTAGGTTTCAAAGTAAGGGAGGAGGTGGAAAATCCAGTCCACGAAAAAGATCGTGATCGCGGAGATCGTCGCCGCGGCGGGCTTCATGTTGCAGCAGGAGAGGAGGAAGGAAAACGTGGAGATGGTGAGCATGCTGAGCGACATGCAAGGCAGCGCGGCAAGGTAGCGCGTGAGGCCGGGGCCAAACTCGAAGAACGCGACGAGCCGCTCCTCGGGGATCATCAGAAACATGCCGCCTGTGCCGCGGACAAGCATCGCTGCGCCAAGCGCGGAGAGACCGATGAAGGTGACGAGCGAGAAGGTGTAGATGATGCACGTCACGTATTTCACAAGCAGCACGCGGAGCCGCGAGACCGGGCGGCACAGCGTCATGCGCATAGTGCCGTCCTCGACTTCCTTTGCCACCAGATCGCCGCCGACCAGCCCGAGATAAAGCGCGCCGAGGAGGAAGACCGTGGTCGAGAGCATGATCATCGCGACCGTGAGGCCCGAGAAGTACAGCTCAAACACGCCGCCGCTTTGCTCGATCATGTGCTTCATCCAGCGCTGCCCGCGCGGGAGCTGCCAGAGGATGAGGATGAGCGCCTCGACACCGAGGAACACGCCGAAGCCGATGTAGGTGCGCTTGCGGGCGAAGAGCTTCCAGAGTTCGCCGCGGAGTTGGAGGAGGAAGAGGCTCATGCCTTTGATTCGTGAGTTGCGCCGGGGTGCGTCAGGCCGAGGTAGATTTGCTCGAGGTTCCGCCGCTGGGGCTCGACTGCGCTGACGCGCACGCCGGCCTGCACGAGCAGCGCCACGAGATCGGCGGTCGCGCATTTCTCATCGAGCGCGAGGACGCTGGGCTCCGCCACGCTCACGCCGGGGATCGCGGCGAGCAGGGTGGCGGCGCGCGGCCAGTCGTCCACGTCGAGGCGCACCTGCCGCTTGTCCGAAGCGAGATCCGCCCAGCGCCCGTCGAAGATTTTCCGGCCCTGATTCAGGATGACGACGTGATCGCAGAGCTGCTCGACCTCGACGAGGAGGTGGGAGCAGAAGACGACCGTCAGGCCGCGCTCGCGGTTGAGCTTTTTGATCAGCTCGCGCATCTCGTGGATGCCCTCGGGGTCGAGCCCGTTCGTGGGTTCGTCGAGCAGGATGACTTCATTCGCCGGCAGCAACGCCTGCGCGAGGCCGAGGCGCTGGCGCATGCCCTGCGAGTAGGTGCCCACCTTGTCGCGGATGCGCGCGGTCAGGCCCACGGTCTCGACCGCCTCCTCGATCTGCGCCCGCGGCACGCGCGCGGAGTAGCTGGTGTAGATCTCCAGATTCCGCCAGCCGCTGAGGTAGTCGTAAAAGCGCGGCGCCTCGAAGATCGCGCCGGTCTTTCCCAGCGCCCGCGCCCGGTCGCGCTGCACGGAGACGCCGTCGATCAGCGCCTCGCCCTCGTCTGGAAAGACCTGCCCGAGGAGGATGCCGAGCGTGGTGCTCTTGCCCGCGCCGTTGTGCCCGAGCAGCCCGAAGACCTCGCCCTTTCGCACGTCCAGCGAGAGGTCGTGCAGCGCGGGCTTGCCGCCAAAGGCCTTCTTCAAATTGCGCAGTGCGATCATCAGGTGTTTTGGGGAAGGGAGGGATTGATCGCGCGGAGCTTTCCCGTAGCCTCCCGCGGCATGCAATTCATTTCCCTCGGTGCGGCGGCGACCGGCGCGGCCAGCGCGCCCGACTTTCATCTCGTGCTCGACCGGCTCGGACAATTCGTGCAGCGGGACGATGTCCGGTGGCTGTGGTATTTTTCGATCGCGCTTCTCGTGGCCACGCAGCTCCTGAACGCCGTCTGGTACTGGATCGGCTCAAAGATCGTGGTGCGGGGCGAGAATGCGACGATCGGGAACGCCTGCAAGGTGTGGCTCGCCTATCTGGTGCTGCCTCTCGGAATCGGCGCGGGTGTGATTTTCCTCGGCCCGCTGCTGGTCGAAACGCTGGGCGGGCTCAGCCCGGTGAGCGCGTGGGCGCTCGTCGGAGGCATTCTGTTTCTGTGCGTGCTCCTCGTGTTTCTGATCCCGATGCGCTTGTACGAAATCGGGTTTCTCAACGCGCTCGGCTTCGTCCTCCTGAGCGGCGTCATCTCGATCGTGGGAAACGGCGCGGTGCAGTTTGGAGCGGGAAAGGTCTTCGGGGCCGAGGGCCGCGTGGCAGCGCTGACCGATGCCTTTGGGAAGACAGAGGCGGAGCGACGTGCGTTTGGCGAGCGGCTGTTTGGAAAGGACGCGCCGGACGAGATCGACCGGCTGCTCGACGATGCGATCGCGCCGATCGGCAAGCCCAAGCCGCTGGCCGCGCGCGAGGCGGATGCGAAGGTCATCCAGCAGAAACTGGAGGCCCGCCGCCGCGCGCTCCCGCCCGGCGACGCCAAGGCGCAGGCCGAGTTTCAGCCGCGCCTCGACCGCTACGTCCGCCTGCTCGCCGCGCTGAAGGCCGAACGGAGCGGGGGAGCGGTTTCACACAGCCCGTGACGTGGAGTGATTTGGCTGCGTTTGATATTTGAAACGCGGAGACGCGAAGGGGAGGGGGCGGCGACGGTCGCAGGCCGCCGCTACAGGCCGGGAGGGGCGCTCGGGGTCGGGGGCGCAAACTGAAGGGTGGCAACTTTGCCGCGCCGAGGGGAGTGTGGAGCCATGCGCAGCCGCCCCCCCCTGGCCACTCGAAATGCAGTCCCGCCCCCGGGCGGGCGTGCCAAGCGCCCTGCTTCGGCCACGCGGAGAAATGTGGCCAGGCCTGCGCATCAATCCCCGCAGGTGCCGCGGATCGCGCTGCTGATCGAGACATCGAATGCGTATGCGCGCGGATTGCTGGCGGGGATCGAGGATTACATCCGCAGCTACGGACCGTGGAATGTGTATCTCGCCGAGCACGGCCGGGGCGACCGGCCGCCTGCGTGGATGCTGGATTGGAGCGGCGACGGGATCATCGCCCGGATCGAGAACAAGCAGACCGCGGATGCGCTCTCACGGACGCGGGTGCCGATTGTGGATGTGAGCGCGGCGCGGCTGATGCCGGAGGTGCCAACGGTGACGACGGACAACGCGGCGATCGCGCGGATGGCGCTCCAGCATTTCCTTGAGCGCGGATTTGAGCGGTTCGCGTTCTGCGGTGACGCGCGCTTCGCATGGTCGGTCTCGCGTGGCGAACACTTCGTGCGCCTCGTGGGCGACAGCGGGTATGCCTGCCATGAGTACGTCCCGACGGCGCGGGCGGCGGACGGGGATGGCGAGACGGAGCTGATCGCGCGCTGGCTGAAGCGGCTGCCGCAGCCGGTCGCGGTCTTTGCGTGCTACGACTACCGCGGGCAGCAGGTGCTCGACGCGTGCCGGCGGGCGGGGCTGCTGGTGCCCGAGCAGGTGGCGGTGCTGGGGGTGGATAATGATGAACTGCTCTGCCAGCTCTCGCCGCCGCCGCTTTCGAGCATCATCCTCAATTCGCAGCGTGGGGGATGGGAGGCGGCGGAGATCCTCGGGCGGATGATGCGCGGGGAGAAGGTGCCGCCGGTTGCGCCGCATTTTGTCCCGCCGCTGGGCGTGGCGACGCGGCAGAGCACGGACTCGCTCGCAGTGGATGACCCGCAGATCGCGCGGGCGCTGCGCTACATCCGTGATCACGCGACGGAGGGGATCAGCGTGGGGGACGTGCTGCGGCACTGCCCGATGGCGCGGCGCAATTTCGAGACGCGGCTGAAGGCGATCATCGGGCGCACGCCGCGCGAGGAGATCACGCGGGTGCAGATTCAACGCGTGAAGGACCTGCTCACCGGCAGCGAGCTTTCGCTTTCGGAGATCGCCCACCGCACGGGCTTCAAGCACGTGGAGTATCTGACCGTGGTTTTCAAAAGGGAGAGCGGCTCGACACCGAGCGCGTATCGCGCCGAGCAGCAGCCGCGCTCGCGTCGCCGCCCCCAGGGCCAGCAGTAGGGCATCCGCGGGTCAGTGCCGTGGGAGGGGCGGATTTCAGTGCCCGTGCGCTGAGGTCGCACCGGCCTTTTGCGCAGGGTTATCCGCGTTCCAGGTCCAGCCGGGGTGGCGGATGTAGGCGAGGGTTTCCTTTACGGTGAGGGCGGCCTGCGCGGTGGCGTTGTAGCCGGCCCGGCGCTGGGCCCAGATCCGGTTCTCGGCTTCCGTGGGGATGTACTTCGCGGCGTACGGGGCGCGGTTTCCCACGAGCATGACGAGGAAGCCCTCGACGCCGAAGTCATTCTCGCTGCGCGGGAGGCGGTAGCGGCAGAAGCCGGTGGGGCCATTCTCGGCGTAGAAGTCGAGCAGCGGCTGGATGCCTGCAAGGTCGGTGTCGGCCCGGCAGTGCCGCCAGAACGGGGTGTCGAGCGCGGTATTCAGCTTGTAGTGCAGGGCGAGGAAGTCGCGGATGTCGCGCCAGCCGGCTGCGGCGAGGTCATTGAACATCTCGCGCCATGTGGGAGTGGGCGCGAGGCGGCTGCGGGTGAGCATTTCCACGAGGGTCTGCGTCTCGGAGCACACGATCATGAGGGCGGTGGCCTCCAGCGGCTCTACGAAACCGGCCGCATTGCCGATGGCGACGACGTTTTCCACCCACTGTCGCCGGTAGCAGCCGGAGCGGAACTTCACGACGCGCGGTGACTTCGGCGCTTTTGGGTTCTTTCGGAGAAACTCATCCGCGGCCTCGTCGTCGGAGATCGCCTGCGAGGAATAGACGTAACCGCGATTGATATGGTGCTCGTGCTCGATCTGCCACGCCCAGCCGGCGTCCATGGTCTCGGCGGTGGTGTAAGGGAGGATGGGCTCGTCCGTGCGGTCCCAGCCGCCGACGACAGCGCGGTCGCAGAAGAGCGAGCGGTCGAAGCTGGTGAACGGCTCCTCGAGCGTCCGGCCCAGCAGCTCGCTGCGGAAGCCGCTGGAATCGACGAAGAAGTCGGCCTCGAGGCGCTGCCCGTCCTCGAGATGCACGGCGGCGATGCCGCCCGCGGGCAGGCGGTCGCTGCCCGTGACTTTGCCGTCGATGAACTCGACGCCGGACTCGCGGGCCACGATCTCGAGGACGTCCACGAATTTCTTGTTCTCGATGTGAAAGGCGTGCCAGCCCTGGATGTCCGGGCAGCCGTCGGGCTGGCGGGGGAAAGCCTTGCCGTGCCACATGAGGGCGGAGGGGACGCTGGTGCAGCGGAATTCCTCGTCGCAGAAGTAGCCGTTGGGCATCGAGAGGTCGGACCAGTGGGAATCGAGCTGCTGATCGAAGGTGTAATCGAAACGCCCGCGCGGACCCCACAGGAAGCGGATGCCGAGCTTCCATGTCGGCTCGGCGAGCGCGTGGAATCGCTTCCGGCTGATGCCGAGGTAATCGAAAAGATGCTTCGGAAAATTCGGTGTCGTGCCTTCCCCCACGCCGATGACACCGATCTCGGGACTCCGCACCACGCGGATCGTCACTTGGGGGATCTTGCGACGCAGGGAAATGGCTGCGATGAGGCCCGCGCTTCCGGCGCCGAGGATGAGGATGTTCTTGATCATGGCTGGTGGACTTTCCCGCCCCGGGGGCGGGTGAGTCGGGGGTGGGGTGATGAGTGGAATTTATCGAGACGGGTCGCCCGCATTACCGCCGCGGGTCGGCGTGTATGCCGATACGTCCTCCCGCCCCGAGGCGTCAATCCCCCACTGGCGGATGGACGAGGGGCTTCTCAAAAGATGCGCGAAATCTCATGTGAAATGCGCGCGATCTCATTCCGCAATGCCGTTTCGGTGACAAGCTGCGAGTATATATTTATTGCGGCGACAGCTCGTCACCGTCACCCCCGTCACCATTATCAAAATGAAAACCCTCCCCACCGTCACCTCCACCACTCCGAATCGCCGCAAGAAGGGCACCAAAAGCCTGTCCCTGGCCGCTGCGGCCGCAAGCGTTCTGATGGCTCAGTCAGGCCACTCAGCGGTTTACATTTGGGATGGCGGCGGCGTCGGCGGGACGGATGTGGGTGTGGCGGCGAACTGGAACCCGGATGTGCTGCCGAACGTGGCATTTGGGGATACTGCGCAGTGGGATGGGACGGTCGCCGGAGCGCTTTCGCTGATTTACAGCGATGCGTCGTTCGTCGGGGCGGCTGGAAATCTGGGCGTCAATCTGGACATCACCTCCGGACAGATCAGCGCCGTGAATCTCGATTCAGGACTGAACACGAATGCGTTCCGCCTGAATAACATCAACATCGCGGCT
>JANOBH010000433.1:0-2882 GCA_031411535.1 Chthoniobacter sp. | reverse complement strand
GGCGAAATCCAGAACACCTTCTCGTGCTGCTTCGAGGATCCGGGCTGCGACGAGCGGCCCTTCATGCAGGCCGTGGAGGATTTCACGCGCGTGAATGCGCACCGCATTTTCCCGAAGGGTGAGGACGCGTTGCCAGCTCTCGAGAAGATGATCTGGCATCAGGACGAGCCGGTGAACAACGCCAGCGTCTTCTCGCAGTACTCGCTTTTCCAGCGGGTGAAGGAGGAGGGCGTGAAGGTGATGCTCGACGGTCAGGGCGGTGACGAACAGCTCGCGAGCTATCCGCAGTTTTTCGGGCCGCATCTGCTCGGGATGCTGTCGCGTGGCCGGCTCGCGGGTGCCATGCATGAGGCGCGCTGCTTTCGCGCGCTGCACGGATGGACGCTGCGCGACACGGCGAAAAGCCTGCTTTTCTGGTTCGGCCCGGACTGGCTGGGTCAGGCCGCGCGCCGGCGCAAGCAGCGCCGCCAGCAACCGGCGTGGCTCGCGTGGCGGGAGCTCGACGCGCGCGGGCTGGCGCTCGGCGGACCGTGGGAGGGCGCGGACGGCGGGCGCAAGCCGGCCACCACCGAATGGCTCTCGCGGATGATGCTCACGACCACGACCATGCCGATGCTGCTCCACTGGGAGGACCGCAACTCGATGGCGCACAGCATCGAGGCGCGCGTGCCGTTTCTCGACCACCGGCTCGTGGAATTTACGCTCGGGCTGCCGGACGCTTTCAAGACGCGCGACGGCGTGACCAAGCGCATCCTCAAGTCCGCGATGCGCGACGCGATGCCGGAGAAGGTCATCGCGCGCACGGACAAGAAGGGCTTTGCCACGCCCGAGGAGCTGTGGCTGCGCAGCGATCCCGGCGGCGGGTTTCGCAAGGCTCTGCTGGATGCGGCGCGGGAAAATCCCGCCGTGCTCTCGGCGGCGGGCGTCGAGACGGAGTTCGACCTTTTCCTCCAGCGGCGGAAGCCGTTCAGCAATGTCTTCTGGCGCATGATCACACTCGGCATCTGGACCCGGCGCTTCGGAGTGGAGTTCTAGCGGCGGGTTTCGCGCGCTACGGCTTCGTGATGCGGACGCGGTAGATCACCTGCGCCGCGGCGGGGGCCGGATCGGTGACGATGCGCACGAGTCCGTAGTTGCCCACGGGCGCGCCGGTCAGCGGGAGCCAGACGCCAGAGGTGAGATCGGCCGTGTATTCCACCGCGTAGGTCCGGCCGGCGAAGACCGGGGTGAAGACTAGGTTCCTCATCGCCGGCTCGTTCTCGACCGGCTCGATGGCGAGCGTGAAGACGTCGGCCGGATTGGTGGGATCCAGGCCGGCGGTGTATTTGAAAAAGTTCGTCTGCCCCGAGCCTGTGGTGTCAGCACCCGGTGCGGCGCTGGGATTTTCCAGACCGAAGAACTGGACCTGCCAGTCGTCCGGCAGCGTGTCGCCTGCGTAGAGGCCGAAATCGTCGGCGTTCACGTTCTGCACGTTGATCGTAAGTGTCGCCGCGAGCCCGCCGAAGGTGCCACCGATCACCGCCGGAGTGTCCGCATAGACGATCCCCGCGGAGGCGAGGCCGCCCGCGCTGAGGGAGGCGAGCGGGCCGCTCGCGATGGACCAGGTCACGGACGATGCGCTGAGCGGGAGGAGGGTCGCGTCGTCGAGCACGTGTGCGGCGCTGAGCTGGAGTGTCCCGCCTTCCGCCACCGTGGCGGCCGATTGCGCTCCGCCGGACGGCGGCCCGAAAAGAAGGGAGGTCGTCTCGTAGAGCCGGCCGAGAAAGCCGGCCCGCAGAATGACCGCAGGGTCCGCGACGGTCGAAATCCCCGCGATCGTCCCGGTGCTCGCGCGCTCCGCGTAGTTCGCGCTCGCCGCCGGTCCGCCGCCCGCATCGAAGGTGTCGGCCGCGATCGAGTAGTTTGCACTTGTACGCGCCCCCGCGTGCGCGGCTGCGACGATAGCCATGGCGGCCAGCGCCAAGCCCAGCCGCACGGCTGCGGAAACCCGCGCGTTCGCTTTGGC
This sequence comes from Chthoniobacter sp., assembly GCA_031411535.1. Classification (GTDB taxonomy): domain Bacteria; phylum Verrucomicrobiota; class Verrucomicrobiia; order Chthoniobacterales; family Chthoniobacteraceae; genus Chthoniobacter. The sequence goes on along the minus strand of JANOBH010000433.1, from coordinate 877 downwards.
CCAATCCAATGGCACGGCTGGCATATCCATCACGGCGCTAGAGCTGCTCGACGGTGATTCCGAGGAAGTAGATGTCCTTCGTTTCGGTGTCAGCCGGCCGCGGGCCCTGGCGTCCGAAAATCACCTGCCGGCTGTAAACATCGGCGTTCGCCGGGATCGTGTAGATCCGCTCGTCGATCAGGATTTCGCCGGCGATCCCTCCGGTGAATGACTTTGCCTGCTCGCCGGAGGGGGCTCCGCCCAGATCCCACGTGGAGCGCGGGTCCGTGACAGTCGTCGGCGCTGAGGCGCGGCCAATGACGGACTGCAAGAGAACAACCGTGTTATCCGGAGCCGTGCCCGCCATTTCGTCGGGGTTCAGGCAGTACCAGGTGCGGACCTTGACCTGGATGCCATTTTCCCAAGTGGGTGGCAGTACGATGCAGCCTCGCGAGTAGTCCGTCTTGGCCTGCATCACGAACGGCCCCTGATCGCGGCCGGCCAGACCCGGTACGTCGCCACCGCCAAACGGCGAATAGGCGTTTTGCAGCGACGAGGCTGCCCGCCATACCGCGCCAGCCCCGGAGGCATTGCCCATCGCATGCACCTGGCCACCGCCGTACACGAGACTGTGCTTCACCGTCTGAAGCGGGGCGCCGTTCAGCGTGTAGGCCGTCGCGTTGAGCGTCCCGGCAACATTCACAGCGCCGTTGACGTCCAGTTTCGCTGTCGGCGCGGTGTTTCCCCCGAGCCCCACGTTGCCCGACGAGTCGATGAAAAGGCGGGTCGCCTGCTGTGTGGAATCGGAAATGAAGAAGTTGTTCCCACCATTGGTTCCGCGATCCGTTCCCACGTACCAATCAGTGCCCGCCGGCGCATTGGCCGATGTGGCGAGCCC
>JANOBH010000432.1:0-34768 GCA_031411535.1 Chthoniobacter sp. | reverse complement strand
CCGGGCCGGGATGCATCTCGCGAAAGGCATCTACAGCCCCGCCGGCCTGCTCCTCATCGCCGAAGGCCAGGAACTCACCCCCGCCACCCTCTCAAAAATCCGCAACCACAACCTCCTCGCCCACGTGACCCAGCGGCTGCTCGTTTATAGCTGAGCCTCTCGGTCCCATCGCCACAGCCAGGGCGCTCTGACGCTAAACGGAAACGCTCTCCGCCACGCTCAAGGAAATCGGCGTGAAGATGTCCAACTCAGCACCGAGTGTTTCTAGCGTCACCACCAGGGAGAAGCGGATGCGATTGTTGTATCGCTTGTGCTGTGTGCGGAGCCGCCACCAGCCGTTCACAGGAAAAACTATGAGGTGCTCCATCGCCGCGAGTTGTGCTGCGGTGCCGGTCCAGGTGTCGGAGTGCAGCGAACCGCGCCTGCGGAGGTCATCGCCGAGAAACCAGCCAGCCGTGGTGTCGTCGGGCTTTTCGTAGGCGCCCCTGTCCTCTTCGCTGATAGCGTCCGAAACCCGGGCGATGAAATTCTTGAGCGATTTCTCCGTTGGCGTCTGGACCATGAAGCGCAGGCTGCAACTCGCGTAACGATACTTCGATGTCACCATGCGTGAGCCGGGGTTTGGCTCGATGAAGTAGGAAAGCGTGGCGCGCAGGCACACATCCGTGCCGCCGTGGGCCTGCAACAGGTCTTTGGGCCACGGCAGCCGGTAGAGCATCATGTCGCGCGTGGATGGCGATGCGCCGGTGGTTTTTTCAAAAGGCTGGAGCGAGTCCTGACAGATGAGAGTCGCGCGGCTGCGCGCGGAATCCAAGGCACGCCCAAGGTCGGGAACTCCGTGGCCGAAGCGCTGCATCATGTTTTCCACGTCGCCTTTGATTCGCAGCTTCGCCCCTCGCTTCATTTCAGTAGTCCAATCGGCGGAGTGAATCATCAGCGCCCGCACGGTCTCGGGCCAAAAACTCGGATACCTCGCCTGAATTTGCGCAGCCATTCTAGCAGCAAGCGCGGTCGCTGCACTGGTGTCTCCGAAGGGGGCGAAGAGCCGCGTTTGAAACTGCGCGTTGCTCGAAAGCAGGCTGAGGCTGTTGTGCGCGTCGGGCTCGCCTGCGGCATTTGCGGCGACGTTTCCGCCTTCAAAAACAACATCCGGCTTGAGCGGCCATTGCCGCGACTCATCGGATGTCCACAAGCAAGTGGTTGCGCTGTATGGTGCGAGGCCGCCGCGTTTGGCGATACATGCAGCGGGCAGCAGATTGCCGTGTTCGTCGGTGACGATGTCCTTTTCGGTGAACGCTCCTACGGTAATTGCGTTCCAGGCTTGGGCCGGGTCGCCGAAGGCTGTGAGTGCATTGAGGCTCGGATATTGCGAACTGTTTTCGAGGCCGACATTTCCTCCGCTGACGCAGATGAGACGCTTCATTTTCCCATCATCCATCGCGTCCGACGCCTGGCTATCGAGCGCGGCAGACCATGCGCTCGGCCTGCCATTCTCGGTGAATTCCTTTGCGTCGCTCGCGGTCACGGCGAGTGCAAAGACTCGCGCTCGCTGTGGCGAATTGAACTCCGCCTTCGCCATCGCGGCCTGGGTAATCGGTCCGTAGTGCTGCGGCTCGTTTGAGCCTACGCGTGGCAGGATTTTCACCGACTCTATCCAGTGAGAAAGTGGCACTGCATCCGCGCCTTCCAGAAGCGGCGTGAGGTCACCATATGCGGCGAGGCCTGCCATGGGAGTGCCGTGGTAGCTCGGCATTCCGAGAGAATTCGTAAAGAGGTCATCCTTTCCCCATTCGTCATGCACCGTGTCGTGGTCGCTCTCGGCCAGAAGGCGCGCGAGCAGCGGGTGGCCGCGATTTACCCCCGAGTCGAGCACGCAAACGGCGGGTGCGCTTTCAGCGGGAAGCTGAACACGCGACAACAGATTATCCGTCCACTGACGCTGTTCCCGTGGAGATTGCTCGATGAAGAACTGCGCGGTGAGCGTTGGGTGCCGCAGTTCGCTCACGAAATTCAGCAGCGCGGTCGCCGACGCGAGCGTGCGGCGCGAGGTCTTGATGAGAAAAACCGTGTGCTCCGGCAATACGAGCCATTCCTGCCTCCGCTCCATCCCAAGACGTTGAGCTTCGGCAATCACCGCGCTTTCGTGGCGTGCCCGCTCGGCATCGGAGCCAACACGCACCCACACTTCCCACCACGTCTGCACATCCATGTCCGGCAGCGGATGGCGGGACGTCCAAAAGGCTTCGATGGCGGCGATGCCGATGGACTCGATATTGGCGATGAGCGGTTCGTTGTCCAATTTCCTAACCTGCCCAGCGCGTTTGCCCTTCTGGATGATGGTCTGGCGCTCGTTCACGTAATCCTTGATGCGCTTCGTGAGGAACGTCAACTTGCCGTGACGGACGAACACCGTAGCAATCGTCGTTACTACCGCGCTGCCGTCGTCGTTCGTCACCTTTTCATGGCGCACATTTTTCAAGGCGATGCCGGATTTTGGCGCAGCGTCGAACGGTTCCACAGAAAGCGGAAAGCCCGGCTTGCCGCGAATCTCGAGATTGATGCCCGCGTCTTCCTCGTAAGGCGCAAGCTCCTGCGAAACCCTCAGTCTGTCGGATTCCAACTGCGCCACTCGCAACTCACCGCGCAGCTTCGCCGCGTGTGCTGCACGCTGGCGGGGAACCAAGGCGAAATCGTCGCCGCCGCCGGGGCGTCTTGCTTTGTAAGCCTCCCGTTTTGCGCGTCCTGAGTAATCAAGATGGCGCAGGGCTACTGGTGCTTCACCGGGCATGTGGGTTACTGCGCATTCCGCTTATCCAAGAACAACCGCCGCTCGCTAATGATTCGCAGCACTTCGTCCGTCGTGAGGCTTTTTTTGTCGTGGAGGAGCATGTCTTTGATCGCCTCCTCGCACACGCGGGTGATTTCGGCGTAGCTCAGGCCCTCAGCCGCCATCGCGAGTTTCGGGTATGCAAGACGTGGAGCTTTCTGGCCCGCTAGGCGTTCGCGGAGCGTGCGTTCCGCCAGGTCCGCACTGGGCATTCCGAGTTCAATGAGGTCGTCGAACCGCCGATACAGCGCACGGTCGAGCAGGTGGCCGTGATTCGTGGCGGCGATGATGACGCTGTTGCCCCGGTGGTTTTCGACAAAGACAAGGAAACTGTTCAGCACCCGTCGCATTTCACCGACATCGTTCTCCGAGCCGCGCGCGATGCCGATGGAGTCGAACTCGTCGAACAAATAGACGGCGCGGGTTTTCTCCACCGCGTCGAAAATCATACGCAGCTTCGACGCGGTTTCGCCGAGGTAGCGGGTCATCAGACTCTCCAGCCGGACGATGAAAAGCGGCAGGCCCAGTTCACCCGCGATGGCCGATGCTGTGAGTGTCTTGCCGCACCCCGGCGGGCCGGTGAGCAGCAGCGTCTGCCGTGGGCGAAGGCCGTGGGACTTCAACTTGTCGAGGTGCCGCTGCTCGTGGAGCACCCGTCGCACATGCGCGCCCGCCGCCTCATCCAAAATGAGGTCGGATAGCCGCGCCCCGGACTGGCGGACGCTTAGCAGATCCGCAACCTCGCCCTGCGGCTGTGCGATGCTCAGCATATTCTCCCGCGCGGCGTGCTGGGAATCGCGTTTCCTGCTCTTCTCGACGATGTCGCGGATTTCCTTGGCGAGATCCGGGTGCCCTTTACGCGCCTCTGCTGCCGCCACTTGCAGTCCGACCGCAAAAAACCGCGAGTCATCGCCATCTGCGTGACTTTGGAGAAGGGCTTTGAGTTGAGCAGCGCTGGCCATCAATCGGAGAAGATACTGAACGGCAGTTCCAGCGACAAGAGAAGGAACTGAAAGTTGCCAACCCTAAGCGGATCGCCCGGTGAGCGCAGGCTGCGTGCAGGTTTTTAGCTGAGGCGGGCGGCTGGCACTTTGGCTGCTAAGCGTGCGGGAATGTATCCGCTCCTCGTCTCCGGCATCGCTTCCGTCGCATCCAATCTTGTCGATACCTGGAGCCGTGCGAGCGAGCGGAAGGCCCAGACGGAACTCGTCAAATTTCAGGAGGTGCTCGATCGCGTCGTCGGTCCGGCAAAAGGTGCCGCTTCCGGCGCGGCGGCGCAGACCGTGAATCCGATCGAGGCGCGGATCGCGAAACTTCGCGCGCAACTTCTCGATGCGCCCGAGGTGCGCACGATGCTCGATGCGGGCGATCCATCCAAGCCGGCCACCCTCCAGCTTGGAGCGGACGGAAAGCTTGTCGCACAGACGCCCGGAGGGCAGCCGAAGGCAATGCTTCTCTCCGCTGAAAACGAGGCGCTCGCGCAGGAGCTTGCGCGTCTGCTTTCGAGCGCACCCGGCGCGGCAAGCCTGAGCGTATCGGCCTTCGCAGGCGGTGGCACCGGCTCTGCTATGCACTCCTCGCGATGATCGAGAGCCTTTTCTCCAGCACGAATTACCAGGCCGCCAAGCAACTGCTTGATGTCGCCACCGTGCGGCATGAGGCGCTCGCCACGAACCTCGCGAACCTCGAAACGCCCGGCTACAAGCGCGTGGATTTGCCGAAGGATTTTTCGGCAGAATTTGCCGCCCGTCTCCGCGCCGGCGAACTCGCCTCCGCGCCTGCCGCTAAAATCACCGAGGACCTCACCTCCACCAGCCAGCGCAAGGACGGCAATAACGTGGAACTCGACAAGGAGCTGCTCTCGATGAGCAAGAACTCCGCGGAGTACGACACGCTCACCGAATTCGTCAGCGGCTCGATCAAGCAGCTCCGCATGGCCATCACCGGCCGCACTTCCTAAGCCGCATGAACTTCATCACCGGAATCAACTCCACCGCGAGCGCGCTCAATGCCGAGAAGGTGCGCATGGATATCGTCGCGCAAAACATCTCCAACGCGCACAACACCCGCGACCTGGACGGCAGCGCCTACAAGCGCAAGGTCGTCAGCTTTGAGTCGCTCCTCGCGACCGGCCCCGGCGCGCAGGCGGGTGTCCGCGTGGCCGACATCGCGACTGACAACACGCCGGGCGAACTCATTCACAATCCGCAGAGTCCGGATGCCGATGCGGACGGCATGGTCCGCATGCCGAACGTCAACATCGCCACGGAAATGGTGGACCTCCTCAGCGCCTCGCGCGCTTATGAGGCGAATCTCGCCGTGGTCCGCAACGCCAGGCAGATGGCCACCAAGGCGCTCTCGATCGGCCGCTAAGCGAACCCCATGCAAATCGGCGCCCTCCCTGTCTTTCAAGCCAACGCCATGCGGCTCGATCAGCTCGCGCGGATCGAGAAGCCGGACGGCACCGGGCTGAACCCCTCGGCGGGCCTCGCCGGCGCGCAACTCAGCGAACCGGGGACGAAGGCGTCCTTCAACAACCTGCTCGATCGCGCCGTCGCCGAGGTGGACGGCAAGATGAAGACCGCCGCCTCCGAGCAGGCCAAAGTCCTCACCGGCGAAACCAACAACCTGCACCAGGCGATGATCGCCATGCAGGAGGCGGGCACCGCCTTTTCGCTCATGGTCGAGGTGCGGAACAAACTCGTCGAGAGCTACCAGGAGATCATGCGGATGCAGGTCTGAGGGCGGGCACCGTCGCGACTGATTTTTACGGATGAAAGCCTTCCTTCAGCAGTTTGCACAGCTCTGGCGCCAGTTTGGCGTCAACCAGCGCGTGTCCATCGTCGTCGCCGTGGTCGGCGTCATCGCAGGCATGACCGCGCTCGTCGTCTGGTCGCACCGCCCGCACATGCAGCTCCTCTACGGACGGCTGGGCGAAAAGGATATTGCCGAGGTGCTCACAGCCGTCCAGGCCGCGGGCGTGACTTACGAGATCGGCGCCGGCGGATCATCCGTCTATGTGCCGGGCGATTCGGTCCACAAGCTGCGCATGCAGCTCGCCACCAAGGGCGTGCCGGCCGGTGAGGGCGTGGGCTTCGAGGTCTTTGACCGCGCGAATTTCGGCATCAGCGATTTCGTCCAGCGGACAAATTTTGTCCGCGCTCTCCAAGGTGAGCTTTCGCGCACCATCGCGCAAATCCAGGGCGTGCGCGCCGCGCGGGTGATCATCGTCCAGCCGGAAAACCGCCTGCTCTTCTCCGAGGTGAAAGCGAAGCCGACGGCGTCCGTATTCGTCGAGGGCAGCGTCTCGGCCGAATCGGTGAACTCGATCCGTTTCCTTGTCGCGAACGCCGTGGAAGGGCTGCGCGCCGACGACGTGGCGGTGGTGGACAACCGCGGCAACGTCCTTACGGAAGGACTCAAGGACGACCCGCAGTTCGGCGCGGCGTCGAGCCAGATGAAGCTGCGCAAGAGCGTCGAGGATTACTTTGCCGGCAAGGTCGAGACGATGCTCGCGAAGGTGCTCGGGCCGGGCAGTGCCGTCGTGCGTGTCTCCGCCGATCTCGATCTGGAAAGCACCACGCGCACCGAGGAGCGGTACGATCCGGACGGCCAGGTGCTCCGCTCTGATATCTCGACCGAGGACAGCACCGTGACCACTGAGATGGACGCGGCAAAGACCGCCGCCACGGGTGCGAGTGCGAATGTGCCGGGCCCCGCAGGCCCGGATGCCGCCGGAAAGGCTGGAGGGAAGAACAGCGAGCAGATCCGGAAGAACAAGACCCAGAGCTACGAGATCAACCGCATCACGCTGAACGCCGTCCGCGCGCCTGGCACCGTCTCGCGCGTCACCGCCGCGGTGTTTGTCGCCAGCAGGAAAGAGGCGCGGACGCCCGCGGAGCTGGATTCGCTGCGCAAGATGGTCATCAACGCGCTCGGGCTGAAGGCCGCGGACGACAAGGAGGTCGCGAAGATCGTCACGCTCGAAGAGGTTCCTTTCGACAGCGCGCCGGCGCAAAAGACGAGTGTCGTCGATTTCGCGCTGAGCAATACCGACATCTTTAAGCACGGCTTCGCAGTGCTCGTCGCGGTGGCGCTCATCCTCGTCTTTGTCCGGATGCTCAAGCGCGCGAAGCCGGACGAGATCCCGATCGAAATCCTCGAGCCGCTGCGTGCGGCGCCTGCCGCCGGCGTGCCAGCCGAGCCCCAGGTTTCGGTCGAAATGCTCAACGAGATGATCCGCCAGAAACCGGGGAACATCGGCGCCGCCCTGCGCGGCTGGATGGCTTCCAACGGGAAAAACTAGCCGCCCATGGACTACACGAAGCTCACGAAAGTTCAGAAGATCGCCGCGTTTCTCATCACCATCGGCCCGGAGGCCGCGGCGGATGTGATGAAGGGATTTGAAAACGTGCAGCTCGAGCCGATCTGCCGCGAGATGGTGGCCATGCCGCTCATTCCCGGCGGCGTGCAGCGCGAGCTGATGAAGGAATTCGCCGATGTGGTCGCGGAGGGAGCGCTGGCGACGCTTGGCGGCCTCGACTTTGCCCACGCCGCGCTGGAGCTGGCGAAGGGAGACTACGCTGCGTCCTCCATCCTCAACCGATGCGAGCCGGCGAACCGAAGCGAGGCCAACGAGGAGATCCGGCAGATGGAAGGCCGGCAGGTGCTCAATCTCGTGAAGTCAGAGCAGCCGCAGACCGTCGCTTTCATCCTCTCCTGCATGGATACGGTGAAGGCCGCGGAGATCGTGGGAATGCTCGGGGCGGACCTGCGGGAGGAAGTCGTCGAGCGGCTCGGCGCCATGGAGCCGACCTCGCGCGACAGCATCCACAAGGTCGCGAAGAATCTGAACCGGCACTTTGACCGCCGCGCCATGCAGCAGGGCCTCCACCGCAGCGGCGGGGTGAAGGCGTGCGCCGACATTCTCAACGCGCTCGACAAGGATCTGCGCAAGACGCTGCTCGGGCGCATCGAGGAGCGCAATGCGGCGCTCGGCGCGGCCATCCGCAAAAAAGTTTTCAGCTTCGAGGACATCGGGCGTCTCACCGCGGTCGATCTCCAGCGCGTCCTGCGGGAGGTGGACTCCTCCAGCCTGCCCATCGCGCTCAAGTCCACGCGCCCAGCCATCACCCAGGCGGTCCTCGCCGCGATGTCGAAGCGCGCGGCGCAGGGACTCAAGGAGGAAATGGAAATGCTCGGCCCGCAGCGCTCCAAGGACGTGGAGGCGGCGCAGGACAGGATCATCGACGTGGTGCGCAGACTCGAGGAATCGGAGGAAATCTCACTCGACACCGGAAATGACGACAATGCGTTCGCTTAGCGCGATCAAAGTGCACGCGCCGCTGAAGGCGCTCTTCCTCGCGGGGACGAAGCCGCGCCCGACTTTCACCGAAGAGGAGCTCGCGGCGGCGAAACGCGAGGCGTACCAACGCGGATCGGAGGAAGCTTCCCGGCTCATCGAAGGCCAGATGCTCGAGCAGCGCGCCGAGATTCTGCACCTCCAGTCGGAGACATTCGCCGCCGTGGCCCGGCAGCACGCCGCGCTCGTCCAGCAGCTCCGCGATGTGCTGCCAGAGCTGGCGATGGAAGCGGTCGCGCGCATCCTCGCGACGACCGGGATCGACCGCGAGGCGGTGATGCGCATCTGCCGGGATCTGCTCTGCGAGATCGCGCCGGGCCGTGAGCAGGTGGAGGTGCTGCTCTCGCCGGGCGACCTCGGGCTGATCGCCGGATACGAGGAGGGCTTTCGCGAGAGGCACCCGGAGATCGTTTTCCGCGCCGATCCGGAACTGAAGCCCGGCGACTGCATCATCCGGAGCCGTTTCGGCGTCGTCGATGGGCGGCTCGCGACGAAGCTGCGCATCGTGGAGGGATTTTTGAAATGAGCGCCACGCTCGCCCCGTCCGGCGCCGGCGAAATGCTCGGACGCTTTCGCGAGAGACTTCGCGCCGACCGGCCTGTGCAGCGTGTCGGGAAGGTGGTGCGGGTGGGCGGACTCATCATCGAATCCGAGGGACCGAATCTCGCGCTGGGCAATGTCTGTGAGATTCACGCGGGCCGCGGCGAGCCACCCATCCACGCGGAGGTCGTCGGCTTTCGCGATCATCGGCTCCTGCTGATGCCGCTCGGCGAGACGCACAATCTGCGAACTGGCAGCGAGGTGGTCGCCTCGACATTCGCGGCCACGGCTCCGGTCGGAAAGGGTCTGCTGGGGCGGACGATCGACGGCCTCGGGCAGCCGATGGACGGACGCGGCCCCCTGGTCTGCGAGCGCTCGCCGCGCCTGCACAGTGCGCCGCCGAATCCTCTCAGCCGCCAGCGCATCAGCGAGCCGATGGCCACGGGTGTGCGCGCGATCGACGTGTTCACGCCGGTCGGCTGCGGGCAGCGCATGGGAATTTTTGCCGGGAGCGGCGTCGGCAAATCGACGCTGCTCGGAATGATGGCGCGCGGCGCGGAGAGCGACGTGAATGTCATCGCGCTCATCGGCGAGCGCGGCCGGGAGCTGCGCGAGTTCATCGAGAAAGACCTCGGCGAGGAGGGCATGAAACGCTCGGTGGTCGTCTGCTCCACCTCCGATCAGCCCGCGCTCGTGCGGCTCCGCGCGGCGATGCTCGCCACGGCCATCGCGGAGAATTTCCGCGATGCGGGAAAGAAAGTGCTCTTCATGATGGACTCGGTCACACGCTTCGCGATGGCGCAGCGCGAGATCGGGCTGGCCGTGGGCGAGGCGCCGAGCAGCCGCGGCTACACGCCCTCCGTCTTTGCGCTGCTGCCGCGCCTGCTGGAGCGCACCGGCACGTCCGAGCACGGCTCGATCACCGCCTTCTACACCGTGCTCGTCGAGGGCGATGACATGAATGAGCCGATCGCCGACGCCGTCCGCGGCATCCTCGACGGGCACATCGTGCTCACCCGCGCGCTGGCGACGGCGAACCATTTTCCCTCGATCGACGTGCTCGAAAGCGTGAGCCGTCTTGTCCGCGACATCACCACGCCTTCCGACCTCCAGACCGCGGCCAATGCGCGCGATCTCCTCGCCCTTTACCGCCGGAATGAGGATCTCGTCAGCATCGGCGCGTACGTCAAAGGGACCAATCCGCGCCTCGATCTCGCGATCGCGAAGCAAGACGCGTTCAACCGCTTTCTCCGCCAGCCCGTGGAAGAAAAAGTGCCGCGAAACGCGGCTCTGCAGCAACTCAGCACCATCCTGTCATGAAAACATTCCTCTACCGCCTTGAATCCGTTTTGAACCTCCGTGCCCGGGCCGAAGAGCAGGCCCGGGAAATCTACGCGCGGGCGCTCCACGCGCGGGCGCGGTGCGAGGCTGCCCTCCGCGAGGCGCGCGGGACGCTGGAGGCGTATCACGCCGCGCTGCACTCGGCGCGCGAAGGCGTGTCGGACCGCCAGAGCCAGCTCATCTTTCTAAACGCCCTCCAGCACCAGCAGGCGCAGTGCAACCGCATGGCGGAGCATCTCACGGCGGCCGAGCGCGAAGTCGCCGTGCGCCGCGAAGAGATGCTCGTGGCGCGTCGCGAGCGCGAGGTCCTCTCGCGTCTGAAACTGAAGCAGCAGAGCGCGCATAGTGCGGAGGCCGCGCGTGCTGAGGAGTCCATGATCGGCGATCTCATCTCGGCCCGGCATGCGATGAGTCTCCAGGAGGTCGCTGCTTGAAATTCCTCAGCTCAGGCTGGGGTCTCGCCCTGCTCGGAAGCGCGCTGAGCCTCGGCACGACGGCCGCACTTCTCCTCCCGGAGGTCGCTTCGCTCCGCACGCCGGCGAGCCTGCTGCCCGACAAGACGGGGCTGCCGCCGCGGCTCTGGAGCTTTAAGACAGACGCCATCGATGAGCTGATCAGGGAACTCCACACCGAGCGGGAAAAGGTCGCCGAGGACGAAAAGGCCGCGATCACGATGCAGACACGGGCCGCTTCGGAGCGCGCGGAACTGGAAAAGAAACGCGCCGAGATCCAGGCGCTGCGCGACGAGATCGAGCAGCGCGTGGTCGAGATCCAGGAGCAGGAGCTCAGGAATCTGAAGACCCTCGCACAAACCTACAGCGCGATGAATGCATCCGCCGCCGTGGCGATCCTGCGGGAGATGGATGAAAATTCCGCGGTGAAGATCCTTGCGACGATGAAGGTGGATCGCGTCGGCCCGATACTCGGCGAAATGGCAAAGACACCCGACCGGGCGGGCGAGGAAACGATGGCCCGCCGCGCCGCACGAATCACCGACAAACTGCGCCTGCTCAAGCCCGCGAAAAAGGAAAACACTTAAAATGGACGCAATCGTTTCACTTCCCGCAAAGACGCCCGATGCCGCTGCGCAGAGGCCGCGCGCCGAAGCCGGCGCGAAACACGATTCCGCGGGCTCGTCGTTTGAAAATCTGCTCCACGAGCGGCGCGCTCCGTCGGGCGAACAGCCGGCGGCCGGAAAAAAGTCGCCGCAGACCGAAGAACCGGCAGGATCTGCCGAGGAGAGCAGCATGCCCGACGCTACGGACCTTTCGATGGTGGCCGCCATGTTTCCGGTTATGCCCATTCAGGCGATTCTTCCCACGCTTCCGATCCAGATCGAACCGACGGCTCCCACGCCTTCCGCTGAAGCTGTGGCCGGCGGGAATTCCGCCGCTCCGGCGGTGGTGGCGTCCACGCAGCCTCCCTTGCCTGAGCCCGCGCCCTCGTCTGCATCAGTTCCCCCGGTCGCGCCGCAGCCTGTGGCTGAAAAGGCGCCCGTGCTTGAGAAGGCGCCCGTGCTTGAGAAGGCGCCCGTGCCTGAAAAGGCGCCCGTGCTTGAAAAGGCGCCCGTGCCTGAGAAGGCGCCCGTGCCTGAGAAGGCGCCCGTGCCTGAAAAGGCGCCCGTGCCTGAAAAGGCACCCGTGCCTGAAAAGGCGCCTGTGCCTGAAAAGGCGCCCGTGCTTGAACAAACGCCCGTGCGTCAGACGGCGGCTCCCATGCAGCCATCTCGCGGTGGGTCGGAGCCCGCGACGCCGGCTCCTGATTCGGATCCCGAACTAAGTTTCGAGGCCGGGATTCCGGCGTCCGCCCGCGTTGTTTCTTCCGCACCCCGGACGACCGCAACGCAAGTCGCCGAGCCCTTTACGCCTCCGGCTCCCGCACAGCCGCCTGCTGTGAATACCACCGTCGCTGCGGTCGCGGCACCCGTGGTGGCAGTGCCGCCCGCAGCCGATGGCACATCGGATGCTAAGCACGAGCCTGTCATGTCCACCCCTGTGAAATCCCGCGCGTCCGAGCCAAAGACGGCAGCTTCTGCCGCTGATGGCGGAACGCACGAATCGATCGTGAATCCGACGCCCTTGCAGGCAGGAATCCGGGTGCCGGCTCCGGCGGGACAGCACAACGGCGCCGGCGAGCACCGGGAGGAAAAACCAAGCTTCGCGCCGCAGACCAGTGATGCGGGCGCACCGACCGCCTCTGCCTCTCCGGCGGCGACTTTCTTCACCGCACCGTCTGCCTCCGCCGACGAACCCGCCGCGATAGTCCGCACGCAGGCCGAGACGGTCATTCACCGCACGATGGAGGCCGTGGAGCGGCTGCGGACCACCGGCGGCGAGCGCGTGGAGGTGCGGATCCGGCTCGATGCGGGAAACGAGCTGACTGTCCGGCTCCAGCTCACGCACGGCGAAATCCGGCCGGTCTTTCTCACCGAGTCGCGCGAGCTTCGCCAGGCGATCGAGCAGAACTGGGCGCAGTTTTCGGAGCGCACCTCCGAGCGGACCGTGCGCGTCACCACCCCGGTTTTTGAATCGCCGAATTCGCAGTCCGGCATGAACGACCTCAGCCAGCAGCAGCGCGAGGGTCGTCAGCGCGCCTTTGCCGAGGCGCAGGAGGAAATTACCGGAAGGATTCCTGCCGGTCGCAATTCGCCACGCCGCATCGCCGCGCCGGCGGCTTCCGCCGCGCCTGCCGCCGGAGTGCAGCTTTACGCCTGATCCTATGGACCTCTCCAGCATCCTCTCCTCCAGCTCAAAGACGGATTTCCTCAACCCGGATCCTGCCGCGCGCTCAACCGGCAAGCAGGCGCTCGATGTGAATGACTTTCTGAAGCTCCTCACCGTGCAGCTCACTTCGCAGGATCCGATGAAGCCGATGGAGGACACGCAGTTCATCTCGCAGATGGCGAATTTCACCTCGCTCGAGCAGATGCGCTCGCTGTCGCAGAACTTTGCGGCATTCAGCTCGGAGCAGCGGATCAGCTCCGCCCAGAACTACATCGGCAAGACCGTGACCGTCTCGACGGATGTCGGGGAAGTGACCGGGCAGGTGACGGCGGTCACGCTCGCCGACGGCTCGCCGCGCATCACCGTCGGCGCCGGCATCTACAATCCCGCGGCGATCACCAAGATCACGGCGACGGCCCCTCCCGCGATCTAGGCACCCGCCTTTCCCACTCAGCCCACGAAACGGAACCGGCCCGAGTACGCCGAAAACAACGAACCAGAAATCCAAAAACCATGTCACTCGTCGGAACTCTCAACGCCGGTGTGAGCGCGCTCAAAACGTTCTCGCAAAGCATCCAGGTCATCGCGAACAACATCTCCAACGTGAACACGACGGGCTTCAAGGGCTCGCGTTCGGAGTACGCGGACAGCTTCAGCAATCTGCTCCAGCAGGCCGCGCCGTCACCCGGGACCGGGCTGGGGTCGAACGTGCCGTCCATCCAGATCGGCACGGGTGTGCAGCTTGCCGGCGTCGCGTCGGACTTTTCGCAGGGCACGCTCACGAGCACCGGGTCGAATACCGACCTCGGCGTTTCCGGCACCGGCTTTTTCCGGGTCAGGGACACCGCGAACAATCTCGATTACGTGTCGCGCTCCGGCGATTTCCGGCTCGACGATCAGGGCTACCTGGTCACGAGCGACGGCTTCCGGGTGCAGGGTCTCTCAGACGGCGCGGTCACCTATGATGCGGTCGTCGTCGGTGGCGCGCTCACCTACTCGAAGACCACCACGCTGCCGACCGCCGTGGGCGATGTGAAGGTCGATTTCAACGTGGGCATTGGCGCCGGGCTGACGAACAGCACCGGCGGCGCTTTCACGGACGCGGAGGTCGAGGCGAACAAGCCGACGATGCGCGCCTTCACCTTCGATCAGCTCGGAAACGTGGTGATCGGACTTTCCAATGGCGATTCCTTCATCCGCGGCCGGGTGCTGCTTCAAAACTTCCGCGACCCGACTTCGCTGACGCGTCAGGGCAACAATCTTTTCAGCGGATTTGAGGCTGCGGGGGCGGTCGGAGGCGTCAATCTCACTGAGCTGAACAACTCGCCCGGCACCAACGGGCTCGGGAGGATCGAGGTTGGCACGCTGGAGCTTTCCAATGTCGATCTCAGCGTGGAGTTCGCGGACATGATCGTCGTGCAGCGCAGCTTTCAGGCGGGTTCCCGGGTCATCACGGTCTCCGATTCCATGCTCGAGGAAGTCATCAATCTGAAGCGCTAAGCATCATCCCCTTTCACCATGGCTGACACCGATACCGAATCCGAAACTCAGGAAGCCGCCGCGGCAGCGCCGGCCAAGGCGCCAAGCGCGTGGGGGCCGATCATCGCGATGCTCGTGCTGATGCCTGCGATCACATACGGCATGGCGGAGTTCCTGATCCTGCCGAAAATCCGCGGCGTGGCGCTCGAAAAGCAGGCCCACGGCGCGGCGGCGAAGAAGGAGACCGGCGGGCATGGCGAGGCCAAGGGCGGACACGGGAAGGGCGGGGGCGCGGATGAGAGCGGCCGCTTCACCTATGACTTTGACAATGTGGTCGTGAACCTCTCCGGCGCGATGGGCACGCGCTACCTGAAGACGAGCTTCACCGCCTACAGCGAAAACGCCGAGTTGAAGAAGATCATCGACGAAAACAAGAAGCAGCTCCTCGACGTGGCGATCACGGTCCTCGGTTCGCGGACGCTCGCGGATCTCGAGCAGCCCGGCGCGAAGAACGTGGTGCGCAGCGATCTGATGGCAAACTTCAACCAGGCGGTGAAGTCGGACCTCATCGGCCAGATCTACTTTTCCGAGTTCGTCGTGCAATGAGCGAGTCAGCCGAGCGCAGTCTGGTCATCGACCCGATCCTCAAGCCCCCCGTTTCGACGGTCGAGGGCTCGACGGTTCTCAGCATGGACGGCAAGCGCATGGACGGGATCGATGCGTCAAAGCTGATGCCCTACAACTTCCGCAATCCCGGATTCCTAAGTCATGCGGATCTGCGGCAGCTCGGCGTCCTGCACCAGCGCTTCATCCAGCATCTTTCGGCGCGGCTTTCGACGTTCTTTCGCATGGAATGCGTGCTGAAGATCACAAAATTCAACAGCTCGACGTTCTCGAAGTTCTGCGAGTCGATGGGCAATCCCACGCATCTCACGCTTTTCCAGGTCGAGCCGCTGCGGGGCGTCGGAATCGTGGAATTTTCCCTCCCGCTCGGCATGACGATGGCGGACCGCCTGCTGGGCGGAAAGGGCCGCGTGACGAATACTGACCGGACACTGACGGAGATCGAAGTGGCGCTCCTGGAGGACGCGATGCAGCTCATCATCACGGAGTGGACGCAGCTCTGGGAGGAGCAGATCACCACCTTTCGCCCGCAGTGCATCGGGCATGAGACGAGCGGCCGGTTCCTGCAGACTTCCGCGCCGGACGCGGTTTTCGTGATCATGACGGTGGAGGTCATGCTGGGGGAAATCTGCGAGCAGATGCAGATGGGCATCCCGTTCTCGATGATCGAGACGATGGTGAAAAAGATGCACGTCGCCCGGCAGCGCGGCGATGACAGCCGGCCAAAGCACATCCAGTGGCGCGCGCCATACGCGGGCATCTCAGTGCCGATCACCGCGGAGTGGAAAATCCGCCAAATCACGCTCGGTGAAGTGGTGGGGATGCGCGAAGGCGACGTGATCCCGCTCCCGCGCGAGCTGATAGCACAGACGCGGGTGCGGCTCTCGAACACGGAGGAATTCATCGGAACCGTGGGAATGCAAAACGGGTGCGTGGCCGTACAACTCGGCCAGCGCGCCGCCAAAGACTAATGGACATGGTAAACCTACTCGAAGATCAGCGGCTCAATACCGTGCTGGACGTCAAAGTGCAGCTCACGGTCCGCCTCGGCTCATGCCAGCTCGCGATGCGCGATGTGCTGGAACTCAATCCGGGCGCGATCATCCAGCTCAACCAGCGCGCGAACGATCCGGTCGGTCTGTACGTCAACGACAAGCTGATCGCGCTCGGCGAAGTGGTCGTCGTCGAGGAGAACTTCGGCATCAAGGTCACGCAGCTCATCGGAGAGCAGGCGTGAGGACCGCGATGCTGCGCGTGCTCGCGGCGGTCGCTTTCCTTGCCGCGACGGCCTTCTCCCAGGAGGCTCCCGCGCCGACGCCCGCGCCCGTGCCAGCCGCCGCAGCGCCGGCCGCCGCAGCGCCGGCCGCAGCGCCTGCGGAGATTCCCGAGGTCGCTGCGCCTGCGCAGGCGATGCCTGCACCGGCGCCCGCGCCAGCGCCGATGTCTATGAACTACAAGCCGGCGGGGGGCAGCGGCGCCCAGCTTTCGCTCTACCTCGTGCTCCTGCTCGCACTGCTGGCCGGCGGAGCCTATCTGCTGCGCAACGGCTTCACCATTTTCCAGCCGAAGCTGAAGGGCGAGCGCAGGCTCCAGATCAGCGAGACGCGCATGCTCGGAAACCGGCAGTTCCTGATCGTCGCCCAATACGAAGACCGGAAGATGCTGATCGGTGTCTGTCCGGGCCGCATCGACTACCTCTGCACCCTCGCGGGAGGAGAGCCGGAGTTTCCCAACCTCTCGCCGGAGAAAAGCGATGCGTAACCTGCGGCAGACGGCATGGATTTTCCTATGGGTGGCGCTGCTGCTCGCGGGAACGGCTTCCGCGCAGCTGCCGGCGCCCGTGGGTGCGCCGGTGCCGGTGGCCGCGCCGGCGCTGAGCATCAATCTCGGCGGCTCGGATCAGGGGAATGTGGCGACGGCGATCCAGGTCGTGGCGATGATGACGCTGCTCACGCTCGCGCCGTCGATCCTCATGCTGATGACCAGCTTCACACGGATCGTGATCGTGCTCGGCTTTGTGCGCAGCGCCATCGGCGTGCAGGGCGCGCCGTCGAATCAGATTCTCGTCGGCATGTCGCTCTTCCTCACGTTCTTCATCATGGCTCCGGTCGGGAAGCGGATAAACGAGGACGCGCTCCAGCCCTACATGGCAAAGACGATCACGACCGAGCAGGCGTGGGACCGGGCCTCCACGCCGCTGCGCTCCTTCATGCTGAAGCAGACGCGCGCGAGCGAGATCGACTTTTTCCTCGGACTCTCCGGCCGCGGTCCCACGAAAATCGAGGAGGTGCCGCTCAATGTCATCGCGCCTGCGTTCGTCGTCAGCGAGCTGCGGACGGCGTTCCAGATGGGGTTCCTGGTCTTCATCCCGTTCCTGATCGTCGATTTCCTCGTCGCCTCCACGCTGATGTCGATGGGCATGATGATGATGCCGCCGGTGATGATTTCGCTGCCGTTCAAGCTGCTGCTTTTCGTGCTCGTGGATGGCTGGCATCTGGTCGTGCGTTCGCTGGTGGAAAGCTTCGGCGTATGAACATCGAGCAATCGGTCGAGATCCTTCGCCAGCTAGTGGCGACGGCGCTGCTCGTCATCAGCCCGATCCTGCTCGTGTCGGTCGTCGTCGGGTTGCTCGTGAGCCTTTTTCAGTCGGTCACCAGCATCCAGGAGCAGACGCTTTCCTTCGTCCCGAAGCTCATCGCCATCGCGATCGTGCTGGTCGCCGCGGCGCCGTGGATGCTGCGGCAGCTTATGCAGTTCACGGTCACATTCATCTCGCGCATCCCGGAGATGGTGCGGTGAAGCGGGCCGCCACGCGCACTGACGGGCAGGTATGACTTACGAACAGCTTCATCTCTGGATGATGGCGTTCATCCGGTCCGGCGGGCTGCTCGCCCTCTCGCCCGTTTTCTCGGGAAAGATGATCCCGGTCCCGCTGCGGGTCGCCCTCGCGGCCTTCCTTGCCTACGTCGTCAGCGGCAGTGTGCACGGGCCGGTGCCGCTGCCGGGCGATGTCGTCACCCTGGTCCTCTCCGCGGCGCACGAGCTGATGATCGGGCTGATGATGGGGCTCGGGATGCGGCTGGTCTTTTACGCCATCGAGATGGCGGGCCAGATCATCTCGACCGAGATCGGACTCGTGATGAGCGCGCAGATCGATCCGATCTCGCAGAACAACTCGACCTCGATCGGCACGGCGCTCTTCTACTTTGGCTCGCTTCTCTTTCTCCTCTCGGGCGCGCATCACGCCATGTTCGCGGCGTTTCTGAGGAGCTTCGAGCTCGCGCCGCCGGGCCAGCTCATGGGGTCGCGCAATGTCGGGGAGGTTTTGGTCCATAACACCGGCAATATCTTCCTGGTCGCCGTGCAGATGGCCGCCCCGGTGATGGCGGTCAATTTCATCGTGACCATGACCTTTGCGATCCTCGGCAAAGCGGCGCCGGGCATGAACGTTTTCTCCGAGAGCTTTGCGGTGCGGATCTTCGCGGGACTGACGCTGCTCGGGCTCACGCTCGGGCTCACGGCACAACTGGTGCTAAGTCAGCTTCGGCAGTCACCGGAGCTGATGCTCCGGCTGATTCCGTAAAGCAAAACCGTGTCCGACCAAGGGGTAAAAACAGAAGAGCCGACAGACAAGCGCCTCCGCGAATCCGCTGAGGAAGGCCAGTTTGCGCGCACGCCCGACCTCCAGACGGTCTTCATTCTCGTGGCGGCGTACTTTGTCCTCTCGTTTGGCTCGCGCGAATACTGCGAACGGATCGCGGGGATCAGCGTGGGCATCTTTGCCCATCTGGGAAAGTACGCGATCAAACCCGAGGCGATCGGCGAATGGGGAGGCATCGCCGCGCGCACGATGCTGGGCTTCATCCTCCCGATGGCGGTGGCGTGCGCGGCGGCGAGCACGCTCGCGGGCGGCCTGCAGAGCAGGTTCCAACTGACGCCCAAGGCGTTCGGCTTCAAGTTTTCAAAGCTCGATCCGCTGAAGGGCCTGCAGCGCATCTTTTCCCCCCAGGGCGCCGTGAAGCTGGCGACCGATCTGCTGAAGCTGCTCGTCGTCGGATGGGCCGTGTGGGGTGGCGTGAAAGGGATCATGCACGATCCGATTTTTTACACGCCGGTGGAGGCGCACCGGCTCGGCGGCTTCATCCTCGAGACGGCGACGATGCTGCTCGGGCGTTTCATTTTCGCGATCGGGGCCATCGCCGCAATCAACTACATCTACCAGCTCCGCAAGGTGCACTCGGACCTGATGATGACGCGGCACGAGGTCACCGAGGAGCACCGCCAGTCGGAAGGCGATCCGAAGATCAAGGCGGCGCTCCGGCAGATGGCGCGCCGTTTCATGCAAAAGCAGATGCTGGGCGCCGTGGCGACGGCGGACGTGGTGATCACGAACCCGACGCACTTTGCCGTGGCGCTGAAGTACGAGCGCGGCCGCGACAAGGCGCCGATGGTCCTCGCGAAAGGCGAGCGCGCCTTCGCCATGCGCATCAAGGCGCTCGCGGCGGAGCACAGCGTGCCGATGGTGGAGAACAAGCCCGTCGCCCGGCTGCTCTTCCGCGTGGGCAAAGTGGGCAAGCCGATCCCGATCGAGCTTTACCAGGCCGTCGCTGACATCCTCGCGTTCGTTTACAAGACGCACCGCTACTACTTCCACCGCCTGAAGGAGAGGAGAGCCGCGGAATGAACGGCATCCCCTGGCTCCAGCAGCTCGTGACGGCGCTCAAGAAGGGCGACCTCTTCTTTGTCATCGCCCTCTTCGGGACGATCGTCCTGCTCGTCCTGCCGATCCCCGCGCTGATGCTCGACCTTTTGCTCGCGGCGAGCATCGGCATCTCGCTGCTGATGCTGCTGATCATCATCTACGTGAAGGACCCGGCGGAGTTCTCCGGATTCCCCACGCTGCTGCTCGCCATCACGCTCTACCGGCTCGCGCTGAATGTCGCCTCCACGCGGCTCATCCTCGTGGACGGCCACGCCGGTGCGGTCATCGATGCCTTTGGCCACATCGTCATCCGCGGGAACTACGTCGTCGGAGCGGTCGTCTTCCTCATCCTCGTGGTCATCAATTTCATGGTCATCACGAAGGGTGCGGGCCGCATCGCGGAAGTCGCCGCGCGCTTCACCCTCGACGCGATGCCCGGCAAGCAGATGGGCATCGACGCGGAGATGAATGCCGGCCTCATCGACGAGGCGACCGCGACCAAGCGCCGGGCCAAGGTGCAGAAGGAGGCCGACTTTTACGGCGCGATGGATGGCGCGAGCAAATTCGTCCGCGGCGACGCGATCGCGGGCATCCTGATCACCCTCATCAACGTGCTCGGCGGCTTCGTGATCGGCATCGTGCAAAAGGGGATGCCGATGGTCGAGGCGCTGCAAAAATACACCGTGCTCTCGATCGGCGACGGCCTGGTCGCGCAGATCCCCGCGCTCGTGGTGAGCGTCGCGGCGGGCATCCTGGTGACGCGCGCGAGCGAGGACGCAAACCTCGGTGCGCACATCAGCAAACAGCTCACGCTCTACCCGCGCGCGCTCGCCATCGCGGCGGTGATGCTGGCGCTCTTCGGCATCGCGCCCGGGCTGCCGTTCCTGCCGTTCATAATTCTTGCCGGGCTCGCCGGCTTCACCGCGTGGACGCTCGCAAAGTCGCGGAAAGCCGCGGCTACGCTCGCTGCGGAGCCCTCGCTGTCGAAGCCCGGCGGGAAGGCCGAGGCCGATGCGAAGCCGGCGGACGAGTTCAAGAAGCTGATCGAGGTGGACACCTTCTCGATCGAGCTTGGCAGCGGGCTTCTGCACCTCGCGGAGAAAAAGAACGGCGGCGACCTGCTCGACCGCGTGACCGGCGTGCGGAAGAGCTTTGCCCGCGAGATGGGCGTCATCGTCCCGCCCATCGCGATCCGCGACAATCTGGAGCTCGACTCGAACGAATACCGCTTCCTACTGCGCGGGAAAGAACTCTCGCGGGGCCGCATCCTGCCCGGCCGGTGGCTGGCGATGAATGTCACCAACAGCCCCGTGCCGCTCAAAGGCGTCGCGACCGTAGAGCCGGTCTTCGGCATCAATGCGACGTGGATCGCGGACGACGAACGGCGCTCGGCGGAGATTCACGGCTACACCGTCGTCGATCCCGGCTCGGTGCTGATCACGCACCTTTCCGAGGCGATCAAGCGCGCCTCCCACCTCATCCTCGGACGGCAGGACGTGCAGACACTGGTCGATCATCTCAAGGAGCAGAATCCCACGCTCGTCAGCGAACTGATCCCGGACATGGTCAACATCGGCGTCATCCAGCGGGTGCTCCAGAATCTCCTGCGCGAGGGTCTCTCGATCAAAAACCTCGCGGTCATCATGGAGTGCATCGCCGACTTCGCACCGCTTTCCAAGAATCCCGACGACCTCTCCGAGCAGGTTCGCAAAAGGCTCGGCGTGTATTTCGTCGCGGAGTTTGAAAGCGAGCCCGGCATGCTGAAGGCGCTCACGCTCGACCCGCGGTTCGAGCAGTTCCTGATGACAAAGGTGCAGCGCACGCAGTTCGACGTCGGTCTCATGATCGATCCGCAGACCGCCCAGCACCTGCTCAGTGAACTCACGCGGCGCATGAGCGAAATGGCCGAGCAGGGCCTCACGCCGGCGATCCTCACCACCGCCGAACTGCGGCTCGCGTTCCGGCGTTTCTTCGAGCCGTCGCTCTCCAAGCTTGCGGTCCTTTCGTATCAGGAATTGCCGGCTCAGACGGAGATTCAGAACTTCGGGATCGTCGTGATGCCGGCACATCTTCAGCGTCCGGTTGAGAAAGCAGCATAACCATGGACCCAAAGCGTTTTCGTTTCATCGTCAGCTCAGCCGAGGAGGCCGTCGCCATCCTGCGCGACCGGATCGGGGAGAATGCGCGCGTCATTTCCGTGCGCCAGGTCGAGGGGACCGGGCTCGCAAGATTCCTCCAGGCGCCGAAGCTGGAAGTCATCGCCGAGGTCGTCGAGCCCGCGCCGGAGGAGCCGGCCATCGAGGAGACCGGAGGTTTTGAGGCGAAGCTGGACGCCGCTCCGCAGGCCACCGAGCCCGCGCCCATGGCGGCTGCCGCGTCTCTTGCCGAGACAGCTCCCGCCCGCCCTTCCGGCCTCCCGCGATTGCTGCGCGCTGGCGGCCTGTCGGCTCAGATGCTCGCCCGCCTGCAAAGCCAGCCGGAGTGGAAAACTCTCGAAGCGATGCCGCCGGTGCGTGCGCTCACACGGGTCGGCATGCTGCTCCGCGAGGAGTTTCGTGCGATCCCGCGCCGGCCTCTGGGCGACCGTGTCGCCTTCATCGGCAGTCCTGGAGCGGGAAAGACGACCGCGCTTTGCAAATGGCTCGCGACCGATGTCTTTGTCCGCCAGCGCCGCGGCGTGGTGCTCAAGCTCGATCTCGACCGCGCCAATCCCGGCGATGCGCTCGCCGTCTTCTGCGAGGCGCTCGGCGTGCCGTGTGCGCGGTCGATCCCCGATGTGCCGACGCTCGCCGCAGACCAGTCGCTTTACATCGACGTGCCGGGAGTCGTGCCGGGCCGCGACGGCGACATCGCCGCGCTTACCGAGGCGCTCGGCCCGCTTTTCACCACCAGCCGGGTCATCGTCATCAATGCCGCCTACGATCCAGAGCTGATCAAGCGCGCGTTTGAGTTCGCCGGCCGCGCGGGCTGCACGCATGTCGTCTTCACACACCTCGATGAACTCACGCACTCGGGCAAACTGTGGGAGTTCCTCCTCGACCATCAACTGACGCCGCTCTTCCTCGGCACGGGGCCGAATATCGCCGGCGATCTCGAGGAAAATGTCTTCGATGCGGTGCTCGCGCGGACCTTTCCCGAGGTTGGTCTGCAAGCTGCTGAAACCGAGAGCGCCCAATGAAATTCTTTCTGCTGATCGGCGGCTTGTCTGGATTCGTTTTCACCTTCGCGGGCAGCCTTCATGCGGGAAATGAGCCGGCTTTCGCCCTCCGCGATGCCTCGATCGGCTGCTTCGTTGGCGCGGCGATATTCCGCGGCCTGCACATGGTCGTCATGGGGACGATCCGCAGCCACATCACCGACCTCGCGGCGAAAGCCGAAGCGGAGCGCGAGGCTGCTGCCACCCAGACTTCCTAGCATGTTCGCCACTCCCACCGCCTATCCCGCACAGGCCGCCAAAGCCTTCCGCGCCTACCATTCCGACAGCAATGAGGACGCGCTGATCGAGCGGCATCTCCCGCTCGTCAAGACGACCGTGGACCGGATGCGCATCTATCTGCCGGCGGTGCTCGACATGGACGATCTCTACAGCGTCGGCTTCACCGGCCTGCTTTCCGCCGCGCGGAAATTCGATCCGGCGCACGGCACGGCCTTCCCCTCGTTTGCGACGCTGCACATCCGAGGCGCCGTGCATGACGAGATCCGGCGGATGGACTGGACGCCGCGCACGATTCGCGACAAGGCGAAGAAATTCAATCAGACGCTCAGCGGCATCGAGCAGCGGCTGGGCCGCCCGGCGACCCAGGCCGAGGTCTGCGCCGAAATGGGGCTCACGCCCGACGACTACGCGGAGCTGCTCGACGAGATCAAACCGGCGAGCTTTGTGCCGCTCGATGGCGAGGCCTTTTCAGAGGACTCGGACGACGTCTCGCTGCACGAGATGATCGCGGACGAGACGCAGAAGTCCGGGCGCGACACGATGGAGAAGAAGGAGCTCGTGCAGCTCGTGATCGCGCAACTCCAAAAGCTGCCCGAGATCCCGAAGAAGGTGCTGGCGATGTATTACTTTGAAGGCATGCGGCTCGCGGAGATCGCGGTTGTTTTCGGAGTGACCGAGGGGCGCATCTCGCAGATTCACACGCAGGCGGTGCTGGGCCTCCGGACGTTCATTCGCCGGCAGGAAGGCGCATCCGCCGGGGCGTAGCCGGAGTGAAGGAAAGGCCGTGGCGGAAACCACGGCGGAGGGGCATGCCGGCGGGCGGAAACTTCCCCGCCTTTTCGCTAAAGCCTGGCCGGAAAACGCCGAGATCATGGGGAACCATATGCGCCTCATTTTATGCTCCTAATCATCGGATTCCTTATTGTCATCGGCGCCACGCTCGGCGGATTCATGATCGCGGGCGGAAATCCGATCGTGCTGCTGCACGTCTCGGAATTTGTGACGATCGGCGGAGTCGCGCTCGGCATTCTCGTCGTCGCGAGCCCGGCCAAAACGCTGATGTCAGTGGGCAGGAAAATCATGGGCGCCATCCAGGGCTCGTCGTCGCGCAAGGGGGACTACACCGACATGCTCAAGCTGCTTTACGAGGTCTTTGTCCTCTCGCGGCGCAGCGGCCTGATCGCGCTGGAGGATCATGTGCTCGAGCCGAAGAAGAGCGCGATTTTTCAAAAGTATCCCTCGTTTCTCAAGGATCACGAGCGCTCGGAATTCCTCTGCGGCGGCCTGAAGCCGCTCATCGACGGGCGCATCAAGCCGGAGCAGATCGGCGGCATGCTGGAGCAGGAGGTGTCCGCGAAGGAAGAGGAGGCTGACGCGCCGGTCCACGTGCTCCAGCTCATCGGCGACTCGCTGCCTGGCGTCGGGATCATCGCGGCGGTGCTCGGCATCATCAATACGATGGCGGCGATTGCGGAGGGACCCGAGGCGGTCGGCGAGAAAGTGGCGGCCGCGCTGACCGGCACCTTCCTCGGAATTCTGGGTGCCTACGGTTTCATCAATCCGCTGACCAGCCGCATCAAGCACAACAACACCGTCGAGCTTCAGTACTATGTCGGCATCTTGAAAGCGGTCGCGGGTTTCGCCAATGGGATGGCTCCGATCATGGCCGTCGAGCTGGCCCGGCGCAGCCTCGATCCGAGCGTGCAGCCCGGCGGCGACGAGTTGGAGCAAATGGTGAAGACCCTCAACCCTGCGAAGGAGAAATAAGATGGCCAAGAAAAAGGAAGCCCACCACGGAGGCGCATGGAAGGTCGCCTACGCCGACTTCGTCACCGCGATGATGGCGCTGTTCATGGTCCTCTGGATCTGCGCGCAGGACAAAAAGATCCTCCTCGCGACATCCAAGTATTTCAAACAGCCGTTCAACGCCCTGAGCGACCGCTCCATCGGCGTGATGCAGGGGAAGGAAGGCGGGTCCATGGGCAAGGACCAGAACCGGGACACGGCGACGGCCGCCAATCTGGCTTTCCTCAATGCGCTCGCCAGCCAGCTCAGCCGGATGCTCAATGTGCGCGACGTGCTCGAGGAAAAGACCGCCGATATGCAGGTCACGTCGGACGGTTTGAAAATCACGCTCTACGACCGGACCAAGCACGCCATTTTCAAAAAGGGCACGGCGGAGATCACGGAGTGGGGGCAGTTCACGCTGCAAAACCTGGCGTGGCTCATCGACCACAACGACCTGAAGGTTTTCATCGACGGTCACACGTCGGCCGGCGAGGCGGAGAGAAATGCGGACTACGGCCCGTGGGAGCTGACCGCAGACCGGGCGAACGCGGCGCGGCGTCTGCTAGTGAAGTATGCCGTGAACCCGCAGAAAATCGAACGCGTGACCGGCTTTGCAGCGACCAGGCCGCTGGCGAACACGCCGGCCGAGGCGGACGACAACGAGCGCATTACCATCAGCCTTTCCACCAACCGCTAACCGCTCCCGATCATGCTCCAGGACTATTTCGCCGGCCGCTCATCCGTCAGCGCCGGTCGCACCGCTCCCGCCCCTCTCGCCCCTCCCGCCACGGACGAAGCCGCTTTCCAGCCCCTCTTCGCCGCGCGTCCCGCGGACCTCGGAGCGAGTGGCGGTGCGCGCCGGATAGAGGCCCAGCCTGAGCCTGAGCTTCTCGACGAACCGCAGGTCGAACTCGTGCAGGAAAACGGAAAAGTGCAGCGCATCGTCGTGACGTGCACCTGCTGCAAGCGGATCGAGATCGAGTGCGAGTACTGATGCGGCTCTGAGGCTGCACGGCAATTTGCCCGCAATCGCCCGCCGGGCCGATTCGACGGGTTTTCCGGGCCGGGGCGGTTAGCCGCGCATCCGGCAGAGGGCTTCGACAAAAGGCATGTTTTCGATGACCTCCTGGCGGCGGCGCGCCAGATCCTTCTCGCCCATGCCGAGTGCCTTTAGCGCCGCCTGAAGATCGGCCTCGGGAGCGGGTTGCCCTTCGTCCTCGGTGAGGCCGTGCGCGAGCGCGTCCGCCACGAAAAGGCATGTGGCGAACTGCGCGGCGTCCGTGCCGGCCGCCGCCGCGGGATCGTGGTGGTAGCGAACGCTGCCGACGAACTGCGGCGAGAATTTCCAGCGATCGAGCAGACGCGCGCCGACTTCGGCGTGGTCCACGCCGAAGCTCGCGTTTTCCAACTCCATAAGACTTTTTCCGGTGAGTCCGGGATCGCTTTGGATCTCGACGTAATCGCGCCGGAAGCCCTCGGCGAGGATGAGCTTGCCGATGTCGTGGAGCAGACCGGCGGTGAAGTAGAGGCCCGCGTCGGCGCCGATCCGCCTGGCGATGAACTGCGATGCGAACGCCGTGGTCGCGGCATGGCGCCACTGCCGGTCCACGTCGATTCCGGTTGCCTTGGCCGAATCGAAGGAGGCGTCGCCGCTGGCCATGGCCACGATGCAATAGACGATTTGAAAACCGAGCCTGTTGACGGCCTCGTCCACATGATCCACCGGCCGCGAGATTCCGAAATAAGCGCTGTTGCAGGTTTGCAGCACCTTTGCGGTGAGCGCGGGATCGAGAGCGATCATATCCACGACACGGCTCACGTCGGCGTCGATGTCCGTGAGTGCGACCAGCAGCGGCGCCAGGATCTTGGGCGCGGGCGGGAGGTTTTCTATCCGGTTCAGAAGTTCGTCGGTTTTGTCCATGGAGTCAGGTTCGTTCGGAGGCGCGTGATCATGTTCAGCAGGTTTGAGGCTATCTCGCCGACGGCGTCCAAAATAAACCTCCCGCCGCAGTGCTGGCCATTCGGCGTTCAGGTCAGGCGGCCCGGCAATTTCTGCCCGGAGACATCGCTTCCGAGGTGCGTCGCGCCTCGCGAATCCTGACTGCAAGGCGCCTGGCAGCCAATGGCACATCGGCTGCTAAGCACGCCGCTTATGAACGTCGGAGTTTACCAAGGCGCAGCCTCTCTCGCCGCGCTCGAGCGCTTGCAGGAGGTTATTTCGCAAAACATCGCATCCGCATCCGTGTCTGGTTTCAAGAAAACCGAGGCATCGTTTGCGAGCGTGCTGGGTGAAACGGAGCGCGCCGGCGGAGACGGGCGCTCGGGCAGGGAAATCCGCGGTGTGATGCCGACCATGGTCTCGCAGCTCAGCATGAAGCAGGGCGAGCTGCGCTCGACCGGCAGCGAGCTGGACTTTGCGATTCAGGGCGGCGGCTTTTTCCAGGTGCAGCGGCCGAACGGCGAGATGGGCTACACCCGCGACGGCGCGTTTCAACTCAGCCCCGAGCGTACGCTCGTGACAAAGGCAGGCTTTCCCGTGATGGGCGACGGCGGGCCGCTCACGCTGAAGCCCGGCGGCGGGCGCATCTCGATCAATGCCGAGGGCACGCTGCTGCAAGGCGACACGCCGGTCGCGAAGATCGGCGTTTACGATTTCAGCGACCCGCGGTCGCTCCAGCGGGTCGGCGACGGTTTGCTCGCGCCCGGCGACACAAGTGCGCAGCCGCTGGCCGTCGAGCGGCCCGCGGTACTGGGTGGGCATCTGGAAAGCAGCAACGTCTCGGCGCTTCAGGAAATGGTGAATCTCGTGACCATCTCGCGCGCCTACGAAGCAAGCCAGAAGGTGATCTTCGCCCACGACGAAAACACCGGAAAAGCCATTGAAACTCTCGGCAACCCCAATCCGTAAGCACCTATGATCCAGTCCCTCTACTCCGGCGCGACCGGCATGGAAGCGCAGCAGCTCAACCTCAACACGATCGCGAACAACCTCGCGAACGCGAACACGACAGGCTTCAAGCGGAGCAAGATCGAGTTCCAGGATCTGCTTTACCAAAAGCCGCGCGCAGTCGGTGCGGAGGCAGGCGGCGGCAATCTCGTGCCGACCGGCGTCGAGATGGGCAATGGCAGCCGCGTCGTCTCCACGGCGAAAGTCTTCACCCAAGGCTCGCTCAAGCAGACAGGGGAGAAATACGATGTCGCGATCGAGGGCGACGGCTTCCTGCAGGTGCAGCGGCCCGACGGTGCCTTTGCCTACACGCGCGACGGAGCGCTGAAGGTGAACGGGCAGGGGCGGGTGACGACGAGCGACGGCCTGCCGGTGCTCAGCGGATTTCAGCCGATCCCGCCGGGCTCGACGGGAATCTCCATCTCCGGGAACGGCGAGGTCACGGTCCAGGGTCCGTCGGGGACGCAGACCTTTCGCGTGCAGCTTGCGCGCTTTGCCAATGCGAGCGGCCTGCGCAGCCTCGGCGGCAATCTCTACGACGAAACGCCCGGCAGCGGTACCGTGGAGCTCGGCAACCCTGGCGAGGACGGCTACGGCACGCTGACGCAGGGTTTTCTGGAAAGCTCGAACGTCAACATCGTCGAGGAAATGGTGAACATGATCCAGGCGCAGCGCGCGTACGAGATCAACTCGAAGTCCATCCAGACCTCGGACGAAATGCTCCAGAAGATTTCTGAGCTGAAGCGATGAGAGCGCTCCTCGTAATCGCGGGCCTCGCCCTGCTGAGCGCGCCTGCTTTCGCGCAGCTCGACCGGCTGCTCGCCCCGCTCGCCCAGCCCGGTGTGACCCGCTCCGGCGCGGTGCGCGCTGCCGCCAGAAGCGAACCGCCGGCCAGCGCGGAGGTCCGCGCGACACTCGAAGCCGCGCCTTTCCTGGCGGAACTGGAGAAGGAACTCACCGCCCGGATGTCCGTCAGCGGCGAGCTGAAACTCTCGCTCACGCGTCCGTGGCAGCCGGTGACGCTGCCGGCGCAGGAATTCGCCATCGCCATCACCGAACTGCCGGCTGGCGGGCTCAGCGGCGCGTTTTTTCTCCGGGTGAAGGTCAGCTCCGGCGGCGAGCTGGTCGGCGACTGGCAGGTGCCGCTCAGCGCCCAGCTCTGGCAGGAGGTGTGGATCGCCTCCAGCCACCTCGACCGCGGGCAGGCGCTCGATCGGTCGCTGCTCGCCGTGCAAAAGGTCGATGTCCTCCGCGAGCGGCTACCGCTTGTTTCCGCCGACACCGATCCCGCCTCGCTCGATCTCACGATGAGCGTCGCCGCAGGCCGCCCGCTCACGCGCCGCGATGTGGCGGGGCGTCCCGTCATTCGCAAAGGCCAGGTCGTCGAAGTCGTCGCGCAACAGGGTTTGCTGGCGATCAGCATGAAGGCGCTCGCGCTCGAAAGCGGCGCGGCCGGCGATCTCATCAAGCTGCGCAATCTCGAAAGCCGGCGTGAAATCAACGCCCAGATCCTCAATGAAAACCAAGTCCAGGTTCACTTCTAAGGCGGCCGTCGCGCTTGCCCTCATCGCCTTCACCGGGCCGCTGAACGCGGGCTCGCTTTGGAAGGACGGCATCACCGACGAGCGCGGCATGTTTGCCGACAAACGCGCGAAACGCGTGGGCGACATCGTCACCGTCATCGTCCAGGAGAGCGCGTCGGTTTCCAACACGCTGCGGCTCAAGACCGACAAGGAGAGCAAGTCCGGCGTCGCGGGCGTGGCGAGCAACCTTCTGAATCAGTTCCTCGGCAACATCCCGAGCAAGCTCTTCAACGCGGAAGTCCGCAAGGCGCTCCCGGTGAATACCGTGATCCCCGACTTGCCGACGCTGCCTGTCACAGGGGCGAACGACTACACGGGCGGCGGCGAGATCCGGAATTCCCAGACCATCACCACACGCTGCGCCGTGCAGATCATCGACACGCTGCCGAACGGCAACCTCGTCGTCGAAGGCATCCGCGAAGTCTCGTTTTCAAAGGAGCGCCAGTTCGCGTCCCTGCGCGGGATCGTGCGTCCCTATGACATCCAGCCGGACAATACCGTGCTCTCCAGCAACATGGCCGACGCGCGGATCGAGATCGTCTCCGAGGGCACGCTGACCGACGCGCAGCGCAAAGGCTGGCTGCTGAAACTGAACGACAAGATCAACCCCTTCTGACCATGCGCACCGTCCCCATCGCCTCCTTTCTCTGCCTCATCGCCCTGCTCGCGAGCGGCGTCGCCGCCTCGGCCTCCCGGATCAAGGACCTCACGGTCGTGGAAGGAGGGCGCGACAACCAGCTCGTCGGCTACGGCCTCGTGGTCGGCCTGGCCGGCAAGGGCGACAGCAAGCTTTCCTACACCGTGCAGAGCATCGCGAATTCGCTGCAGCGCTTCGGCGTGAATGTGCCGCCGAATACGATCAAGTCCGACAACGTCGCCGCGGTGATGATCACGGCCGACATCGCGGCATTCGCCAAACCGGGGAGCCGGATCGACGTGACGGTCTCCTCCATCGGCGATGCGAAGACGATCCAGGGCGGAGTGCTTTTGCAGACCCCGCTGCTCGGCGCGGATGAAAGCGTCTATGCCGTGGCGCAGGGTGCGATCGCGGTCGGCGGATTCCTCGGCGGCGAAGGCGGACCGGGCGGCGCGACCGTGCAGAAGAATCATCCGACGGTCGGCGCCATCAGTGGCGGAGCGATCGTCGAGCGCGAGATCGCGGCGCAGCTCGTGCGGGACAAAACGATCGAGCTGCTGCTGCTGAACCCGGATTTCGCGTCGGCGGCGCGCATGGCCGAGGCGGTGAACGAGGTCTTTCCGGGAACGGCTCTTGCTAGAAATGCGTCCTCAGTGAACGTCTGCGTGCCAGCCAAATATCAGGGATACGAGGTGAATTTCATCGCCTCGCTCGGTGCCATTGAAGTGGTGCCGGACAACGTGGCGCGTGTCGTCATCAACGAGCGCACCGGCACGATCATCGCCACCTCGAACGTCCGCATTTCCACGGTCGCCGTGAGCCACGGCTCGCTCACGATCAACATCGCCTCCAGCCTGAGCGTCAGCCAGCCCGGCCCCTTCAGCGAGGGTGGGCAGACGGTGGTGACTGAGGGAACTGAAACAAAGGTCACAGAGCAGAAGGGAAAGTTCAAAGTCGTGGACGAGCTTCCGACGATCCAGCAGGTCGCGTCGGCGCTCAACGCGCTCGGGCTCTCGACGCGCGAGATGATGGCCATCTTTCAAAGCATGAAAAAGGCGGGCGCACTCCAGGCCGACCTCATCCTCAACTGACGATGCAAACGCCACCGATTTCCGCTGCCTCGATCTCCCCGGACCTCGTCCCGCAGCAGCTCGCGGAGCCGCGCACGGAAGGTGTCGAGAAAGCGTCGCGCCAGTTTGAGAGCATCCTGGTGCGGCAGTTCCTGAGCGACTCGATGAAGCCGCTGCTGGAGGGCGGCCCCGCCGGACAGGTCTATGGCTACCTGCTCACGGACTCGCTCGCGAACAGCATCAGCGACGCGGGCGGACTTGGCTTTTCTTCCGTCCTCCAGGCGCAACTCGGGAGGGAGCTGCAATGAAGGCGCTCTTTGACGAAGTCGGAGCGGTCGGCGATCCGCAGGAGCAGGTCGTGGATGCGCTGCGCGCGGAGTTGGAGGAATACGGCGAGCTGCTGAACTGCTTCGACGACCAGCAGAACGCGATTCTCGCCCGCGACCCGGACTCGGTGCTCACGGCGGATGCGGCCATCGGCGCGCAGCTCGTGATGACACGCGATCGGCGGAAACGGCGGGAGGCGCTGGTCGCCGCGCTGGCCGCGCTCAGCGAGCGCCCGCTGGAGAGTTCGCTGAGCGAGCTCATGCCGCTGATTCGCGAGCCGATGCGACCGCTGGTCCAGGCGCTCATCGCCGAGGTGAACCGTCTCATCACCCGCGCCCGGCGGCGGGCGCAGCAGAATCAGATGCTGCTCGCGCGCACGGTGGAGGTCACGCAGGAGCTCGTCGCCCGGCTGAGTCCAGGCACGGTGACGCGCACGTATTCGCCGCAGGGAAAAATGAAAATCAAAGCGTCGGCGGGAGCCGGCCGACTACTGGAAAAGAGCTAATTATGGCAGGACTCATCGGAGGACTCATCAGCGCGGCAAAATCGCTCACCGCCCAGCAGGCCGGGGTGCAGGTGGCTGGCCGCAATCTCGCGAACGTCAACAATCCCGAATACGCGCGCCAGCGTGTGATCCTCGGCGACCGCGTGGTGGTGGCCGGACGGCTCGGGCCGGTCGGCACCGGTGTGGAGGCGCTCGGGATCAAGCAGATCCGTGATCAGTTCCTCGACATCGCCGTGACCCGCGAAACCTCGCAGAGCGCCTCATTGAAGGCGCAGCAGGGCGCGATGGAGCGGGCGCAGGCGAATCTCGGCGAACAGATCGACCGCTCGGCGGACTCTGCGTTTATCGGCGACGCCACGCAGTCCACGAACGGCATCAGTGCCGCGCTAAACGGATTTTTCAACGCTTTCGACAGCCTCGCGGCGAACCCGACGGACGCGGGAGCGAAACAGGTGCTGCTGCAAAAGGCGGACATTCTCGCGAGCAAGTTCAACGGCACCGACGACCGGCTGAACGCCCTTCAGGGCGACCTGACGGCCGAGGTCGGGACTGGCGTCTCGACCGTGAATTCGCTGCTCAAACAGGTCGCCGATCTGAACAGTGCGATCGGGCAGTTTGAGCTTGGCGCTCCCGGCGCCGCGGTGGATTTGCGAGATCGGCGCCAGGCCCGGCTCGAAGAGCTGGGGAGTTACATGGATTTCATCGCGCGGAGCATTCCCGGCAGCAATGGGCAGATCCAGATCGTCGCCAAAGATACAGCCGGGGCCGATGTGGTGCTCCTGGATAGGACGACGGTGATGGGCGGCGTGAGCTTTGACGGAACGCAGATCAGCAGCGGCGTCCCGCCCACCGTGCTGGGGCTCCAGGGTGGCTCGCTCAAAGGCCAGCTTGTCGCGCGCGACGGCGCGGTGCAGCAGCTCCGCGATGACCTCAAGCGCACAGCCGACCAGGTGGCCGCGGCGGTCAACGCCGCGTATTCGCCGACCGGCGCGAATTGTTTCCAAACACCGCCGGCCACCGGCCTGATGGCGCTCGATCCGACGCTCAACTTCAGCTCCCTCAAGACGAGTGCGACCGGCGATGCCGGCGCAAACGAGATCGCGCTCGCCGTGGCGGATGTCGCGCGGGCGAGCTTCTCTACAGGCTCCGGCGACGTGATCGACGGGACGATCGGCGGTTTTTTCACGAAGACTGTGAGCGGGCTCGGCCAGACGCTCTCCGGCTTGGATGCGAAGCTCGGCGACCAGCAGATCGTGCAGCAGATGTTGACCAACCAGCGCGACTCCGTGAGCGCGGTCTCGATGGATGAGGAGATGGCGGACCTGATGAAATTCCAGCGGTCCTACCAGGCGTCGGCGCGGGTCGTGCGCGTGATGGACGAGCTGCTCGACGGGCTGGTGAACGGGCTGATCCGCTGATTTCGCGACGCCATGCGTATTCCGAACAACAACTTTTCCGAGACGCTCATCTCGCAGCTCCAGCGGCTCAGTGGCAACCAGGCGCGGCTGCAAGGGCAGGCGGCGACCGGGCAGCGGATCACGAATCCGAGCGACGATCCCGCCGCGGTCGCGCGTGTGCTGCAACTCCAGGCGGAGAAGCAGCAGATCCAGCAGTTCGCGAGCAACAACGGACGCGCGCACGACATCAGCCAGTCGAGCTATTCCGCGATCCAGGGGCTCAAGGGGCTCTCGGACCGCGCGGGTGAACTGGGAGTCCTCGGCACCGGCGTGACGAGCCCCGACGCCTTTCGCGCCTACGCGGCGGAGAGCGACCAGGCGCTGGAGCAGGCGCTCCAGCTCGCGAATACGCGCTACACCGGGGAGCATCTTTTCGGCGGGACGAAGACCGATGCGCCGCCTTTCACCGCCACGCGCGATGCGGCGGGAAAGATCACGGGGGTCACCTACGCCGGCGCGGCAAGCGGCGCGGAGTTCCGGATTTCTGAAGGTGCGAAACTTTCGCCATTCACGAGCGGCGCGGAGAATCAGCAGATCGCGGATTTCATGAACAACCTGGTGTCGCTGCGCGATGCGTTTACGAGCGGCAGCAGCGCGGCGGTGCAGGCGACGCGGCCCGCGCTGGAAACCAGCGAGAACAATTTCCTCGTCACGCTGAGCGACATCGGGGCGAAGCAGATGCGACTCGAAGTCGATGGCCACCAGAACGAGGCAAGATTTGCCGAGCTGGAAAAACTGACCGGTGCGGAGACGGACGTGGATCTTTCCCAGGTCGTGGTGAAGCTGACGCAGGCGCAGACGGCGTATCAGGCCGCGCTGCAGAGCGGCGCACAGATCCTGAATCTGTCGCTGATGGATTACGTGAAGTAGCGCCGGACGGCGCTCATTTCCGCGGGGAATCGCGAGTGGGAAAGGGCTGGCATGCGTCCAGCTATGCATGCTGGAACAATGAAACTCGCCACAGCCGCCGCCTTCACCCAGACCTCGCACGAGACGACGCAGATCGAAGTGCCGTTCGGCCTCATCGGCCTCACGCACCTGCGCCGGTTTGAGATGACTGTCGTCGATGGAGGCTGGCCCTTTGTGCAGATGATGGCGATCGGCGAGGACGAGTTGCATTTCCTCGCCATCGATCCGCGCGGCGTGATCGCCGGCTACGAACTCGAGCTGAACGACGAGGACACCGAGGCGCTCGGGCTGGAGGATGCGGACGACGCGCTGGTCTATAACATCGCCACGGTGCATTCCACGCAGCCGCAGCATGTGACCGTGAACCTGATCGGGCCGCTCGTGGTCAACCAGCGCACGCTGATCGGCAAGCAGGTGATCATCGCGAACAGCGACCAATTTTCGACCCTGCATGCGCTCATCGACGAGCGGCAGGCCGCCAGCGCCGCCTAACGAAACCGGCCATGCTGAT
>JANOBH010000431.1:0-16753 GCA_031411535.1 Chthoniobacter sp. | reverse complement strand
AGCGCGCCGTGGCGAAGTGCGCGAAACTGGCGAATGCCGTGCAGCCGTGGGTGAGGATCAACACCGGCTACGGGCTCCTGCTCGGCAAGCGCACGCCGCGTCCGCCGGGCCTGACCTTCCACGGCGGCGTCTATTTCAAATCCCTCTCCCGCCGCTGCGGCGAGTACCTGCTGGATTTCTGCGCGCGCGAGCCGGCAGTCGTGGACTACTTCCGGCACATCCTCGTTCCCGACGAGATTTTCATGCAGACGCTCCTGCTAAACCACCCGTTCCGAATCTCCGGCGACCGGAAGATGTTCGTGAACTTCGCCGGCGCAAAGGGCGGGCACCCGAACAACCTGGAACTTGCCGACCTCGATGACATGGCGGGCTTTCACTTCGCGCGGAAATTCGACTTCGACAGCCCTGCATACGCGCGGGCGCTGGAGCGGGCGAGGGAAACGGAATGACGCGCGGGAGCAGCGGGGCACCGTTGCTCAACTCGATTCCGACGGCCAAAGCGGATCGATGCGGACGATATGCAGGGTGCGCGTGGCGTGATCGGGCCAGTAGCCGATGAGGAAATCGCCGACTATCCGGTTGTGGAAAGCGCGTCCTTGCCGATCAAGGCTGTAGCAGTCGGCGCGGGCAGTGGGGGTCTCTGCCATCGCTTCAAAAATCGGCACGAGCCGGGCAATCTCGGAGTCGTCCAACGCGAGGAGCGCGACGAGGGCACCCTCGTCGAGCAGGTAGCGGTAGCGGGGCATCTACGGCCGCCCGAGTCCGCGGGTCCGCAGCCGTGCGTGCAGTTCCTCTTCCGAAACCGCTTCCCCACCCGCAAGCATGCCGTCGAGTCGCGCGGACATGTCGGCGGTGCGTTCCGCGTCCCCGGCCAGTTCGCGGGCGCGCAAGCGGCGGGCAAGCTCGGTGCGCTCGCCATCGGTGAGGCGCTCCACTTCTTCGAGAATCTCCGCGAGGCTCATAGGGCGGAATTAAGTGGGAGGCGCGATGGTGTCAATGGCCGCGCGGGAATGGATGAGACGCTCGACGCTAATACGAAAAACCAGGCGGTCAGCCGATCAGCACTTTGCGGAGGCGGTTTTTTGCCTCGGTCCACCACAACTCGATCTGGATGCCGATTCCGCTGCCGAGTTCCGGGCATTTCGGGAGCACGGCGCGGAGGATGCGCAGGCGGTCTTCGAGCATCTTGCCGCCTTTGGCGGAGAGGCCGTCGGGCGTGTTGCGGTAAAGGACGAGCACGTCGTCGATGCCCTCGATTTTCCACCCGGCGAGGAGGAGTCGGATGAAAAACTCGGGCGCTTCGCCGCGGCGGTAGGCTTCGCCGAAGCCGCCGGTTTCCTCGTACGCGCTGCGGCGCGCGATGAACGACGAGCCGCAGCACGCGGGATCGCTGATGAGCATGTCGCGCACGGTGAAGCCGGTGAGCTTCGTGCTGGAAATACGCCCGGTCGGTTCGCCGCCGACGCGCATGTGCTCGATGCGGCAGAAGACGAGGCCGAGCTTCGGGTCGCTCTCGATTTTCGCCATGAGCCGCCCGATCAGGCCGTCGCGCCAGACGTCGTCGTGGTCTAGAAAGGCGACGTATTCGCCGCGGGTGAGCGCCACGCCGCGGTTGCGCGCGCCGGACGGGCCGCGGTTCGGCTCGCGTGCGAGGATGACGCCGGGAAATTTCTCCACGATGCGCGCGATGAGCGCGGCGCTCTCGGGTTTCGAGCCGTCGTCCACGACGATGATCTCCTTCTGCGGCCACGACTGCGCGCAGGCGGAGCGCAGCGTTTCCTCCAGCAGCGCCGTGGAATTGTACGCGGTGATGATGACGGAAACGAGCGGCCGGGAGGCGTCGCCGCCGGGAGTGGATGGCAGGGGGTTTTCCTGCTTGGAAGCGGGCATTCGCGCAGCCTATACAACGCGCCGTGGCTGACACAATCCTCCACCCCCAGGAAGCGTTGGGAGAGTCCAGCCGTGCCGCCACTTGGTTCGGCGGCCTCGTCCTCCCCGAATCCCCCGTAGAACACGCCGTGTTCTGGTCCATCGTGGGCCAGTACGTCCTGTACTTTCTCGGCCTCGCGCCGATCGCGCCGCTGCTCACGGCGGGGCCGGTCCTCGCCTTCGCGGCGCTGCGGATGTTCCGCGACCGCATCGTGCCGCACTGGCTGCCGATGCTGTGGTTTGGCTGCATGATGGGCGTGCTGCTGGAGATGCTCGCGGTCTTCTGGCTGAAAGGCGTGGGCGGCTGGTACGTGCCGGGCTGGCTGCTGACATTCGGGCTGGCGGCGTTCCTCCCGATGGCGGGGCGGTTCGTGCGGCCCGCGGTGGTTTTTTCGGCCGTGGCGATCCTCGGCGTGCAGACGCTCGTCTATTCGCTGGTCGCGTGGCGGATCGTCTCCGCCGGGCTGGAGCCGCACTACCCGTCGCCGATCCCGGCGGTCCGCATGATCGATCCTGCCTACAATTCCGTCCGCCTCATCCAGCCGATCGAAATCGCCGGCACCGAGCGCCGCCTGATCGCGTTCACGCCTTTCCCCACCTCCGCGGGCGCGATGGCGGCCATCTTCGCGCTGCTCACGCTCGGCCTGCGGATGTCGTGGTGGAAAGCGCTCGCCATGGCCGGCTGGGCCGCGCTCATCGTGCTGGCGGTGGCACGCACTGCGATGATCTCCGGCGCGATCGCCTGCGCGCTCTACAGCCTGCTCCACCTCCGGCGGCGATGGCTCTTCCTCGCCGGCGGAGCGGCGCTGATGCTCGGCATGGCTTTCACCGGGCCGATTCTGCGCAGCGTGGATTTCGCCTACTCCTTTGTGCGTGAGAGCCGTCCGTCATCCTCGCAGGACCGCACGAATCTCCGCCGGCTCGCGTGGGACGGCTGGCGCTACGGGGAGGATCCCGTGCTCGGCGAGGGTGCCTCGGTGCGCGGCGGCCCGATCGTCCGCGAGGTCGGCCTCGGCACGCACGACGCCTACCAGTCGAACTTTTTCATCCGCGGCGCGCTCGGCTTTGGCCTGACGATGCTGCCGGTCGTGGTCACGCTCGTCTTCGGCTTCTTCGCCGGCCGCTCGCCCGCCGAGCGCATGGTCGCCGCCGTGCCGCTCGTGCTCCTCATCTATTCCTATTCGCAGGAGCTGGCATCGCTCTACGTTCACATCTGGCCGGCCTTCCTGATCATCGGCGCGGCCAGTCCGCGTCCGCAAAGCCCCGCCGCCATCGCTTCATGAATATCCTCCGCCAAATCGGGCTTCTCATCCTCTGGACTGCCATCGGGATCGTCCTCGGCGCCGTGGGAGCCTTTCTCCTGCCGGCGCAGTACGTCTCCACGGCCGATCTCGCCGTCGATACGGAGGCGCTCTCGCCATCCGGGCTCGCGCGCTTCGACCGGCTGAGCATTTCCGACGGCGTGGAGGTCGAGACGCTCGTGCAGCTCGTGAAAAGCTCGCGGATCAGCCATGCCGTCGCCGACAAGCTCAAGCTCGGGTCGTTTCACGAAGTCGAGGATCACCTGAAGGTGCTGAACGAACTCGGCTCGGTGGTCGTGAAGCTCAAGGTCACTGCGGAAAAGCCGGCGGAGGCGCAGGCCATCGCGCGCGGGATCGTGGAGCAGGCGCTGGCGGTTGATTCGGAGAAAAGGCGGGCGCGCACCACCGAGGCGATCGCCGCGGTGCATGCGCAGCTCGCCGATGCCGGGAGGCAGTTCGGCGCGCTCAACGAACAGATCCAAAAGCTCAACGCCGAGCGCGGCATCGCGCTGAGCAACGACTCCGAGCGGCAGCAGCGCGCAGCGACGGAACTCGCGCAGTACGGGCAGCGGCTCGCCGCACTCCATGTGGAGGCGGCCTCTCTCTCCGACCGCGCGCAGCGGCTGGATGAAGTCATCGCCGGGCTGCCCACGGGCCGCGCGCTGCCGCCGGGCTTCGGACTCCAGGAAGGCGACAAAAGCCCCGGGCTGGCTGAGGCGCGCCAGCGGCTCCTCGACCAGGAGAGCGCGCTGGCCTCCCTGCTGAGCCGCTACGGGCGGCAGCATCCGAAGGTGCAGTCCGCCGAAGCCGAGGTCGCGGCCACCCGGCAGTCCCTGCGCGAGCTGCTGCTCACCCACCGCGAGATCGTCCGCGCGCTCGTCGCGGACAACGCCAGCGGGCAAAAAATCATCGCGCAGAGAATCGCAGCGATCGAGACCGACGCGCGGCAGGCCGATCTCTCGCTCGATCCGGCGCACGCGAATCTCCTCGCGCAGCGCGACGCGGTGGCCTCGAACTACAGCCACCTCTCGACGCGGCTGACGGAGCTGAACGTCTTCGCCGCCGCGCGGCCGGGCACGTTCTACGTTTTCTCCGAGGCCACGCTTCCCGACCGGCCCTCGCGCCTGCGCCCCGCGGCGACACTCGTGGCCGGCGCGGTGATCGGATTCCTGCTCGGGTTCTGCCATTGCCTGTTCCGGTGGCGGAAGGTTTCACCGTCGGCAGGAGGCGCTCCCCTTCCCGCGTATGGCGGCGCTTAAGCCCGTCCTCGCATGGGGCGTCGCGGCGGGTGCTTTCGCCGCAGCAGCGGCGGCGATCCTGGCGACGCGTCCGATGTACATCGCGAAAGCGACCGCCGAGATCAGCCGGACGGAAATTTCCTCAAAGGGGCTGGCGGACTTTTCGCGCGTCGAAATCTCCGGGACGAACCGGATGCTGCCGATGGAAATGGTGGCCCGCGTCCGCAGCCACGGCACGATCCGCCGGGCGCTGCAGGCGCTGAAGCTGCCGGCTGACGAGGCCGCGGTGGAGGAGGCGGCGGGACGCATCGGCGTGCGGCTGGTCGGCGGGACCACGCTGATCGAAACGGATGTCCGCGCGACCTCCAAGGCGCAGGCTCCCGCGCTGGCGGCGGCGCTTTTCACCGCGCACGAGGCGATCCGCCGCGAGCGCCGCGCTGCGCTGACCGACAGCCTGATTTCCTCGATGACGGAGGCGGCGGCGGCGCTGCAAAAGGAATCGCAGACCGTCGCGGGCCGGATCGCGGAGATGGAACTCCAGCGGCCCGTGCGGGACGGTGGCGGCGCGGAGCTGGACCGGGCGTTTGTGGATGTGGCGTCGGAAAAGGCCCGCATCCGCTCCACGCTCCAGCGTCTGGAGGCGGTCGAGTCGGCGGAGCCCGGGCGGCAGGTGCGGGAGCTCGACGATGTGGCGCGGAGCGCGACGGGTGATCAGCCTTTCGCCGGACAGGCGGGCTACGCGGTGCTGCGGGCGGGGATCGCGGACAAGGTCGGCGAACTCGCACGGCAGCGGGCGCAGCATGGGGAAAACAGCGCGCCCGTGCTGAGCGCGCGCGCGGCGCTGGCGGCGCTCCACGATTCGCTCCGCGCCTATCTCGCCGGGCAGGTCACGCAACTGCGCGGCCGGCTGCGGGCGATGGAATCCGCGGGCGAGATGATCGACACCCGCGGCACGGCGCGGCTGGACCGCGCGCGGGCGGTGCAGGTCTCGCTGGTCTCGCCGGAGGCCGAGACACTGCTGCTCCGGCGCGACGCCATCCGCGAACAGCTCGCGAAGCTGGAGATCCGGCGGCGCGAGCTGCTGGTTTACAAGGAGGCCTACGAGCCGTCGCTGGTGCCGCTCGATGAGCCGAGAGTGAGCGACTCTCCGGAGGTGGCGCTGCGCAGCGCGCGGCTGGTGCTCGCGGGTTTTGGCGCGCTGCTGGTCGGGTTTTCGCTGTCGATCATCTTTGACCGGCGGGCCGCGGCGGTGCTTTGAAATGTTTCGTCCCGCGCGACTCGTCGATGGCCCGGAGGGCCGGCGGAAATTAGCCGGTGGCGTCAGCCACCGGAAACGTCCGCGAGCCGTGTCCGCCCCGGCAGGGGCGGTGGATCGCATGCAGTTCCAGCGCCCCTGCCGGGGCGCACGCCACGCTTTCCACGGAGTCCGGTGGTTCCCGCTCGCGGACTCGCTTCACCACCGGCTAATTTCCATCCGCCCTCCGGGCGAGAAAGCTGCTAGCCAGCTCTGCGAGACACAATTGCCCCGATGAATCCCACTCCCCTCGTCAGCGTCGTCGTCCCGTGCTTCAACGCGGAGGCTTTCCTCGCGGAAACGCTGCGCACGGTGTGCGGCCAGACGTACCGGCAGCTCGAGATCCTCATCGTGGATGACGGCTCGACGGACGGCACGGCGGCGATCGCCACGGAGTTTGCGCGCGGCGACGACCGTGTCCGGCTCCTCCAGAAGCCGAACGGCGGGCTGTCGTCGGCGCGGAATTTCGGGATCGATCACGCGGTGGGGAAATACATCTCCTTTGTGGATGGAGACGATCTGTGGGTGCCGGAGAAGATCGGGAAGCACGTCGCGCATCTGGAAGGCGACGAGGCGATCGGCGTGAGCTATTCGGCGACGCAGTTCATCGACACCGCTGGCGGGAAACTGCACAGCCGGTTCCCGAAGATGCGCGACCTGAGCGACTACTACCTTTTCTGCCGGAATCCGATCACGACGGGCTCGACGGCGGTGTTCCGGCGCGAGGTCTTCGCGCACCATCGCTTTGACGAGACGCTCTTCGGCTACGAGGACGTGGACTGCTGGCTGCGCATCGCCTTTGCGCCGCCGGCGAAGTGGCGCTTCGAGGGGATACCCGAACTGCTCACGCTCTACCGGGTGCATTCGCAGAGCCTCTCGAACAAGTACGACCAGCAGCATGAGTCGGCGCAGCGCGCGTGGAAGAAGTGCTTCGACTACGCGCCGGAGCAGGCGCGGCGTTTCGCGAGTCTGGCGGAGGCGTTTCAGCTCCGGTTCTACGCGCGCCGGGCGATCGCCTCGCGCAATTTTCCCGCCGCGCGGCAGCTCATGGGCCGGGCAATCCGGGCGGACCGGCGCATCTTCTGGCGCGAAGGGGTGCGGACGTGGGTCACGCTGCTCGCGTCGCTGCTTCCCATCCCGGTGGCGAAAGGATGAAGCCGGTCCTTTCCAGCGTGGATGTGCTCGGCGTGCCGATCGTGCGGCTGACCGCGGAGGAGGGCATCGAGGAGATCGCACGGCGCGCTCGCGAGGAGCCGCCGGCGCTGGTGACGTATGCGAATGCGCACTCGCTGAATCTCGCGTGCCGTGATCCCGAATACGGCCGGCTTCTGCGCGAGCGGTTCCTGGTTTTCAAGGACGGCGTAGGCGTGGGAATGGCGATCCGGCTGCTCGGCGAGACGTTTCCGAAGAACATCACGTTCACGGATTTCAGCCCGCTCGTGCTGCGGCTGGCGGCGGAGAAAAAGTGGCGCGTCTTTTTCATCGGGTG
Source organism: Chthoniobacter sp. (assembly GCA_031411535.1). Taxonomy (GTDB): domain Bacteria; phylum Verrucomicrobiota; class Verrucomicrobiia; order Chthoniobacterales; family Chthoniobacteraceae; genus Chthoniobacter. Next base: position 9,502 of record JANOBH010000431.1, on the reverse strand, counting down.
CTCGCCGGGTGTGGCGGCGACGGCGGCGGAGCGGCTCCAGCGCGAGATCGCTGGGCTGGAGGTGGTGGGCACGCGCGACGGCTTCTCGGTGTGGAGCGCGGCGGAGGAGGCGGTGGCGGAGATTCGCGCGGCGCGCACGGACATGATCGTGGCGGGCATGGGAAACCCGGCGCAGGAGAAGTGGCTCGCGGAAAACCTGACGGAGACCGGCGCGCTGGTCGGCGTGGGCGTGGGTGGGTTTCTGGATTTCGCCGCCGGGCACCGCACGCGGGCGCCGGAGATCTGGCAGCGGCTGGGGGTCGAGTGGCTGCACCGGCTCGCGCACGAGCCGCGCAGGCTGTGCCACCGCTACCTGGTAGGCAACCCGGAGTTTCTGCTGCGGGTGCTGCTCTCGCGGTTCCGGCGCCGGGCGGTCAGAGGTTGAGGTTTTTTTCCACGCACTCGATCAGCTCGGCGGCGGAGACGGGCTTTCCGAGAAAGGAAAAGCCGCCGATGATTCCGCCGTGCGCGTCCACTTCCGTCTTGCGCACGGTCGCGGTGAGGAAGACGACGGGGATGTTCTTCAGCTTCGGGTCGGTCTTGAAGCGGGCGACGACATCGCTGCCGTCGAGCTCGGGCATGACGACATCAAGGAGGATGAGGTCCGGGCCGAACTCCTGGGCGGTGGCGACGGCGCGGGTGGGGTCGTTTTCCTCGCGCACGTCGTAGCGGTCGGTGCGTTCGAGATTCAGGCGGATGAGCCGCGTGGTGACGGGCTCGTCGTCGATGAGGAGGATGCGCTTTTTCATGGTGCGGAAGGCGGCGGTGTTTTCTCCGGATCGCTGGCCGCAGCGGTGCTGCGGCGCTTGATCGGGAAGGTGACGATCGCGCGGGCGCCGCCCTCGGGGCGGTTTTCGATTTCGAGGCGGCCGCCGTGCAGTTCGATGATCTTGCGGGAAACGGTGAGTCCGAGGCCTGTGCCCTTGCCCGTGGCCTTGGTGGTGAAGAAGGGGTCAAAGACGGACGTCACTTTGTCGGGCGGAATGCCATGTCCGGTGTCGGTGAACTCGGCGATGATCACGGGGTCCCCCGCGCGGAGACCCTCGCTGGTCCTTGCTCCGGCGCGGGAGCTGCCTTCGGCGAGTTCCTGCTCGGAGGTGCGGATGGTGAGGTGGCCGCCCTTGGGCATGGCGTGGATGGCGTTGGTGCAAAGGTTGATGAAAACCTGCTCGATCTTGTTCTCATCGAGCTCGACTTCGGGGAGCCCTTCACCCAGCTCGATCCTGATTTCGACATGGCCGGCGAGCAGCTCGGGCTTCAGCAGCCGGATGGACTGCCGCACGGTCTCGTTGATGTTCTGCAGGCGGAGGCGCAGCTCATTGGGGGCGGAGAAGTCGAGCATGCCCCGGATGATCTTGTCGGCGCGGAGGACCGCCTGGCGGATGTCGCCGAGGACGGTTTGCAGGGCATCGTCGTCCGCGGGCAGGGAGTCTCTGAGGAAATCCGCGGCGAGTAGGATCTGCGCGAGCGGGTTCTTCACTTCGTGGGCGACGCCGGCGGCCAGCCGCCCGATGGACTCGAGCTTTTCGGTCTGGATGAGGATCAGTTGCGTCGCCTTGAGCTCCTCGTGGGCGACCCGGAGTTCCTCGAGTGCGCGGCGCCGGGCGTCGTCGCTCCGGTCGCGCCCCGCCTCGGCGTTCTTCCGCGCCGTGATGTCGCGGCTGACGCCGGCGACGCCTGTCAGCTTTCCCGCGGCATCGTGCAGCGGGGCTTTCGAGGTGAGCATCCAGACCTCGCGCCCATGCTCATCGGTGGCGCGCTCCTCGCGGTCGAGCAGCGGCTGGCCGGAGCTGAGGACGGCTTTGTCGTCGGCATCAAAACGGGCGGCGATTTCCGGTGGGAAAAAGTCGAAGACGGTTTTGCCGACGACGTTTTCCATGCCTTTCACGCCGAGGAAGCGGCGGTGGGCCTCGTTGTCGATGACGAAGCGGCCCTGCGTGTCCTTGAGGTAGATGCGGTCGGGGATGGCCTCGATGACGGAGCGGAGCAGCCGGCGCTCCTCGGTGCGGACCCGCTCGGCGGCGTGGCGGAAGGTGACGTAGCGGATGGAGCGGCGGAGCGCGGCATTGTTGAACTGGCCTTTTTCCAGATAATCGGCGGCTCCCGCGGCGAGCGCCCGGTCGTCGAGGACGGGGTCATCGACGCCGGTCAGGAGGATGAAAGGAACCGCGCAGCCGAAGGCGTGCGCGGCCTGGATGAGGTCGATGCCGCTGCGGCCGTCGAGCCGGTAGTCGATCAGGGCCACGTCCCAGGCATCGGCGCGCAGTTTTTCCAGTCCGCTCTCGAAGTTCGCGGCGCAGGTGACGGCGTATTGCGTATGCTCCGACTCGGTGAGCATCAGGCGGGTGAGGATGGCGTCCTCCTCGTCGTCGTCCACGATCAGCACGCGGATGATCTCGGTGTCCATGCGGGGTCAGGAGAGGGCCGCGCCCACGAGGCGGGCGGGGGTGAATTCCGGGAGCGTGAATCCGGTGGAGCGAAAGACGAGCGAGAGCGCGGGGCTGACGCGGGTCAGCAGGGTGACATTGTACCAGTCCGAGGCCTGCTTGAGCCGCGCGAGCCAGCGCAGCCCCTCGGCATCGGCGGTGCGGACGAGATTCATGTCGAGGAGCACGAGGCTGTACTCGCGCTGGATGCAGCCGCGCAGGATGCTCCGGCCTTCGTGCGCCACCTTCCGGTCGAGGATTTCCGCGGAGATGGTGACGTAGAGGGCCTGCGCCCCCGGCGGGATGTCGATCTGGTCTGCCGTGGGCAGTTCCATTTCGACGTTTGGGCGGCCGAGGTTGGATATCTTCGGCGTGGCGGCGCCGATCCGGGCGACGTGGATGTAGCGGTGGATACGCTTCATGCGGAGAGCGCGCTGAGGATGCTCCGGTCGGGAATCGCCGCGGTGACGGCGGTCTGGTGGTCGAGCAGTTTGCCATTGCCGACGACGACTCCGCCGAGGGTGAGATGCTCGCCGACGAAAGTGTCTCGGAGGACATACGACTCCATGACGGCGGTGCCGCGGGAGACGATGGCGTTTTCGCCGACAAACGCGTACGGGCCGATGCGGGCGCCGCTGATTTCTGCGCCGCTGCCGATCCAGCAGGGCGCGGTGAATTCCGTCGTGCGCGAGATGCGGCAGTGGTGGCCGACGAAGACGCCGGGCCTGATCTCGCGCTCGAGCTCGGGGGTGGTGCTGCCTTTTTCCCGCAGGCGATCGAGCCATCGCCTGGCGAGCCGGAACCAGGTCCTGGCGGCCGGCTGGTCGGGCAGGTATCGGATCAGCTCGGAGCCCGGCTTGAGGACGATGTTTCCCTCGGGGTCGATGAAGGTGCAGCACTCCATCACGCCCTGCGGGACGCCGATGCGGATGGTCACATTCCGGCAGAGTGGGTAGCTGCCGCTGACGAAATTCAGGACGCGCGAGTCGATCTCGTCGAGCCACAGGACCATCCGGTGATTGGTTTCGTAGAGCTGGTCGGACCAGTGCTCGAGGATGTTTTTCATCCCGATTTCCCAGAGGAGAAAAGGGCTGTCGTCCACCCAAAGGTGGGGCTGCCGGTCGATGAGGGAAGCGCATCGCATGGTGTGTGGGGACTACTCGCCGCCGCGGTTCTTGAAGGCCGCCGGGATGGTTTTTAGCAGCAGCTTCACGTCGAAGGCGAGGCTTTGGTTGGCGATGTAAGAGAGATCGAGATCGATGGATTCCTCGAAGGTCAGCTTGTTGCGGTCGCTGATCTGCCAGGGGCCGGTGATGCCGGGGGTGACGCGATGGCGGAGAACGTGGCGCGGCCCGTAGTCGGCGACCTCATAGACGGCAAAGGGGCGCGGGCCGACGAGGCTCATCGTGCCGTTGAGGACATTGGCAAACTGCGGCAGTTCATCGAGCGAGTAGCGGCGGATGAAACGGCCGAAGGGGATGATGCGGGGATCGCGCGGATACTTCGTGGAGCGCGAGTACTGGAGCAGGGTGCGGCGGAATTTGATGATCGTCTCGTCGTCCGGGTCGTTGAAAAAGTGCTCGTCCTTTTCGATCTTGTGCGCGTGGGCGCTGCTCTGGATGAGCTCGGCGTCGCGCCGCATCGTGCGGAATTTCCACACGCGGAAAATGACGCCGTCCTTCCCGACACGGCGCTGGGCAAAGAGGAGCGGACGTCCGTCCACGAGGAGGATCGTGAGCGCAGTGAGCGCGAGGAGCGGCCCGAGGATGACCAGGGCGGCGATGGCGCCGATGAGATCGAGCGTGCGCTTGGCGGCGGGGCGCGACCAGCGGACGAGGCGATGCCGGGTGCGGATGGCCGCAGCCCGGATCTGCCGCCGAAGGGACCAGAACACGGCCGATCCCGCAGCCCAGTGGCTCGGCACGGAGACCGCCGTCTCAGCCGGCGATCCGGCTGCTGGTATGCGCGACATCCAGTAAATGGCAGGGATCTGAAACACGCGCCGGACGGTGCGGCGGATGGCCCGCAGGATCAGCCCGACGCCCGGCGGCGAAAGGCGGCGTCCGGCCCGCTCGACCTGCGCGAGGATGTGCTCGAAATCGAATCCCGCGCCGACGAGCAGCGTGACATTCGTGGCGAGCCGCGATTTCCACCGCTGTGCAAAATGCTCCTGCCGCGTGGTCGGCAGGCAGTTCCACAGGATGTTCGGCCGGCAGCGGTTGATGTCGGCGACGAGCGCCTCCTCTTCCTCGGGGGCAAAGTTTCCCGCGTGGCTGCCGACGATATCCAGCCGTGGATTGTGGGTGCGAAGGGCGGCGACGAGCATTCTGACCTCATGCTCCGTGCCCCCGAGGATGTAGTGGCGGACCTCTTTCGGCGAGCGCATGCAGCACAGCCGCATGAAGCGGCCGGCAGTGATGTGGCCTTCGAGCGGGATTCCCTTTTTGGCCAGGAGCAGCCGCAGCGAGACGCCATCCGGGATGAAGAGGTCCACGGACTCGTTGGTCAGCTTCATGAAAGCCTCGTCCTTCTTGCGAAGGAAAAGCAGGTTCAGGTCGGCGAAGCTGATGTTGACGTTGCCGTTTCCCAGGACGCTCTCGCGGCTCAGGCACATGCGCAGGAGTCTGCGGTAATTCGTGATCGAGAGCGGCGTGTCGATTACGTTCGCCGTCCGAATGGATAGCGGTTTTAAGGGTAGTTGCATCGGGGGGCAGAAGTTTTTTAGCCGCCGGGCGGGCGGCATGGCAAGTTCCACGCAGCGTAAATTGCCCGTCAGTCGGCTGGGGTGACGCTTTGGAGCGCGCGGAGTTTTGCGAGGGCGCGCCCACTTTCGATCTGCTCGCGGGCGAAAGCGAGACCGGAGGCGAGGTCGGGGACGAGGCCGGTGATGACGAAGCCGGCGGCGGCATTCAGCGCGACGATGTCGCGTTTCGCCCCGCGCTCGGTGCCGTCGAGGATGGCGGTGAGGATGGCGGCGTTTTCGGCGCGGTCGCCGCCGCACAGTTCATCGAGCGCGCACGTTTTCAAGCCGAGCCCGGCGGGATCGACGGTGAGTTCGCGGACGAGGCCGCCGGCGATTTCGCGAACGGCGCTGGGGCCGGCTAGGGAAAGCTCGTCCATGCCGCTGCCGTGCACCGCCCATGCGCGGGCGCGGCCGAGGACGGCGAGGGCTTCGGCGTATTTCGGCAGGAGGACCGGGGAGAAGATGCCGACGAGCTGGTAGGGCGGGCGCGCGGGATTCAGGAGCGGGCCGAGGAGATTGAAAACGGTGGGGATGCCCTGCGCGGCGAGCGCTTTGCGGACGGGCACGATCGCCTTGAACGCGGGATGATAGGCGGGCGCGAAAAGGAACCCGAGGCCGTGCGCCTCGACGCATCGCCGGAGATCGGCGGGCGGAAGATCGATGCGGACGCCGAGCTGCTCGAGCACATCTGCGCCGCCGCTCTGGCTGGTGATGGCGCGGTTGCCGTGCTTGACGACGCACGCGCCGCCGGCGGCGAGGACAAACATGACGGTGGTCGAGACGTTGAAGAGCCCGAGCTGGTCGCCGCCGGTGCCGCAGACATCGACCATCGGGCCGGGGAGCGCGGCGGCATCGAGGCCGGGATCGACTGCGCGCTCGAGCAGCGCGTGGACGAATGCGGCGATCTCCGCGGCCGTCTCGCCTTTCGCGCGGAGGGCTTTGAGGAAGTCCGCCTTTTCGCCGTCCGGCACGTCCGCCGAGAGCAACTGCGCGACTGCGTCGCCGACCTGCGCGGCAGAGAGGTCGCGCCCATTTTCCAGGTGGGAAACAAGATCGCGCATGGGAGGAGGTGTCATTGGTTGCCCGCGGCCACGGCGGCGATGATGGCGATGAGAATGAGCGCCGCGAGCACGGCGAGGGCGATTTTCACCCAGCTCAGCGGATGCTTGCCGGCCATGGCGCCGGTGTAGCCGTTGACGACGACCTGGTAGGTCTGCGAGCCGTAGTTGTAGGCGAGCACCCAGACGGGCGCGAGGATGTGCTTGAAGGTCTGCGCGGAGTAGTCGGGATCGACCTCGAGGTTGCGGTGGGTGTCGCCGGGGACTTCGGCGGCGCAGAGCTGCTCGAGCTTGCGATCCATCGCGACGCGGGCGTTTTGCGCGGCGGCGATGAGGTCGATCTGATACTGCTCGACGACCCAGCCGCTGAGGTAGCCGGGGTCGTACGGCTTGAGGTCGGTGGTGGTGGGAAAGGGCTCGATCTTGCGGAGCAGCTCGATCGGGACGCCTTTGGAGCCGGGGACGAGTTCGTCGTCGAAAAAGTGGTCGAGCTCACCGCTGCTCGGTACCCAGCGGGTGCGCTGGACCTGGCGGGTCTGGCGCTTGCCGCTGGCGTCGGTGTAGCTCTCGGTCTCGTAGTAGTGGTAGCCGCTCTGCGCGGTCCACTGCGCGTGGACCTGGGCGTCGAAAGTCCAGTACGGGAGATAGACGCCGTGGAGCGTGTCGGTGAGGGCGCGGGACTTGAGGGCGTTCGGCGCGAACCACCGGCTGCCGTACCACTGGCGGACTTTGTCGCGGACATCGGTCTGCGAGATGCGGAACTCCAGCAGGCTCGCGGGCCGGATGGGGGCCTTGATTTCGTCGAAAGGGATCAGCGCGGACGAGCCGCAGAAGTCGCACCGCTGGGCGACGCGCGTGGGGTCGAAAACGGTGATCGCCTGGCAGCTCTGGCATTTCACCGATTTCTTCTCCGCCTGCCAGCCGCGCTGATCGTCCGGGATCGCGCCGAGCGCGGTGACGAGGTCGAGTTCCGCGATCAGGCCCTCGCCTTCCTTCGGCGGGGCCATCGGCGCGACAGTTCCGCAGAACGGGCAGACGAGCGCTTTCTTGGCGGGATTCCACTGCGCCTCGCCGCCGCAGGCCGGGCAGGCGAATTTGGACTTTGCGGTGATCTCGGACATGCGCGGTCTGGCCGGGTGCGAAGCGGGCCGCGGCTCAGGGAGCGGGCGCCGCCGGAGGCGCCGGAGTCGCGGGCGCAGGTGTGGCCTTTGCATGCACGGCCTTGGGTTCCGGGATCTTCAGGGGCTCGCCGCCGCGGGAGAAGAAGAAGCCGACGAGGCAGAGGATCATCAGGCCGATGATTCCCAGGACGAGCAGCACCTCGAGGAAGGAAAAGGCGCTCCTGGCGGCGGCGCTGTGGGAACAGGGGATTTTACGGGACATGAACGGGCGGGCGGCGCGGAGATACTGACCTGTTCAGCTTTTCAAAAACTCATCGAGTGCCGCGCGGGTGATGCGCCACGTGGAGCCAATCTTCTTCCCTTTCAGGTCGCCGGATTCGAGTGTCGCGAGGACATCCGCCTCGCTCACGCCGAGCAGCCGTGCCGCGTCGGAGGTGCCCAGCAGGTCGGGAGCCGCCGGAGCGGACGCCGCCTGGCCGGGAAGCGGTGGCGGTGCGGCGGCTGGCGTGGCCTGACCGCCGAGCACGCCGCCCTGCTGCTGCATCATCTGCTGCGCCATCGCCATTCCCACGGCCATCTCGGTGGCCATGCCGCCCGCGCCGCTGCCTTGCCCGCTGCCCATGCCCTGCGCCATCTGGAATTTCACGTAGTCGTTCAAATTGCCCACGGCGGCCATCGAGGACCGCTTGTCGATCGCGGCCTCGACCTCCGGCGGCAGGCTCACGTTTTCGATCACGAAGGTCGCAAACTCGATCCCGTATTTCGCCGTCGTCACGGGATTGATCAGCGGCAGCAGCGCGCCGCCGAGCTCGCTGTACTGCGTGGCCACGTCGAGCACCGGGATTTTCGCCGTGGCGAGCGCCTCGCTGAAAAGCGACACGATCCGCGAGCGCATGGTGTCCGCGAATTCATCCAGCCGGAAGTGGTGATCGCTGCCGGCGACCTCTTTCAAAAAGAGCTTCGGGTCCGTGACGCGGAAATCGTACGTCCCGAAGGCGCGCGCGCGGACGATGCCGAAGTCGTTGTCGCGCATCATCACCGGGTTTGAGGTGCCCCACTTGTTGCCGGTGAAAAGGCGCGTGTTGACGTAATACACGTCGGCTTTGAACGGAGTGTTGAAACCGTATTTCCAGCCCTTCAGCGTCGCCAGCACGGGGATATTGTCCGTCGTGAGCGTGTGCTTGCCGGGCGTGAAGGTGTCGCCAAACTGCCCGAGATAAAGGAACTGCGCGATCTGCGATTCCCGCACGATGAGCTGCGCGCCGTTCTTGATCTCCTTGTCGTCGTCGGGCCAGCGGTAGCTCAGCGTATCGCGCGAGTCGTCGGTCCATTCGATGATCTCGATGAGTTCGCCTTTGATGAAGTCCATGAGTCCCATAGTGGTGCGGTGCTCCTTTCGGTTTTTGGTGGAGGATTGGAAGCTGAGGGCGAAACCGTAGCGGGCGCGCCCCCGCGGTCAAAGAAATTGCCGGGTGCCGCGGTCCCGCATGAGGTAAGCCGTTGCCAATCCTTCCGGCTGTGGAAATGTCGCGCCCCGCGCCAAACGCATGAGCACCGACGACAATCCCTTTTCCTCCGAAAACCTCGAAAGCCTGGCTTTCCGTTTTCCCGCCGGGTCCACCTGGGACACGCTCCTCGCCCGCTGCGCGGAGAGCAACTACCGCGGCGCAATCGTCGGCCCGCCCGGCTCGGGGAAAAGCGTCCTCATCGCCCAGCTCGCGCCGTATTTCGCCGAGCGCGGCCTGACGCCCCGGATCTTCCGCCTCAGCGCCGAAAGCCGCCGCATCGAAAAGGACGCCGTCCTCGCCGAAGTCCGCAGGATGCGCGCGCCCGATGTGCTCATGCTCGACGGAGCCGAGCAGCTCAATACGCACGAGTGGCTCATGCTGCGCTCGGTCATCGACGCGCTCGCCGGCTGCATCATCACCCTCCACCGCACCGGCCGCCTGCCCACCCTGATCGAAACCGGCACCACTCCCGAACTCCTCGACGACCTCGCCACCGAGATCACCGGCGGCCGCCTGCCCATCGGCGAAGCACCCGCCATCCATTCCCGCTACCGCGGCAACCTCCGCGACGCCTTCCGCGAACTCCGCGACCGCTGGGCCGGCGCGT
>JANOBH010000430.1:0-2147 GCA_031411535.1 Chthoniobacter sp. | reverse complement strand
ATTCCGTTTTTGTCTTTTAAGACGGAATTAACGGAATTTGACCAAATTAACGGAATGGGAGCGGGGTAACAATTCATCCATCCACACCCGAATGAAATCTCTCCCCGCTCTCGCCTGCATTTTCACGCTGCCCGCGCTGCTCGCCGCCGCCGATCTCACGCCCGACGCGATCAAATTCTCCGGCCTGCCCCCGGATCGCGCTGCGCAGGAGGCGACGCTCCCGCCGGGCTTTGCGATGAAGGTTTTCGCCGCCGAGCCGGACGTGGTGCAGCCGATCGCCTTTTGCATGGATGACCGCGCGCGGCTGTGGGTGGTGGAAGGCCTGACCTACCCAAACCGCGCGAAGGAGGGCGAGGGCAAGGACCGCATTGTGGTCTTCGAGGACACGGACGGCGACGGGAAGTTCGACCGGCGCACGGTCTTCATGGAAGGGCTGAATCTCGTGAGCGGGATCGAGGTCGGCTTTGGCGGTGTGTACGTCGGCGCTGCGCCGAATCTCCTTTTCATCCCCATCCAGGACGGAGACGCACCGAAACCCGCCGGGGAGCCGCGCGTGCTGCTCGACGGCTGGGGCTCCCAGGACACGCACGAGACGCTGAATACCTTTGTGTGGGGGCCGGACGGCTGGCTCTACGGCTGCCACGGCGTCTTCACTCACAGCAAGGTCGGCAAGCCCGGCACAGCCGACGCGGAGCGGGTGAAACTGAACGCCGGCGTTTGGCGCTATCAGCCGGTGCGCGGGGAGTTCGAGGTCTTTGCGGAAGGCACGAGCAATCCGTGGGGCATCGACTTTGACGCGCGCGGCCAGTGCGTCGTCGAGGCCTGCGTGATCCCGCATCTTTTCCACATGATCCAAGGCGGGCGCTACCACCGGCAGGCAGGCCCGCACGCGAATCCCTACACTTACGACGACATCAAGACGATCGCCGACCACCGGCACTTCCTCGGTGGAAATCCGCATGCGGGCAATGGCAAGAGCGACGCAGCGGGTGGCGGCCACGCGCACGCCGGCCTGATGATCTACCAGGGCGAATCATGGCCGGAGGAGTTTCGCGGGAAGTATTTCATGAACAACATCCACGGCGCACGGATCAACGTGGACGCGCCCGAGCGCGCCGGGAGCGGCCTCGTCGCAAAGCACGGCGAGGACTTCATCAAATTCAACGACTCCTGGAGCCAGATCATCAACCTGCTGCCCGACCAGGACGGCTCGGTTTTCATGATCGACTGGTACGACAGGCAGCAGTGCCACGACAACAACCCCGCCAAACACGACCAGAGCAACGGGCGCATTTTTAAAGTCGTGTACAACGGGCAGAAGACGACGCCGGTCGATCTCGCGAAAAGGAAGAACGAAGAGCTGGCGGCGATGGTCGTCGGGAAAAACGAATGGCTTTCCCGCCACGCGCGCCGCCTCCTGCAGGAGCGCGCGCAAGCCGGGCCGCTCGCACTCCCCACGCTCGCCGCTGCGCTCGGCAATGCCGAGCCGCGCGCCGCACTGCGCGGCCTGTGGGCACTGCACATGACTGGCGGCCTGACTGAGCCGCTGCTGCTCGACGCTCTGACCGCACGCGCGGGCCGCGAGGATGTGGGCGCGTGGGCGATCCAGCTCGCGTGTGAGCGTCCGCCGTCGGAAGCCGTCCGGGCAAAGCTCGCGACGCTTGCACGGGAAACCGCATCGCCCGTTGTGCGCCTCTACCTTGCGAGCGCCGCCCAGCGCCTGCCCGTCGGGGAGCGCCTGGCCATCCTCGAACCGCTCCTCGCACGCGACGACGATGCCAAGGACCAGAACCTCCCGCTCATGCTGTGGTACGCCCTCGAACCCATGGTCGCGAAAGATCCGGCCGCCGCCGCGATGCTTCTGGACAAGGTGAAGTTCCCAAAGATCCGCGAGTTCATCGCCCGCCGCATGGCCGCGACCGCGCAGCGGTAGGCGCCGCGCTATCCGCAGCTCTGCTCCACCCAGCGGAGATACGCCGGCAGACCATCGGTGACGCGCAACGCCAGCACCTCCGGCACCTGGTACGGATGCAGCGCGCGCAGCCGTGCCTCAAACTGCTGGTAGCTTCCGATCACCGTCTTGAAGACGACGAGCACCTCCGCGCCCGTCTCCACCTTTCCCTCCCAGCGATAGACCGACTCCACGC
>JANOBH010000429.1:0-6034 GCA_031411535.1 Chthoniobacter sp. | reverse complement strand
AAGAGATCGCCGGGGCGCTCGCCGGGCGCGACTACGAACTGATCCTGATCGACGATTGCTCCACGGACGAAACCGTCGCCCGGATCAAGCGCGGCCCGGAAGTGCGCGTCCTCGAGTTTACCAAAAACACCGGCCAGAGCGCCGCGATGTATGCGGGCATTTACGCGGCGAAAGGAGACGTCATCGTGCTCCTCGACGGCGACCGGCAGAACGATCCCAACGACATTCCCAAACTGCTCGCGGAGATCGAGCGGGGCGCGGACCTCGTCTGCGGCTACCGCGCGAACCGCAAGGACACCACGTTCAAACGGATCCAAAGCCGCATCGCGAATTTCGTGCGCAGCCGCTTCACCGGCGACGGCGTGCGCGACACCGGCTGCACCTTGAAAGCGATGCGCCGCGAGTGCCGCGAGGGCCTCGTCCCGTTCTACGGCATGCATCGCTTCATCCCCGCGCTGATCAAGGGCATGGGCTACAAGCTGGCGGAGGTCCCGACGCAGCACCGCCCGCGCCTCGCGGGCGTGAGTAAGTACGGCTTCGGCAATCGCGCGTGGAAAGCGACGTGCGACATGTTCGCGGTGAAGTGGATGCTCTCGCGCCAAATCCAGATCCGCGTGCGAAAGGAAAGCTGAGCGATGTTCCGCGCACTCGGCTTCCGCCTCTTCCTCGCGATCCTTGCCGCATTCGGCATCGCGAACTGGGCCGGCGCGGCGCTCGACCCGGAGTGGCACTGGAGCGGCATCGCCACGCAGCCTTTCGGCGAATGGGTGAAACAGGTGCCCGTCCAGCTCCCGGTGAAGCTCGCCCACGGCCTCCAGGTGCCCGTCGATTTCGCCGTCGGGAAGCTCTCGCAAAACGAGATGCCGTGGTACGTCCGCGTCCCCGCGAAAACCGTGGGCTCCGCCGTGCTCTACGCGCTCCTCGTGCGCGTGATGGTCTGGCGGCTGCGCGCCCGCTTCGGCTGGGTACCGCGAGAGGAAGCGCTGCGCCAGTAGGGCGACTTTGTGCGCGCGGGGAAATCGTCGAAATCCCTCCGCCCCGGATTCGCGAAGCTGCGCCGCGAATCCAGAATGAACCGGCCAAGGATGAACGCGCGCACCCGCCCGCTGTCGTAAGGGCGCCTCCCATCCTCCCGCAGATGCATCCGCCAGCCCAGCCGCCGCCCGTTCCTCCCGCCCTGCCCGCGAAACCTCGTGCGCTCGCGGATGGCGAGCGCGTGGTGCCCACACTTCTCTCCGCCGGCGCGCTCACCGTCCTCGGCGACTTTCTTTTTTGGAATCACGCGCCGGGCCTTTCGCTGTCGGTGTTCATCGTGGCGGTCGCATCGCTGATGCTGATCCGGCACGGGCGCGCGTCGCTAAAGGCGCGTGTGCTGCTGCCCTTCGCGCTGCTGCTCGCATCGGCCTGGCAGATGGCGGTGGAGATTTCGTTTTCAACTGTCGCCGTCGTCACTGCATTGCTCGCGATCCTGACGGGCGAGCTTTCCTACCGGAATCTCGCCGCGGGATGGGCGCGCTGGTCGGAGTCATTCGTGGCGTGGGCGGGCGGGCCGGGCCGCTGGGCTTGGCTCGCGCACGGGCTCAATGAGCAGCCGCTCTCAAAGGCCGGCACCACGGGCCGCCTTGGAGATCACGCGGCGCGGATCATCCGCATCGGTCTGCCAGCGGTTTTCCTGCTGGCGGTTTTTGCCGTCGTCTTCTCGTCCGGCAATCGCATCTTCGCGGAATACCTTGGGCGCTTCGGCACGCATCTTCGGGAGTGGTTCGCGACTTTTGACTTTTCGATCGCGCGCATCTTTTTCTGGCTCTTCCTCGCCACGCTCGCGCTCGTTTTCATCCGCCCGCGCACGGGAGCGGTCGCGGCGCGGAGCTGGGCGCAGCCGCTGCAGGAATGGCGGCGCTCGGATGCCGGCGTCGCCTTCTGGCAGAGCGTGATGATCCTCGCCGCGCTCAACGCGCTCTTCTTCGCGGTCAATACGATCGACGTGATCTATCTGTGGATGCACACCGCCGTGCCCGAGGGGATGAACGGCAAACAGTTTCTGCACGAAGGCGTGAACAGCCTCATCGCCGCCACCGTCCTCGCGGGCCTGGTGCTCTCCGTTCTCTTTCAGCAGTCCGGCGAGGTCACGCAGTCGCGCATTTTGAAAGGCCTCGCATTCGCCTGGGTCGCGCAGAATCTGGTGCTGATCGCCGGGGTGTTTTTCCGGCTGAAGCTCTACGTCGATACCGAGGAGATGACGGCGAAGCGCGTGTACGTCGCGTGCTTCCTCCTGCTCGTCACGCTGGGTTTCCTTTTCCTGTGCGCGCATGTGCGGCGCGGGCGTGGGGCAACGGACTTGGTCTGGCGCAATGCCGTGGCGACGTTTGCCCTCTTCTTCGTCCTGCAATTCCTCGACGTGGTCGCATGGGTCTGCCGCTACAACGTAGAGCGCGGCCCGACGCGCGGGGAGGGCTACGGTTTCAATGTCGCCTACCAGTTGACGCTCGGTCCCGATGCGTGGCCCGTCCTGCTCCGCGCCGCGGAAACCCTGCCGCAAGGCCGCACCCGCGAGGATCTGCGGCTCGGCCTGCGCGAGGTGGCCCGGACGCAGCCCTCGCGTCCGTGGGAGGCGGACTGGCGCGAGCGGCAGATCCGGCGGGACCGGAACGCGCGTGAGCTTTGGGCCTGGGCAGCGCCGCTGGGCGAGCCGACTCCCGCCGAGAGGGACTCGCAGATCATCCAGGACTACTACAGGACAAAGCGGGAGCTGAGTCTCACGGACTAAGCCGCGACACCGCCGCGCCGTTCTTCAATTTGCAAGCGTGCGCCGGGGCCGGGCGGCGGCTTGGCGCAGGTCCGGCGGCCCGCGTAGGCTGCGCGCATGTTTCGCCCCATCCTACTCCTCCTCGCCTCCGCGGCGCTCGCGGCGGCGCAGTTGCAGCCGGAGGTTTTTCCCGAGATCGATACTGCGATCCGCCTCGCGATCACCGAGGGGCGGCTGCCGGGCGGCGTGGTTCGGGTCGAGCATGGCGGCGCGCATTTTGAAAAGGCGATCGGCGAGCGGGCGGTGGAGCCGGTGCGCGAGGCGATGACCGGCGACACGATCTTCGACGCGGCTTCGCTCACGAAGGTCATCGCTACGACGCCGTGTGTGATGAGGCTCATCGAGCTGGGAAAGGTGGAACTCGATGCGCCGGTCGCGCGCTACTTGCCGGAGTTCACCGGGGAGAACAAAGAGGGCGTGACCGTCCGGCATTTGCTCACCCACACGTCGGGCGCAAAGCCGGGCATCCCGCACGCCAGCGTCGCGAGCTACGAGGACGGCATCACGCGAGCGTGCAAGCTCCCGCTCGGCGATCCGCCGGGAACGCTCATCCGCTACAGCGACATCAATTTCATCCTGCTCGGCGAGATCGTCCGGCGCGCGAGCGGCATGGCGCTGGATGAGTTCGCCGCGGCGGAAATCTTCCGGCCGCTCGGCATGAAGGACACCGGCTTCCGCCCCGCTGCGGAGCTGCGCCCGCGCATCGCGCCGACCACGCGCGGCACGGAGCGCGGCGCGGTGCATGATCCGACCGCAGCGAAAATGGGCGGCGTGGCGGGACACGCGGGGCTGTTCACCACGGCGGGCGACGTCGCGCGTTTTGCGCGGATGCTGCTCGCAGGCGGCGAACTGGATGGCGTGCGCGTTTTGCAAAGCGAGACCGTGAAACGGATGACGACGGTGCAGACGCCGGATGAGATCGCCGGCCGGCGCGGCCTCGGGTGGGACATCGACACGGGCCACAGCGCGCCGCGGGGAAAGTGGTTTCCGCTCGGCAGCTACGGGCACACGGGCTGGACCGGCGGCTCGCTGTGGATCGACCCATTCTCGCAGTCCTTCGCCATCCTCCTTTCAAACCGCAACCACCCAACCGAAGCCGGCAACGTCCTTCCGCTGCGCCAGCTCCTCGGCACGCTCGCGGCGGAAAGCGTGAGCGGCTTCAATTTCACCCGCGTCCCCGGCGCACTCCCTCCGCGGCCGGGCGGATCGCTGGCGACGCCGCCCGCGGCCGCCACCGCGCAGGTTCTCACCGGCCTCGATGTGCTGGTGCGCGATAAATTCGCCCCGCTGCGCGGCCTGCGCGTCGGCCTCATCACGAATCACACCGGCATCGACCGCCAGCGCCGGCGCACGATCGACCTGCTCGCGAAGGCAGACGGAGTGAAGCCCGTCGCGCTCTTCAGCCCGGAGCACGGGATCGCGGGAAAGGCCGACGAGAAAGTCGGCGACGCCAAAGACAGCGCCACCGGGCTGCCCGTCTGGTCGCTCTACGGCGAAGGCCGCGCGCCCAAGCCAGAGCAGCTCGCCGGTCTCGATGCGCTGGTTTTCGACATCCAGGACATCGGCTGCCGCTTCTACACCTACGGCTCCACACTCGGCGAATGCCTCGCCGCCGCAGCGCAAGCGAAGCTGAAATTCTTCGTCCTCGACCGCCCGAACCCCATCGGCGGCGTGCTCGTGGACGGCCCGGTGCGCGACGGCGCGGCCAGCTTCACCGCATGGCACGACGTGCCCGTGCGCCACGGCCTCACACTCGGCGAGCTGGCGCGGATGTACAATGCCGAGCGCTCACTCGGCGCCGACCTCATCGTCATCCCGTGCGAAGGCTGGACGCGCGACCTGTGGTGGGACCAGACCGGCCTGCCGTGGGTGAATCCGTCGCCAAACATGCGCAGCCTCCCAGCCGCCACGCTCTATCCCGGAGTCGGCCTCATCGAGTTCTGCAATATCAGCGTCGGGCGCGGCACCGACCGCCCCTTCGAGCTGGTCGGCGCGCCGTATATCAATGACCTCGCTTTCGCCGCCGCGCTCAATGCGGAGCAGCTCCCCGGCGTCCGCTTCATCCCCATGCGCTTCACTCCGACGGGCTACATCTTCGCAGGAAAGGAATGCGGCGGCGTGCAGATCGTCATCACCGACCGCGAAAGCCTGAACCCCGTCGAAGCCGGCCTCGCGCTCGCCCGCGCGCTCCAGCGGCAGCACCCCGCGGAGTGGAAAGGAGAGCACCTGCAAAAGCTGCTCGTCCACCCCGCGACCGAAGCCGCCGTCCGCGACCTCCGCGAGATCAGCACCATGAAAGCAACATGGCTCCACGAGCGCGAATCCTTCGCCGAGCGGCGGCGAAAGGTGCTGCTGTATCCGTGACGTTCCGTGGCCGCGCCCGCGGGAACGCTGCGCTGCCTCGCCGACGCTCGCTCAAACCGTGTAACGCACGGCCCCGGCTTTGGTGAGCTCGACCACCTTGCTGGCGGCAAGGGCCGCGATCGTGGCGCTGAGTTCCGCGTCGCTAAGAGTCTTCGCAAATCTTCCGAACACGAATGAGCGCAGCGTCTTTTCCTTCGCAGGCCGGTTCGTTTTGTTTTCGGCGAAGTGCGTCTTGAGGACTTTGATGCGCTCATCGAGACCCGGCGGCTCTTTCTGCAACACCGGGATTTTTACAAACTCCTCGTGGCGTGCGGCGAAGACGCCGTTGTCCTTGAGGTGAAGAATCAAGGCGTCGAACCCCTTGTCTCGCGAGAGGATGTGAAAGTAACCGCCGGGGTCGGAGAGCACCTGCCGTCCGACATGGTACGCGAGCACGAAATCCAGTGAGTTCTTTCCGGCGACCCGGCACCTCACCATCCGCACTTCCGCAGGACGGTGAAGGAGCGCTTCGACCATCTCGACCGGCAGACTCTTGTTCCGTTCGCCGAGGACGAGGGTGACCACGACAGTTTTTCCGGCGATCAGATCAAGATCGACCTCATGGACGTTCTCGAAATCCACGAAGATGTAATTGGTCCGGTTCATCGTCAGCGCGCTGCTTACACTTTCCGCGTGATTACTTCCACCGCCGTCACCGACGCCGCTGGGAAGACGAGCGGCGCAGCGGGGTCGAGGACGCGCTCGCGCACGGTCATGGGGTCGTCTCTCGCCGAGGTGATCTCCGCCATCGGGTCGGCGGCGATTTCGAAGGCTTTGCCCGAGCGCACGGTGAGTCCGTCGAGCGCGAGCCGGCAGGATTGCGAG
>JANOBH010000428.1:0-2924 GCA_031411535.1 Chthoniobacter sp. | reverse complement strand
GCGCGGAGGACGGCGGCGAGCTGGCCGTAGCCGTAAAGGCCTTCGTCGTTCAACTCGACCACGACGACGTGGGTGAACGCCTCGAAGATTTTTTCGAGTCCGTTTGGCAGCGGATTCAGGTGCGTGATGTGCAGGGCGGATATCGCCTCTCCATTCTTGCGCGCCTGCTTCACGGCTTCCTCGATGGGTCCTTTGCTGGAGCCCCACCCGACGAGCAGGACGTGTCCTTCGCTCGCGCCATAGACGGTCGGCAGGGGGATCTCACCGGCGAGTTTCTTCAGCTTGTTCCGGCGCTTGGCGTTCATCTGCGTGTGCAGTTTGCCGGAGCCGGTCGGGTGGCCGAGTTCGTCGTGTTCGAGGCCGGTGACGACCGGGTATTTCCCGCTCGCGACGCGTGTGCCGGGCGCGAGGTGGCGCGTGATGCCGTCCTCCGCGGCGAGATCGTAGGGCTTGTGCTCGGCGACGGGCGAAAAGTCCGGCGAGATGTCCTGGCAGACTTTCTGGAGATCGGGGTAGGGGAATGCCTCGATGCGCGACGCGATGCCCTGGTCGCTGAGGATGAAGACGGGCGTCGAGTACTTGCGGGCGATGTTCACGGCCTCGATCGCCGTGTAAAAGCAGTCCTCGACGCTCGACGGTGCGAGGACGACGCGCGGGCTGTCGCCGTGGCCGCCGAAGCACGCGATGTTCAGGTCGCTCTGCTCGACATTTGTCGGCATGCCGGTCGAGGGGCCGCCGCGCTGCACGTCGATGACGACCACCGGCATCTCGGCCATGCTCGCCCAGCCGAGCGCCTCCGTTTTCAAAGAAATGCCAGGTCCGCTCGAACCCGTGACCGCCACGCGCCCCGCGTAGCTGCCGCCGAGCGCCATCGAGATTGCCGCGATCTCATCCTCGGTCTGGACAAAGGTGCCACCGTATTTCGGCAGCTCGCGGCGGAGCAGTTCCATGATGTCGCTCCACGGTGTGATCGGGTAGCCCGCGCCGAAGCGCACGCCTGCGGCGATGATCCCGAAGGCGAGCGCCTCATTGCCGCTCATGACCACATACTCCTGCCCGGTGTGCTCCGCGTGGTGAAACTGGAAGGTTTCCCAAAGGCCCTGCACCTGGTGGCCGTAGCCCGAGTTGAAGCACGCGAGCGCGTTTTCCACGATCGTCGGGTCTTTGCCGCGAAAGCGCTCCTCGATCAGCTTCGTGAGCTTCGGCACGTTCAGGTCGAACATCTTCGCGAGCAGGCCGAGCGCGTAGATGTTCTTCCCCTTGTCGCGCCCGGTGCCGCCGATGGCTTCGACCGTGAGCGAGGAGATCGGCACGCCGACGTGATGATACGTGGCGAGCAGCTCCTCGTTCGGCTTCACATGGTCGGAGTCGTAGAGGACGATGCCGCCGCGCTTCAGCGACGAGATGTGGTTCGCGTAGCTGTGGTCGTAAAAGCAAAGCAGCACGTCGGCGTCGTCGCCGGCGCTGAGCACCTCGCCGGAGCCGATGCGGACTTGGAAAATGGACGGCCCGCCCGAGATCGTGGACGGGATCGTCATGAAGGTCATCACCTCCTGCTCGCTGCGGCCCGCGAGGCGGGCGAGGAAGCCGCCGATGGCCTGGATGCCGTCCTGCGAGTTGCCTGCGATGCGGATGACGGCCTCCTCGATGGTGGCTCTTTTCGAGGGTGGGACGGATGCGGGGACGACGGCGGATTCGCTCATGATGTGGGGTGGAAATGGGAGGGATGACCGTGCCGCCGCGGGTCGCGTTAAAGACGCACCGCCAGATGCACTTCGGAATTTCGTGCGGAGCGTAACATCGCGCGCGCGGCGGTCAATAAGGGGAAATTTCGGCGGCCCCCCGAAAAGGGACTTGTCGCTGCCGGGGCTTTTAGGCACACCACTTCGCGCTCCTCCCCTCGCGGATTTTCCCCGGCAGAAACGGGCGCGCGGCAGGAGGGCCAACCCCGCAAAACTCCATGAGCACCCACACCCTTCCCAAACTGCACAACGCCATGTGGCCCGGACTCGTCGGCAAAGGCGACGCCGAAGGCCAGGAGCCGCCCATCAGCCTGGAGCGCATGCTCGACCTCACTGCCGCGGCCAGTGTGAACGGCCAGAAGTTCGAGGGCATCGACTACTTTCTTTTCCTCCCTCACACGAATCCCGAGGCGAGCGACGACGAGCTGAAGAAGATCGCCGATCTCATCGCGGGCAAAGGCTTCAACGTCGGCTCGCTCGTCGCGCCGGTGTGGGGCGGGACGGTCGGTGACTCGGCGATGGGCGACGCGGCGCAGCGCGAGAAATTCCTGAGCGCCGTGAAGATGGCCTGCCGGATCGCGGGCGTTTTCAACAAGCACGGCGTCCGCAAATACGGCGTCATCCGCATCGACTCCGCGGAGTTCGGCGTGAACAAGTGGGCCGAGAATCCCACGGCCAATACCGCGAAGATCGCCGAGACTTTCCGCGAAGCGGGCAGGATCGCCGAGCAGCACGGCGAGCGGCTCGCCGCCGAGGGTGAAATCTGCTGGGCAGGCATGCACTCATGGAAAGACATGCTCGACCTGCTCGAAGCCGTCGGCATGCCGAAGACGGTCGGCTTTCAGGCCGACCTCGCGCACACCTACCTCTACCTGCTCGGCTACAACGCCCCCGAGCACGCGCTCATCAAGGACGGCGCGAGCGACGCGGAGTTCTGGGCCGCCTACGAAAAGATGACCGACAAGCTGCGCCCGTGGACGATGGATTTTCACGTCGCGCAAAACGACGGCGAAGTCCACGGCGCCGGCGACCACGACAAGACCGGCAAGCACTGCCCCGCGGACGATCCCAATGGCAAACTCGACATCGTGAAATGCGCCGGCTACTGGCTCAAAGACGCCGCCGCCCGCGGCATCCAGCACATCTGCTGGGACGGCTGCATGTTCCCGAATGCCAAACTCG
>JANOBH010000427.1:0-9018 GCA_031411535.1 Chthoniobacter sp. | reverse complement strand
CACGACGTGACATTCGAGCAGCTCGAAACCGCGGCGCGCGAGGCGGCGGGAAATTCCACCGGCGGATTCATCAACACGGGCACCACGGAAATCATGGTGCGCAATCTCGCGATGACCGTGCAGCTCGATGACATCGCGAAGACCGTGGTGAAGAAGGTCGGCGACCGCGCGATCACCATCGCCGACGTGGCGCGCGTCGAGTGGGGCGTGGAGCCGATGCGCGGCGCTGGGAGCGTGAATGGCAAGCGCGGCGTGGTGATGAGCATCACGAAAGCGCCGGGCTTCGACACGCTCACGCTCACCGGCGAGATCGAGAAGGCGCTCGCCGAGCTGCAGCCGACGCTGCCCGCGGGGGTCGAGGCGATCGTGCTTTTCCGGCAGGGCGATTTCATCGAGCACGCGATCGGCAATCTCAAGGAAGCCATCCGCGACGGCGCGATCATGGTCACGATCGTGATCTTTCTCTTCCTCCTGAATTTCCGCACGACGTTCATCACGCTCATGGCGATGCCGCTGTCCTTCGCGATCACGATGCTCGTGTTCCGGTGGTTCGATATTTCGGTGAACTCGATGACGCTCGGCGGGCTCGCGGTCGCCATCGGCATGGTCGTGGATGACGCCATCGTGGACGTGGAGAATGTCTTCCGGCGTCTGCGGGAAAATGCCGCGATCGAGAATCCGCACCCGCGTCTCGATGTCATCGCGCGCGCCTCCGGCGAAGTGCGGAACTCGATCCTCTACGCCACGCTGCTCATCATCCTCGTCTTCCTCCCGCTGCTCGGCCTGACCGGCGTGGAAGGCCGGCTCTTCTCGCCCATCGCCATCGCAACGATCATTTCGATGGTCGCGTCGTTCATCGTCTCGCTGACGGTGATTCCGGTGCTGTGCTCCTTTTTGCTAAAGCCCGCGGTCGGCGAGGTGCACAAGGACGGCTTCATCACACGCGGCATGAAGGCGCTGCTGGAAAACACGCTGCTCCGCCTCGGCCTTTCGCAGCCGTTCCTGCTGCTTGGGATCGTCGGGATGATCGTCGTCGGCGCTTTCCTGCTCTATCCGCGGATGGGCAAGGACTTCCTCCCTTCCTTCAACGAGGAGACCGCGCTCGTCTCGATGACCGCCGCGCCGGGCACGTCGCTGGATGAGACGAACAACATCGCCGACGTGATCGAGCAGCAACTGCTCAGCATCCCCGAGGTCCACAAGGTAGGACGCCGCCTTGGACGCGCCGAGCGCGGCGATCACGTCGTGCCGGTCAGCACCGCGGAGTTCGACGTGGACTTTCGATCGACCGGAAAAACCGCAGGCCCGCAGCGCAGCCGCGCCGCGATCCTCGCCGACGTGCGGCGGAAAGTGCAGAGCGTGCCGGGGACTTTCAGCGTCGTCATGGGACCGCTCGCCGACCGCATCGGCCACATGCTCAGCGGCGTCTCCGCGCCTGTGGCGATCAAGGTCTTCGGCCCCGACCTCGACAAGCTGCGCCAGCTTGGCATCGAAGTGCAGGCGGTGGCGAAGAGCTTCCCCGGCTTCGAGGACTGCAAGCTCGACCAGCAGTCCGTGATTCCGCAGCTCCGCATCGAGGTGGATCGCGACCGTGCCGCGGCCTACGGGATCACGCCGGGCAAACTCAATGCCACGCTCGCCACGCTGCTCGGCGGCGAAAACGTGGCCGCGCTCCGCGAAGGTCAGCGCGAGATCGACCTCGCGGTGCGCCTGCCGCTGGAGTGGCGCGAATCGCCCGAGAAACTCGCCGGGCTGCCCATCGAGATTCACGACAACGAAGGTGGCGTGCAGCGCATCCCGCTTTCGCTCATCGCCGACGTGCGCGAGGCGAAAGGGCCGAACGTCATCTTCCGCGAGAACGCCCAGCGCCGCTTCGCCCTCGCCATCAAGCCCAGCGTCCGCGACGTGAGCACGATGGTCGTCGAGCTGCAAAAGCGCGTCGCGGAAAAGGTGAAGCTGCCCGAGGGTTACTTCATTTCCTACGAGGGCGAATTCCGCGCGCAGTCCGCAGCCTCGCAGCGCATCGCCATCCTCAGCGGCGTGGTCTTCGTCGTCATCGCCTTCCTGCTCTACGGCTACTTCCGCACGCCGTTCTTCGCGTTCCAGGTGCTGTGCGACATCCCGCTCGCGCTCGTCGGCGGGCTGGTCTTCACGTTCTTCAAGCTCAACAACATTTCCATCGCCACGCTCGTCGGCTTCATCGCGGTCGCTGGCGTCGCAGCGCGGAACAGCATCATGCTGATCTCGCACTACCTGCACCTCATGCAGCACGAGGGAGAAGGCTTTACCAAGGCGATGGTCATCCGCGGCACCAAGGAGCGGCTCGTCCCCGTGCTCATGACCGCGCTCGCCGCCGGCATCGGCCTCATCCCGCTCGTCCTCGCCGCCGATCAGCCGGGCAAGGAAATCCTGCACCCCGTCGCCGTCGTCATTGTCGGCGGCCTCATCACCTCCACTTTGCTGGGCTTGGGCGTCACCCCGACGGTCTTCTACACGTTCGGCCGCAAGGCCGCCGCGCAGGCGATCGCGAACGAAGCGCCCGCCTCGCACTAACCAAAACCAGAAACCAAAAACCAAACAGACCCATGAAAAAACAGCTCCTCACACTGCTCAGCAGCATCGCCCTCACCGCCGCCGCATTCGCGCATGGCGAAGTCGAAGTCGGCCCCAATGGCGGCCGCATCCTTGAGTTCTCAAAGAACGAAACGATGCACGGCGAAGTCACCATGAAGGACGGCAAATTCCACGTCGCCCTCCTGGACAAGGACATGAAGCCCGTCGCGCTCGGGGAGCAGACCCTCACCGCCAGCGGCGGCCCGACCAACAAGGCCGAAAAGCTCGCAGTGGAAAAAGCCGGCGGCAAATTCGTCGTCCCCGCCGTGAAGTCCGGCGAATGGCTGATCCTCCAATATAAGGACGCGCCAAAAGCCAAAGCCATCACCGCGCGGATGCAATACGACACCTCGATTTGCAGCGCCTGCAAAGAGCCGGAGTGGCTCTGCAAGTGCGACGCGAACGCGGCCAAAAAGAAGTAGCTGCCGGACCCGCGCGGGCGGCGCGCTCGTGAGCCGTGTCGTCAGAACGAGAAGGACAGCCCGGCGAAAGCGAGGTCGTTTTCCTGCTCCCCGCCGCGAAGCATCTGGATGCCGGCGGTGAACTCGACGCGCTCGCCGATCTTCACGGCCGGGGTGAAGGCGATTGCGTGCCGCGTTTCGTCGGCGGCGATCAGCGCGGCGTAGCGGGCATGCAGGGTCAGCCACGGGGAGAGTTCCCACGCGAATTCGACCGCCAGCGTGTCCTGCGGGAATCCGTCGTTGTTTTCGTAGGCGGCGAAGTGGCTCATGCTCTCGAAATCAACCGGCGTCGCGAGACCTGAGACCTCCCGGTTGTAAAACGAATGGCTGCCGATGAGCGTGAGCGAGCACGGACCGGCTTCGAGTGTCGCGCCACCGAGCAGCAGCGAGTGCCGGACCGTGGCCGGGCCGCCGGTTTCGCCGTCTTCCGCGCGGACGTGTGCGAAGGCCGGTCCGAAAAACGGCGCCACGCTCCATCCGTTTTGCAGGGCAAAGCGCCTGGTTGCCCGGACGCCCACGCCCCACGCCTGGCGGCGTTCGGTCTCCGGGTAGCCGAATGCGAATGTTTCCAATTCCAGCCCGCTGCCGGCCTCCCAAATCAGCTCCGCCTCGAAAGACGGCACCTCTTTCGCCCCGCTCTCCTCCCTGACGACATGCGCGCCGAACTCCACCGCCACGCCGCGTCCCAGCACGGTGCCCACGGCCGCTCCCGCGTGCCAGTAGCCGCGCCTCCCGGCGTAAAACTCGGCGCCGATGGTGGAGTCCACGCGATGATCGTGCCCAGGATGGCCGGGAAACTCGTGCGCGAAGCCGGGTAGGCACGCGGCGGCGGAGAGCAGTGTGAAGAGCTGGCGTGCGTTCATTTGGGCGCCGGAAGTAGCGCGGTGGAGAAGTACTGCCAATCGAAAAGCTGCTCGCCTGCGCGTGCGGAACATCGGCGGAAACAAAGCGGCGTGAATGGGGCAGAACCCACGAACCGAAAGCCGATGGAGGCCAGTCCCGCACTAAGAAGTTTCCGGTGCGCCGGATTGACTCGGCCAACATGCACGGGGAGCGTCACGACTTGATTTCACGGACCATTTCACACCGAGGCGCTGGGCGCATGAGAACACTCCTTTTTACCCTCGCAATCGTCGTCGTCGCTGGATGCGCGATCTTCCTCGCAGCCTACGGCGTGGCGGAGCCCGTGCTCGGCGACCCTGCGCCAGCGAAGGTTTCAAAGAGCGAGAAGCAGCGAATCACGGTGGACAGCTTTTTCGAGAAGGACGGCCCGATCCCGGAGCTGAAGTTCGAGTTCAAGCCGGAGGAGTGGGAGTATCTGAACAAGGACCACCGGCGCTATGTGGAGTGCTCGATGACGGAAGCCGGCGGCAAGACCTACAAAGGCGTGGGGCTGAAGCTCAAGGGCTCGGCGGGCAGCTTCCGCGGGCCGAATGACAAGCCGGGCCTGACGATCAGCATGAGCAAATTCAAGGGTGGCGAACCGTTTCGCGGGATGGAGAAATTTCACCTGAACAACGGCGCGCAGGACGGCACGTATCTCATGGAGATGATCGCCGGCGAGATGGCGCGAAAGGCGGGCGTGCCGGCGAGCCGGTGCTCGCACGCACTCGTGACGCTCAATGGCAAGGACGACGGGCTTTACGTCTTTAAGGAGGCGTTCTCGAAGGATTTCCTCTCGCACTTTTTCAAGCAGCCGGATGGCGACCTTTACGACGGCGGGTTCGTCAAAGAGCTGGAGGTGAACATGGAGAAGGACCAAGGCGATCCGAAGCAGCGCGACAACATCAAGGAGCTGATCGCCGCGTGCCAGGAGGGTGACCAGGCGAAGCGCTGGGCGCGGCTCGGCGCGATTCTCGACGTGGAAAAATTTCTCAGCCATCTCGCCATGGAGTCCATCCTCACGCACTGGGACGGCTACGATTTCAACCGGAATAACTACCGCGTCTATTTCGATTCCGAGACGAAGAAGGCGGTGTTTTTCCTGCACGGGATGGACCAGACCTTTGGCGATCCGGGCGCGCCGGCTGTGCGCGATCCGGGCGGAATGGTCGGTCAGGCCGTGCTGGGGAATCCGGCGTGGAAGGCGAAGTATCGCGAGCGGGTGCGGGAGATTTACGAGACGGTGCTGAAGCCGATCGACTGGGGCCAGCGCGTCACTGAGACCGGCCAGAAAGTGCAGGCGGCGCTCGCGAAGAAGAACCCGAAGTGGGCGCAGGATTACCAGGGGCAGATCAATGGCGCCCGCGATCGCGTGACGCAGCGAATCGCCAATGTCGGCAGGCAGATGGGCGACGTGCCGAAGCCGCCGCAGTTTGACAAAGACAATGTGCTGCGGCTCGCCGACGGCTGGGGGCCGGAGAATGGCTCGGGTGGCGATGCGGCAATGGATGAGGCGGCGGTGGATGCAAAAAAGTGCCTGCACATCCGCGCGAATGGCGCCAGCGCGGGCTCGTGGCGGCGGACGATGAATCTGCCGCCGGGCAGGTACCGCTTCGAGGCGCGCGTGAAGACGGCGGGAGTGGCCGCGATGGATGACGCCAAAAACAAGGGCGCCGGGATCCGCATCTCAGGCGGGACAAAGGGTCCGGACTCCGCCGAAGGCGACAGCGCCTGGAAGTCGATGGGCTATGATTTCGAGTCGCCGGGCGGTGATGTGATCCTCGTCGCCGAACTCCGTGCGCAGAAGGGTGACGCGTGGTTCGAGCGCGATTCGCTGCGGCTCGTCTGGATGAAGTGACCGCGCGCGGAGCGGGAGCGAAAGTCTTCGCCTTGGCGCAGGGCGGATGCTTCTCTGCGCTGCATGAAGCCTGCCCCCCTGCTGCTCATCAGCCTCCTCGCGTCAGGCATCGTCGCGGAGGCGCAGTCCGACCGCGCTGCCAATGGCGGGCCGGAGCCGGTGGGATTCTGGCGCTTTGAAAAAGACGTGAAATCGGAAGTGGAGAACGCCGCCCTCGGGACGGCGAAGCGCATGGATGGCGCGGAGCTTTTCTTCAGCGACGAGGTCGCCGCGCACTACATCTACGACCCGCTGCGGCGGCTCTCGTATCCGAATAACGCGAGCCTGATTTTCCAATCGAAGGACGGCCACAACGACGCGCTGGAGGTCGCGCTCGACGCCGCGCAGGCCGGGCTCGTGGGGGAAAGCGTGACGCTGGAGCTTTTCTTCAAGCCGGATGGCGAATGGGAGGGGCCGCTCGCGATGAAGGCGCGGGTCATCGGCGCCGCGGCGGAGTGGGGGCTGGAGGCGCGGTATTTCGCGCAGCACCGGCAGACGTATCTGCACGCGTTTTTCACCGCGCCGGGCGGAAAGACCGAGCACTTCCGGCCCGGCCACTACGGCACCAGCGCGCAGATTTTCAAAGACAACCTCGACTGGCGGCACATGGCATTCGTCCACGACACCGCGGCGAAAACGCTCACCTGCTACATCGACTACTATCAGGTGAAGACCATCGCGGCTCCGGCGGAGATGCGGTGGGACAGCGCGCCGCTCTACATCGGCGGCGGGCCAAAGGGATCCATTTTCGCGGGGAAGATCGACGAGGCGCGGCTCACGCGCGGCGCGCTAAAGCCCACGCAGTTTCTCCGCGCACGCGCGGAACCGATCGAGGCGGTGAGCTTCGAGAGTGAGGAGACCGTGCTGCCGCGCGACACCGGCTACATCGACGCGCGCGAGGCTTTCGGCGCGGTCGGCGACGGCAAGACCGACGACACCGCCGCGCTGAACGCCGCCTTTGCCGCGCTCGCGAACCGCGTGCCGCTCGCCTACCACACGCTCTACCTGCCGCCCGGCACCTACCTCGTGCGCGATACGCTGCTCAGCAGCCGCTTCTTCTCCGTGCGCGGCGCGGGCGAGGACAGGACGGTGATCAAGCTGCGTGACAAAGCGGACGGCTTTCAGAACCCCGCGGACCCGCGCCCCGTCTGGCGCGCGAGCAGCACCAAAGGCCCGCCGGGCTCGAACAGCGCCGTCAACGGCAGCAGCATCTCGCTCTACATCCGCGGCCTCACCATCGACACCGGCAAGGGCA
Organism: Chthoniobacter sp.; assembly: GCA_031411535.1. Taxonomy (GTDB): domain Bacteria; phylum Verrucomicrobiota; class Verrucomicrobiia; order Chthoniobacterales; family Chthoniobacteraceae; genus Chthoniobacter. The sequence goes on along the minus strand of JANOBH010000427.1, from coordinate 1,910 downwards.
ACCCCGGCGCGAAAGGGCTCGAATATCACTCGAACAATATCGGCCGGCTCGAAGACGTGACCATCCGCAGCGGCGACGGCGCGGGAGTCGTCGGGCTCGACCTCACGCACAAGGCCAATGGCCCCGCACTCATCGACCGCGTGCGCGTGAGCGGCTTCGACTACGGCATCACCTCCGAGTGGCAGGAGTACTCCATGACGATGGAGCACATCGCCCTCGACGGGCAGCGCAAGGCGGGCATCAGCAACAAGGGAAACATCCTCGCCATCCGCGGCCTCACGAGCACGAACAAGGTGCCCGCGCTCATCAGCGAAGGCGCGAACTCCATGATCACACTGCTCGATTCCACGCTCACCGGCGGCGGGGTCGGAGAGCCGGCCATCCGCGCCGGGGGCGCGCTTTACGCACTCCGCGTGAAGACCGATGGCTACAAGTCCGCGGTGGAAAAGCGGATACTCACCGACCCAAAGGCGAAGACGTGGACAAGCGAAACCATCCCCGGCCCCGTGCTCGACGAATACATCGGCGATCATGTGGTGACGGGCCACGGCAGTCCGAAGGGCGCGCTCAAGCTCCCGATCGAGGACACGCCCGAAGTCCCGTGGGGCGACATCCGCACCGACTGGGTGAACGTGAAATCCTTTGAGGACAAAAAGGCCGGCGACGATTGGACGCCCGCCATCCAGGCCGCGATCGACTCCGGCGCGAAGACCATCTACTTCCCGCAGGGCGACTACCCGGTCGAGGGCACGCTCCATCTCCGCGGAAAGACCGAGCGCCTTTACGGAATGCACGGTGGCATCGGCCGCCCCAAAGGCTTCACCGGCGAGGAACCGGCGCTCGTTTTCGACGAACCCGACGCCGCGCGCACCGTCGTCATCGAGCGGCTCGCCATCGCCGGCCTGCGCCACGCATCGCCGGCCACCTTGGTTTTGAAAAGCGCGGGCCCAGGCCGCTACTCGAACACGCCCGGCTGCGGGAAGCTCTTCATGGAGGATCTCGGCGACGCCGACTTCCGCTTCGACCACCCGCAGAGAATCTGGGCGCGGCAGTGGAACCCCGAGCGCCACGGCGAAGGCCCATGCATCACCAGCCACGGCGCCACCATCTGGTGCCTCGGCTTCAAGACGGAGTACGAGTCGAGCAAACTCTGGGCGGACTCCGGCGCGCAGACCGAGATCCTCGGCGCATTCATCTATCCCATCGGCCAGATCCCCGCCTTTCGCCCCCTCTTCAAAAACACCGACTCGAAGATGTCGCTCATCTACGGCACGAGCGTCTATCAGTCCGACCACCAGCTCCATATCCTCGATACCGCGGGCACGAATGTGAAAGAGATCGGCAAGGATGCGCTGATGTGGGTCGGCAACCGCGCGCGAATGGACCTCTACACCAGCGACGCGACGGGGAAGTGAATCATTCCTCTCGTTCCTAAAGTTAGCGAAGCGCTTTGGGAACGCACGCCCCGCCTTGAAACTCCGTTTCCGAAAAGCCACCCTCCCGCCATGCGCAGCCGCTACACCGTGCGCGAACCCGGGCGCGCCCACTTCGTCACCTCCACCATCGTGGACTGGCTCCCCGTCTTCACCACCGAGGAGGAGGAGGGGAATAGGGAGGATGGCGGATGCGCGAGCAGCCGCCTGCTGCGACATCCTCGCCGGCTCCCTCGACTTCTGCCGGCGGGAGAAAGGGCTGCGGCTCTACGCGTGGGTCATCATGGAGAATCACTTCCACGCCGTCGTCCATGCCGACGATCTCCCGCGGGTCATGGCCGACCGAGGAGGCGGAAGGGAATAGGGAGGTCGGCGGACGGGCGAGCAGAAGAAGTTCACCGCCGGCATCCCAAAGCGCTGCGCTAACTTTGGGAAACGAGAGCCAAAGGGTTGAATCAACGTGAATCGGATGCCACC
>JANOBH010000426.1:0-2621 GCA_031411535.1 Chthoniobacter sp. | reverse complement strand
CAAATGCAGGCACCGGCGAGCGAGCTGTAGATCGTTGCGAAAGTGCCGGCGCGCGCGGCCACGAGCGCCAAGCATGCCCGCGCATCATCCCGCTTCCGCCACCTCGAGCGCAGGAGCGCCCGTTCGTCGCGCTGGAGCGCTCGGCTCCGAAGACGCCCGGCGCTCGGCTGGAGCCGGGGGGAGCAATGCGAACCTGCGCGCCGGACGAGGCGCTCCCGCGCTCGAACCTCCAAACGCTCCATCCGCCACGCACTCTCGCCAATCGCAACCGCGCGCCCGGTCCTGCCAAGCCACAGAAAACGCGCACGCCCCCCTACTTCCGCGCCTCCGGCGTCACCGTCACCTCCACGCGCTTCCCGTCGCGCTCGACGATCACCTTCACCGCCGTGCCGATCTTCACCGCATCGAGCGCATACGTGTAGTCGTAGATATTCGCGATCTTCTGGCCGGCAAACTCCACGACGACATCGCCGCCCTTCAGCCCGCCCTTCTCCGCCGGACTTCCCGCGCGCACGCCGCTGAGCTTCACGCCCTTCACCTCGGTCGAGTAATCCGGGATCGACCCGAGATAGGCCCGCAGCGTATCGCGCGAACCCGTGCCCGCATCGCTGCGCTCGACGCGCGCAAAATCCGGCCGCTCCGGCGCGCTCGCGAGGTCGAGCACGAGCTGCTGCGCGAATTTCGCGATGTGCTCCATGCCCTCGGCGTTCAGCTTGTCGGCGGTGTCGGTCGGACGGTGGTAGTCCTCGTGCGAGCCGGTGAAAAAATTCAGCACCGGCACCTTTCGCGGGTAGATGCTCGTCGTGTCGGTCGGCAGATACGGGTCGTCCTGAAGCGTGAGATTGAACCCCGCAGCGACGTTGCGCTTCTCGATCAGCTTGCGCCACACCTTGCTGCTGCCCACGCCTTGCAGCGTGAGCTTGTTTTCCCGCAGCCGCCCCACCATGTCGAAGTTCACGTAGGCCGCGATCTTCCCGACCGGCACCGGCGGCTTCTCCGCAAAGGCCGCGCTGCCGAGCAGCCCGATCTCCTCGCCCGACCACAGCGCGAAGATCACGCCGCGCTGAAAAGTCAGCCGTTCCGACGCGCGACGATTCGCGAGCGACGCCGCGATCTCCAGGACGGCCGCCGTCCCGCTGGCATTGTCATCGGCGCCCGGATGCACCTTTCCCTCCTCGCCAGCCCGCGCCATCGAGGAGCCTGCGGCGCTGCTCCCGAGATGATCGTAGTGGGCGCCCACGAGCACATACTCGTCGGTGCCGACCGGCGGGAGGCAGGCCACCACGTTGCGGTCGGTCTTCCGGATGTGCTCCACGCCAGCGGCGAGCTTCACTTTGACCTTCGGGAGGATGAAGCCGCCCTCCGCATGCGGATTCTCGGAATCGAGCGCCGTCTGGAGTTCCTTCAGATTTTTGCCACCCGGCGAAAGCAGCGCGTCCGCCGTCGCGCCGCTGATCGATGCGGCGATGATGCCGCTGCCCGAGTTGCTCCCATCGCCCGTCATCGGCAGCAGCTCCCCCGCGTTCGGCGAGTTCGGCCCGGTCACCACCAGCACGGCTTTCGCACCGCGCTCGCGAGCCATCATCGCCTTGTAGCGCAGGCCGGAATAGCGGTTGAGCTGCGCGCGCCGGGCGGCTTCCACGCCCTCCGGCACGTACCGCAGGAGCAGGACGATTTTGTCTTTCACATCGATGCCGTCGTAGCTGTTGTAGCGCGTGTTTTTCCCGTCTTCCGGCACGCTCAGACCGTAGCCGGCAAAGATCACCTCGCCCTCGATTTCACCGTTGTCGGAAAAAGGCAGCGGGCGGAAATCCCGTTCGAGCGCGAAGCTGGAGTTGCGCCCGTCCGCCTCGACCGCGAGCGCGCATTTGTCGGCGATGAGCCGCTCTCCGGCGCTGAACTCGAAGGTTTGGAAAAAGTCATTTCCGAGCGGCTTCAATCCAATCGCGCCGAAATATCCTGCCCCAAAATCCGCCGCCGCCTTCCCGCCCGGCGAACCCGCAAGACGCCCGTCACGCGCGGGATCGGCCAGCCACGCCGCCTCGGCTTGAAGGTCGGCGGCGGTGATCTCGGAAGTGAGCGCGAGCTTTTGATCCGGCAGATGAATGACCATGCCACCGGCCGTCGCCTCGACGGGCGCGTGCGCCTGCTCTTTCACATACTCCTCCAGCGCGGCGACCCGCTGCTCCACCGTGGCCGCACGCTTCGGCGCATCCGCCAGCGCCTTGGCCGCCGCTTCGTCATTCCAGTCGGCGAGGAAAAGCTGCGATTTGCCATCGCCGGTCCGCCCGCTTGTCCAGCAGAGCTTCTTCCCGTCGGGCGAAAAGACCGGCAGTCCGTCGAAGCCATCCGTGAATGTCACCCGCACCGGCTCGCGCTCGCCTGCGGCGTCCACGAGGAACAGCTCGAAGTTTGCGAACCCGAGCTTGTTCGACGTGAAGATCAGATACTTCCCGCTGGGGTGATAGAACGGCGCCCACGACATCGACTTGAAATCCGTCACGCGCCGCTTGTCGGTGCCGTCGGTCTTCATCGTCCACACGTCGGCGATCATCCCGCTTTCGTCGAAGCGCCGCCACACGATGCGCTGGCCATCCGGCGAGAAAAACGGGCCGCCGTCG
>JANOBH010000425.1:0-12763 GCA_031411535.1 Chthoniobacter sp. | reverse complement strand
CGAACTTCCTGCGAGCCCGCAAGCGCTCCCAGGCCACCCGCATCCTCGAAGACCTCCGGATCATTGACTCGGCGATCGACCAGTATGCGATCGAAACCAACAAGTCCGGCGGCGCGACGGTCAACTGGACCGACATCCAGTTCTACCTCAAGAAGGGCTCTGTCATCTATAACTCCGACGGGACCGATCTCCTGACGAACGCGTACTCCGGCTATTCGGTGGATTCGCTTCCGAAGCTCTCCGCGACCACGTTCAACAAGCTGTCGGACGTGGCCCCGAGCGACTTCTGGTCGCCCTTCTACCCCTGAGCCAGCAGATTCTCCTGCCAGCTTAGCTTAGTCAGATTCTCAGCCGTCCTCCTGCTCCGCGGGAGGGCGGCTGACTCATTCTCCCGGAAAGCAGTCGAATAAATGCTCATTCGCTGAAGCCTGCGTTTGATCGAATCGCAAGAGGATGGCGATCGATGCTGTATAAAAGCTTTCCAAAAGTAGCGGAAGTCGATCCCCCTTGGTCTTGAACTTGCTAAAAATGGATGACTCCCATCTGCGAAATGTCTCCTGGGAGGAAACCGAAGCAAAACAGACAAATCAGATGTTTAAGACCATGAACAGGCGTCGAGGTGGCTTTACGATCGTGGAACTCATGATCGTGGTTGCCATCATTGCCCTTTTGGCGGCATTCGCCGTACCGAGCTTTGTGCGTTCCCGCAAGCGTTCGCAGGCGACCCGCATTCTCGAGGATCTCCGCATCATCGATTCGGCGATCGATCAATACGCAATCGATGCGAACAAATCGGCCGGCGCCCTCTGCGATTGGACAGATGTGCAGCAATACCTGAAGAAAGGCTCTGTCATCTACAACTCCGGAGGCTACGACCTGCTCGGCAGCGCCTATGTGGCCGGCGGCACGGTGGACTCCATCACGAAACTGTCCGCGACCACTTTCAACAAACTGTCCGACGTGGCTCCAAGCGATTTCTGGTCGCCGCACTATCCCTGAGTCGGCGGCTGGCGCTGGCCATGCGGTTTGATGCACTGGGTTGGAACCAGCTTCCGGCCCCCCGGCTGAGCCTTTCCGCAGCTTCTGGACCATGAAACGGAGCCGACGGCACTCGAATAGCTAGGGATGAGGATTCCCATGACCTGCCAGCCGGCCCTCTTAACCCAAAGGCGCACCGCCGATGCGCCCACTGTCCTTCCGGCCGGCGCAGTATCGAGGTGGGGGACTCCCGGATTGCTGCGATGGGTCGCGTGGCTTGTTCTCCTCATGGCGGGTCTGGCTGTGTATGGCCCGGCTTTGAATGGGGATTTGATCTGGGATGATAACTACCTCGTACGGGAAAACCCGTTTTTTCGCAGCCCCGTCTTTGGGTGGGAGGTATTTCGCCACTACCTGTTCTTCGACTCTTTCTCGACCTATTACCGCCCCGTCCAGAACTGGTCGTACATGCTGGACTACTGGTTGTGGCGCGGTGAGCCGGCGGGTTATCATATTACGAATATCCTGCTCCACACGGGCAGCGGCGTTTTCCTTTTTGAATTGCTCCGGCAGCTCATTCCGAGGATGACGGGCCGCGATTCCACGGCTGACTCGCGGAGGCATCTTCTGGCCGCTTTTCTCATCGCGCTCCTCTGGACCGTTCACCCGATCCACAATGCGGCGGTCGCATACATTTCAGGACGGGCCGACAGTCTCGGGAGCTTTTTCGCGCTTCTTGCATGGCTGCTGGTCCGGCGAGCGGCGGGCGGCGGCGGGCTCCTCGTACGATGGATCCTTGGCTGCGCTGCTGCGCTGGTGATGCTGGCGGCACTCTGCTCGAAGGAGATCGCGCTGCTGTGGCTGGCTATCTTTGCCGTTCACACACTTTTTTTCGAGCGGACCTGGCCGCGGCGGGTGAAAGGTGGCGCCTTTGCCGGTGCGCTGGCGCTTTTGGCGATATACGCATGGCTCCATTCGCTGCCGGGATTCCGTGCCCCGATGGAAAACGCACCTCCGACGCCGATCGGGGACCGCTTTCTACTCATGTTTCGGGCGCTGGGCGACTACGCGGGTCTCATCGTCTGCCCCGGCCGGCTCCACATGGAGCGGACGCTGTCCGATCCCTCGATCTATGCCAGCGCGACGGGCTGGCGGGAGCATGCGCGCTACGAGTATCTTTCGATTGCCGGGCTGGTCGCGGGGCTGGCTGGCATCGGGCTATGCATGCTGCGCGGTCCCGGACGGCGGCTCCGCCGGTTTGGGGCGCTGTGGTTCACAGTCGCATTTCTCCCGATTTCAAATCTCTTCCCGCTCAATGCGGAAGTCGCCGAGCACTGGATCTATCTCGCGAGCATCGGCGCTCTGCTGCTGCTTGCCGGCGCGGTGCTGGCCCTGCCGCGCCGTGCGCAAGCTGGCATCGCCGTGGCGGCCATGTTCGCGGCCGTGGCGCTCGGCGCGCGGACGTGGGTGCGCGCGGGCGACTGGGTCGATGCGGAGACTTTCTGCCTGCGGACGATCGAGGACGGCGGCGCGACGCCGCGCATCCTGAGCACGCTTTCCGCCATTTACGGCGAGCGTGGCGAGTTTGCGAAACAGGAGGCTGTTTTGCGGAAAATGATCGCGCGCTTTCCCGGCTACGCGCCGGCTCGGATGTATCTCGGCATGTGTCTGGCCCGACAGGGGCGCGCCGCGGAGGCGGAGCCGCTCTTGCGAGTGGAAAAGGCGGACGCGGATGAAAACTCGCGCCGCTATCCGCGGACGTGGCCGGCTGCGCTGCATCTGGCCCGGCTCCACCACGAGGCGCAGCGCGATGCGGAGGCGCTGGCCGTGCTCGCGGAGGCGCGGGCGCGTTTCCCGGAAACGTGGGAGCTGGTGAAATATGAGAGCGATCTCCGCGCGGCGGAGCACGGCGAGGCCGCGGCGCTGCCCGCGGTCGCGCTATTCGCGGCTGCCCACTGGTGGCATTTCGACGCATGGGTCACGCTCGGGCGGCTTCGCTCCGGTGCGGGTGACACGGACGGGGCCATCGCCGCGCTTCGCGCCGCCAGCCGGCTCGACATCCATGACGCCGCGCCGCTCGGCGGCATCGTCCGCATCGAACTGGCGCGCGGGCGCCCGGAAGCCGCGCTGGCAGTGCAACTGGAGGCGATGCGCCGGGATCCCGGCCAGCCCAGCCAGTTTTTCCTACTAGCCAGCATCTATGAAAAGCTGGGCCGCCACGCCGATGCGGAAGCTGCGGCGCGCGAGGCGCAGGCGCTGGCCTCGGAAGCGCGACGCGAATCGTGACCTACTGCGTGATCTCGCCGGCTCGGCGCTCGCGCCCGGCGGGGTCGAACTGCTTCAGCATGAAAGTCGGATCGTCGGGAGGGAGTTTCTATTTCCAGGCCGCCTCGCTGGCGTCGTAGAAAGCACGAACGCCGATTAGAATCCTTGAGTCGGTGCTATTGAAGATTCGCTTCGTTCCCAAACTTTTGCGGAGCAGGCCATGTCCATCCCAGAGCGAGCTTCACAGACTGACCCTGGCGTGCATTTTGCACATATGCACGGACTGACCCGTTCCCCCTTCGCTGACCCGTTCCCCCTTCGTTCCCCCTTCGCAAGCAGCCGGCGTGACAGCCGCGCGGTGCGAACGGGGCGCGAGGGGGTTGGCGGTCCCGGCGCGGCTTCGCAGGCAGCGTGACGCGCGAGGGCGCTGGTTGGGCGAAGGCGGGCAGCGCGCTCGCGCGGCGCGATGCCTGCACGGCGGGCGGTTCGCTTCACACTCGCCGCGGCGGGAGGCCGCCCACTTCATCGGCCAGGCGGTTAGCTACGCGCGGCGTTTGAAGACAAGCACCATGATCGCGACGAGGGCGAGGATTCCAATCACCCACGGCCACAACTGCGATTTGCGCTCGACGATCGGCACCGTAGTCTGCGCCGCCGGCGCGCTGGACGGCTGCCAAGCCGGTGGCGTCGCGGTCGGCGAGGCCGTCGGCGGAACAGGCGTTGCCGTTGGTGATCCCGGCAGCTTGGGGTCAGCTATCGATGGCTTTCCTGTTGAAAGGCGAATGAACTTGTCGCGCTCTACCTTGGCACGACCGCTCAGAACGTCGTCAAGAGTTACCATCAGCTGCGGATCACCACCGAAAAGCCTCTTTGCCTTGAGCAGCACCGCGCGGACACGCGGCTCGTGGTAGGAATTGATCGCTGTAGCAACATTGGGTCCGGCAGCCGGGAATAAAGCCCACTCCGTGAGTTGAAGCGAAAGCCTCTTTTCGACCGCCAAATCGAGCGCCCTCTCCATGAAGGTCAAATACTCCTCCGCTGGCAGTTCTCTCAAGGAAAGTATGAGTAAGGTTTTGATATAGTCATTAGGCGCGTAAGCATCGATATCTTGGAATACGAATCTCCATTCCTTGAGCATCGACGCGCGCAGAGCTTTAAAGCTTTCCATTCTTTGAACGTAAATATAGCTATCAGCGATAGTCCCGGGTTCGAGACCGATATCCATTCCTTTGGCTTCCAGTGCGATCTGATTGGCCCGCTCAGATATCGCGACGCGGAGCTTTTCTTTTGCATCTTGCCCATAGCTCTTCATGTCCATCAAAAAAATAAGGCTCAGGAGAGGTATGCAGAGAATGTTAGTAACCGATGTCATATTTGCGCATTTTTGAACCTAAAAACGGAAAGTTCTTATTTACGATTCCCGAGTCAGTGCCTGCTTGCACACCACGTCCGTCATAATCGAGAATGCCAACATGACCTTCCGGATCGCTCGGCGCAGCGATAACGAAGCCCGGCTGTCGAGGTGTGTCAGAGGGTAAGAGCCGCCAGTTGAAGATGTAAGTTGGGCTACCTACTAGTATCTGAGTGTCTTCTGTGCCAGCCCACTCGTTTGCTAAAGGGGGGTAATTGAGGAGCGTTCCGTTGATCGCCGTTAAGTTCAGGCCGGCGGCGCGAATTCGGTGCGCCACAAAGATGTTACACTTATTAGTTCCCGCGCCGTATGCGGGCCAACCGTGAGCTGGAGCAAGAGCAGCGTTCGTGCGGTAGAGGTTGCTAGCATAGTGATTTCGAATTTCGTTCACCAAAGCTATCTGCCATTGCTCGTCGGCTACGCCTATTGCATCGTAGTCGCCTTTCTTTTTCGATCCATAAGTCGTGGGCGGCGTGCCCGTGACTTCGTCTCGCTTCCGCAAGAGCTCATAGTCACTTGATCCATTAACGGTGGCTTTAATGCGGAATACTCCACTCTGGGTAGTTGTGTGCTCAAATTTTGTTCCTTTGGCGGCGTCGCCGAACGCTGTCCAAGCATCTGGGAATCTGCCGTCCGATGTCATCTGGCGGTAGTGCCAAGTGATCAGGTTCTCGAACTGCTTCCCTTGGTCAAAGTATTGCGGCGCTAACGCGATCTCCAGGATGTCGCCTTTCGTCACGATCAACCCATTCTCCGGCGCGGCGGTCGTGCCCTTCTTCCTTACGGTTATGTCCACTGGCAGGAGGGTCTCCTGCATATATTCATAGTGGCGGACCGCTGCTTCGGGATCAACGGTCAGGGCGGTGATGATGTCGAAAGGAGCGGACGCCGTCTGTCCCACTGGGATGGTGACGGTCTGAGTGCGCACGGTCGGCGGATGAACGTCGTCATTTACCGTGCGCCGGGTTTCAATGAAGAAGGTGCGTTCGATCGGAGCGGTGACCGCCGGCGCTACCGTAAGCCAGTAGCGGCGATGTGTGATTTGTGCGTGGGGGCAGACTGTCGATCCCAATCCTACGGAGCTTTGCGCGTGGGTCAGGAGCGCACCGGTGGCGGATAGCGCCGGCAGCGTTGCAGGAAACGCGGTTTGGGCCAGATTGGCGGAGAGCGTGGTCAGCGCGACCGGGGCGGAGATGGGCGCGTCGGCCTCATTCGTATTCAGGGTGGGGTCCCATGATGCCGTCTTTTCGAGGGTGCCTTTGTCGGGATATTGGGAATCGCTCGGATAATCATAGAAGTCGTAATAGACATTCCGAAACACGCTTCTCAAGACCGGAGGATGGGATGCGGTGCTCTTCGGGTTGGAACCGGCAGCGGCCTCTTGCCCGTCGGTTGCGCCGTCGCCATCGGAATCCGCAATCCAAGGATCGGTGCCATGATCCAGCTCCCATTTGTCCGAGAGGCCGTCGTAGTCCGAATCCGGGTTGTCCTTGCTCGTACCCAGTTGAATCTCCAGCCAGTCCGGGAGGCCGTCCCCGTCGATATCGACGGTGAGCGGGTCAACTCCGTTTTCATAGAGAGCGAGATAGGCCGGGCCGTTCACCCACCCCCAATAATGGTAACCAATCACCGCGAATTCCCACCAGTCCGGAATCCCGTCCTGATCGGAGTCGCGCGTGGGATCCGAATTGGCGAGGGACACTTCGGGGCTTGGCAGCGAGCGGCCGTGGTCGTAGGCGGTCTGGACGCGGTAGGTGTAGGTGACTCCGAAAGCGACTCTGGCGTCCGTGAACGCGGTGTCGCCATTGGGAGAGAAGCCCATGGATTGCCAATAGCCCCAGTCGGCCCTTTTCCGCCAGACTTGATAGCTGTTGGGGCCTTCGATGCCGGCTACGGGCGCCCATGTGATTCGGATGGAATCCTGTCCCTCGGTGCTCGCCACGAGATTCTGTGGCGTGTCGTTGGAAACCCAGTCCGCGATATAGCTCGTGGTTCCAAGGGGGAGGATCTCGCTGGTGCTCCGGTCGATGAGCCAGTGAACGAAACCGTCCCGATGTTTGCCATTTGCGGTGAAGAAGCCCCACGCATTCCACCATGCGTCACCCCACGCACCCCACGAGATGTCGCCCTGTGTGGCCCGATCGGTCAGCGGGTATTCTTCGCCATTGGCGCAGCGGATGACCAGATCGTGGAAAAAGCGCGTGCTGGAAAGGGTGTACGGCTGCTCGACGGGCGGCGTGTACCATCTGGAAAGGTCAATCGCGCCCGATCCAAGGCTGGCGACAGGGAAGAACCCAGAGAAATCCTGCACGGTCTGATCCTCGACGAGAAAACCCCGGTTGGCGCCCGGATCATTCGGATCGCTGCCGAGAATCAGATCGGTCGGCATGGTGATCGAGAAATAGGGCACCTCGAACGGGGCGGAATCCGAAGGCTCCAGCCAGAGGGAGCCCGGCAGGATGTCCCAACCGTGGGTGCCGAAATCAAACGAACGGATTTCCTGAGCGGCAGCGTTGAACTGGCGGAGCTTCAGGATGTGGCCGGAGCGCCAGCCGAAGATGGTCAGGGAAAGCGTATTCTGCGCGGCTCCGGGAAAATCCGGCCAGCCGTCAAAGATTGACGTCGTTTCGGGAGTGCAGGCCTCCTGAAGCGTCTCATCGTAAAGATACCAGCCGGGCTGGTTCCCATCGATTTGGGCGCTGCCCTCCATGTAGCTCATCGACGAGCCATCGCCGGCCCAGACCGTGCCCCAGCCGCCGAGATTGACGGACACCTGATAGGTATCGGGATGCACGACCGAGAAGGTATGGCCGTAGCGGGCGCCATTGATATGGAAGGTGCGGGCTTGGAGATTGCGGGCCGAATCCGGGAGGGCGGGGAAAGCGCCGCGCACGCTCCACGTCGCGGGCGGCTGGCCTGCGTAACCTTGCCCGTAGTGCTGGATTCCGCCCGATGCCGCGTTATCGAGGTCGCGGGTGAGCCAGAACTGCATGCGGTATCCGAGGGTGGTCTGAATCCAAGCGCAGCGCGCTGGCATCCAGTGATACGAGCCGTCGGCCAGAATCGTCCCCCTGCCGGAATCGCTCCCGCGCTGCGCGGTCACCTGCACGAAGCGCTCCTGCCCGCCGGGCGCCTGGCTCCACACGGTGAAGCTGCGGCCCGTCTCCGCCGGATCGAGCCAGATGACGATCGGCACCTCGGGAGGGGAAACGTCGTTCACCGCCCAGCCGGTACCCTGGACGGCAAGGTCTGCGTTCGCATCCGCCTTCTGGTTCAACGTCAAATCCACGAACTGCCAGGGCCAGCCGGGGTCATAAGTCGCCGAAAACCGGGCAACCCATGGAAGATCCGGGTTTCCGGTGGCGACGTTTCCCATGAAGGACGCCGGGAACCATACGTCCGCCTCGCCCATGGAGTGCAGGATCAGCGCATTGCCGCTCCGGGCCGCATCCGTGAGGAAATACACCCGCCGCACGCCACCAATCGCCTGCCACGGGGTCGTCTTGAAATCGAATCCGTACGAACTCCCGCCCATATAAGCTCCCAGAGGCCCCAGAGTCAGCGAGTCGTTCGCGGATTCGTCGAAGAGCGAGTACTCGCGGTCCAGGTCGAGATACGCCCACAGAGACAAGGATGCCGAGTAGCCGGCGGAGGAAGAGGATAGAACGCCCCCGTAGCTGTAGAGCGATTCAGGACCGGCGAATGTGCCTCCCAGCGAGAAGCTGTGCCCCATGCGCCCAGCCGGGAGGAGGATCTGGACGTTCTGCCAGTCGTCCGCTTTTACCCCGCCGACGGCGGCGAGGAGGGATAATACGGCGGTCAGCAGCCAGGCGAGCGCGCGGGGACGGGTCGGGAGGGAGGGGGTCATCGGGGGGATGGCGGGGGAAGCTACGTTTGCATCCTTAAGCGCTCGAGTTTTCGTTTTTTCCAAAGAATCTTTTCTGGCGGGCGGAATCCTGTCGATGGGATCGCGAATGACCCGGCGGGCATGTCGCAGGTTATGGCGGCGCGTGACGGCCTTCGTCTCCGGGGCGTGTTCAGTCGGAGATGCCGCCGGGCCGGCGCTCGCGGCCGCCGAGGTCGAACTGCTTCAGGACGAATGTCGGATCGTCGGGAGGGAGTTTCTTTTTCCACGCCGCCTCGCTGGCGTCGTAGAAAATGACGAACGCGGAGTAGAAGCGCGGGCGCATCGACGACGGGAGGACGAATGTCCACTCCTCGCCCGCGGCGCCCGCGCCGGCCTGCGGGACGCTGGCTCCCTTGATGAAGGGGTAAAGATGCTCGCCGTCTGAGAGCACGAGCATCATCCACGGAAAGCGCGTGCGCTCGCCCGTGAACTGCCAGCCGAGGCGGAACTGCATGAGGCCCGGCAGATCGCGGACGAGTTGCATCGAGGTGAGCGTGGTCGTTTCGTCGAAAATGACTGGCGTCGCCCCGGGCGGCGGCGCAGGCGTGGGCGCGCCGCGCGTGAGGACGGTGAGTTCGTTCCGGCTGCGGACCTGCCACGCGTGCGGGCGGAGGTAGTCGTGGAGCAGGCGGTCGCTCGACTCGACCTCGCCTTTCGCGTCGGTGCGCATCCGAGGGTGGTAGTAGCCGGCGACGGTGCTGAAAGTGTAGGTGTCTGCGTAGTCGATGATGACGACGTCGCTCGTGGGCGGCGGCGTGTAGCTGGTGGTGCTGAGGGTTTTCAGGCCCTTCAGCACATGATGCAGCGAGACGAGATGCTCGCGCGTGGCGAGGTGCGAAAGGTAGGGCACAGCCGCTGTGACGCTGGCGGACTCCGGGATGTCGCGGAGCATCTGCGCCTTCCACTCGCGCTGCTCCAGAACGGGCGCGAGCTGCGTGGTCGCGCGCGCGATGTCCCACGCCGGGCCCCAGCGCAGGTGCGCGAGCGCGCACGCGGCGAGCAGCAGGGCGGCGGCGGTCTTCTGCCGGCGGATGCGCGTCATCGCCTCCGCGGCGGCGATCCAGAAAAGCGGGATGAACGGCGCGGGATAATGCGCCCCGAGCGACCACTCGGAGTAGCGCCACGAGAGGAGGTGCTGCCCGAGCAGCGGCCCGGCGATCAAGAGCCAGCGGGGGCGGAAGAGCGGCAGCAGGAGAAACGGCACGAGCATCGCCGGGAGCAGATTGCCGTGCGTGAGCGCGACGTGGAGCGCCTTAAAGAGGCGCTCGGGCTCGGTGAAAAACTTCACGAGGATGTCGCCGCCGGATGTCCCGAGATGGCCGTAGAGCTGGAGGTAATCCACGTTTCCCGCGTTCAGCCACGGGCTGATGACCTTTCCGCAAAACACCAGCCAGCCCGCGGCGACGGCGAGCGGCACCACATCCCACCGCAGCACCCACGCGCGCCCGCGTCTCCAGTCGAGCACCGCCCACACGGCGCAAAAGGCCACGAGCATCAGCGCCAGGTTTTCCTTCACGCTCAGCACGGCGATGAACCATAGCCAGAACCGCCCGTGCCGCTCCGCGAGCCGCGCCTCGATCAGCAGCAGCAGCAGCGGCGCGGCCAGCGCCTCGGGATGAAACTCGTAGATGCCGATGCTCAGCGCCGCGGGCGTGAGGATCGTCGCCAGCGCGAGGCAGATTGCCGCGGGCCTTTCGATCTCGAGCCGCCGCGCGATGCGCCACGCGGTGAACGGCATGGTCGCGAAGGCGAGCGTCTGCGCCGCGACGAAGAGCATGGGGTGCGGCCAGATGGCGAAAAGCGGCGTGAGCAGGAAGACGATGGGCTCCGCGTGATTGCCCATGAGCGGCACATTCAGCAGCGAGACGGTCCACTCTCCGCGCAGGGCCAGCCAGAGCGACTGGACGTAAAAGGCGAGGTCAAAGGTGCCGTACTGGAACGTCCACCACTGCCACCACGAGACGAGAAAGACGACGCCTGCGAAGAGGCCCGCGCCCCAGACTATGGCGCGCGGAGTTTTGTCGGGTTCGGTAGGCATCGTTTCCGCTGATAGCGATGGCAGATGGAAATGACAACGCCGCCCGCAAATCGCAGCGCCGCGCTCGACGCACTTCGCGCGCTGGCGGTGCTGCTCGTGCTCGGGCGGCATTTTCCCGAGCCGCCGCCGGGATGCGCGCTGCCGGCGTGGATGGAGGTGTGGCAGCGCGGCGGCTGGATCGGCGTCGATCTCTTCTTCGTGCTGAGCGGTTTCCTCGTGTCGGGGCTGCTCTTTCGCGAGTACCGGCGTTTCGGCGAAATCCGATATGGCCATTTCCTCGCGCGGCGGGGGTTCAAAATCTATCCGGCCTTCTACGTCATGTTTGCCGGGGTGCTGCTGTATGTGGGCCACATGGGGCGGGCGTTCGTCGGCTGGCCGCTCATCTCGTCGGAGGCGCTTTTCGTGCAGAATTACGGCCCGGCGCTTTTCCCGCACACATGGTCGCTGGCGGTGGAGGAGCATTTCTATCTGCTGCTCCCGCTGCTGCTGCTCGCGGTGCGGGGGCGAAAGGACGCGCCTTTCGCGAATCTGCCGCGCCTTTTCATCGTCGTCGCCGTGCTCGCGCTGGCGGCGCGGATCGCCACGGCGCAGATGCTCGATTTCCGGCTGAAGACACACCTTTTCCCGACGCATCTGCGGCTCGACTCGCTTCTCTTCGGCGTGCTGCTTTCTTGGGTGTCGCACTTCGCGCCGGTGGCGCTGGAGCGTGTGTGGGCGCGCTTCCGGTGGCCGCTCGCTGCGGTGGCGGTGGCGCTGACGGTGCCGGCGTTCTGCATGGAAATCGGGAGCGGCTGGTATCTGCACACCGTTGGGCTCACGGGCTTCTATCTCGCGGGCGGCGTGCTGCTGCTTTTCGCGCTGCGCTGGGGGAGTGCGTGGCGTCCGCTCGCGCTCGTCGGCGCGTACTCCTACTCGATCTATCTGTGGCACATCCCGGTGCGCTTCTTCGGCCTCGGCTGGCTGCCGCGCGACGTGTCGCCGGTCACGCGGGCGGGCGTGTATCTCGCGCTGTGCGTCGTCGTCGGGACCTTCGCGGCGTGGCTGGTCGAGCGGCCTTTCCTCGCGCTGCGCGACCGGCTTTTCCCGACGCGCAGCCAGCCGTCGGCCTGACCCGCAAAGGGCTGCGCTGTGTGGTTGCGCGCCCATGCTCCGACTCGCGCTCAAGATGCTTTTCGGTGATCGCGCGAAATACGCGATGCTCGTCGGCGGCCTGAGTTTCTGCGCGCTGCTCATGTCGCAGCAGGTGCCGGTTTTCTGCGGGCTCACGCGCTGGACCACCGCCCCGCTGCGCAATGTCCAAGTGCCGATCTGGGTCGCGGACGCCAAGGTCGGGCAGGTCAATGAAGTCGTGGCGATGCGGGACATCGAGGTGGAGCGCGTGAAAAGCCAGGAGGCGCAGCTTCACACGCTGGGCGCGCAGGTGGCGGCGGAGGAGGTGAATCTCGCGGACAAAAAGGATTCGTGGGAGCGGATGGAAAAGCTCGGCGAGAACCAGGTGACGGGTTTCGACGAGCGGCAGCGCGCCCGCTTTGCCTCGCAGGCCGCCGCCTCACAGCGCGCCACGGTGCGCGCGGAACTGGCCGGTGCGCAGGTGCAGCTCTCCCGCTCGAAAGTGCAGCTCGATCTTTTGACCGTGAAAGCCCCGCGCGACGGCACCGTGCTCCAGGTGAATACCCGCGCCGGCGAATACGCCGCGCTGAATGCGCAGGAACCCGCGATCCTCCTCGGCCGGATCGACGAGCTCCAGCTCCGCGCCGATGTGGATGAGGACAATGCCTCGCGCGTCCGCCCCGGCTGTGCCGCGGTCGCGTTCATCAAGGGGCTGCACGACGCGGAAATCCCGCTGACCTTTGTGCAGATCGAGCCGTACATCGTTCCGAAAAAATCGCTCACCGGCGAAAGCAGCGAGCGCGTGGATACGCGGGTGCTCCAGATCATCTTCCGCTTCGAGAAGACGCAGACGCCGGTCTATGTCGGGCAGCCGATGGATGTCTTCCTCGACGCCGGCACCGCGCCCTAGCGCCGCGCTAAAAATAGAACGGAATCCCGAGCTTCTTGAACTCGGCCTTCTGCTCGGCGAGCCATTTGTCGCCGAGCTGATCGAAGCCGCCCTTTTCGCGGTACACGGTGAGAAAGGCGTTCACTTTCACGCGGAGGCCGTCGT